>JANQIA010000119.1 GCA_028282405.1 Rhodovibrionaceae bacterium
AAGCCATCGCGCGCACCCTCGACCGCTTCCAACCCAAAGAATGCGCCGCCTTCTTCAGAAACTCAGGCTATGCTTCCACCTAAAATGATTCCGCTCTAGGGCGAGACGGAACGTCGAGACCCTAGGATCCATGGTTGTGCCAGGCGCAGGTCGATGAATGGATCCTCGGGTCAAGCCCACTGCTGTCCGGTTGAGTGGGGGACCGCCTTCTCTTGTCCGCTCCGCGGACACCCCCCCACCCTAACCCTCCCCCTCGCTGGGGGGAGGGAATTATGCTTTCATCGCAGTCATTTACACCTCCCCCCTTGAGGGGGAGGTCGGCGCACAGCGCCGGGTGGGGGGTGGCGCGCAGCGCTAAAAGACCTCTGGCTGCCGCGGCAAGTCCCCCTAAAGCCAAAAGCTCCGATACACAAGCCAACGCAATCCCTTACCGCAAATACCGCGACGCTCAACCGGACAGCAGTGGGTCAAGCCCGAGGATGACACTCTGTGAGTTGGGCAGCCTTCCAACCCTCACCCCGCTTACCCCAGCGGCTTTTCCATCAAGTAGGTCGAGCCTTCCTCGCGCGGCTCGAAGCGGAGCTCGCGGTAGCCGAGCCGCTGGTAGAACTGCCGCGCGGTGAGCGAGGAGGAGACCTGGATCAGCCTGTGGCCCTGGTTGAGGGCATGGGCTTCCAGGTGCGCGACCAGTTTCTGACCAACGCCGCGGCCCTGCCATTCGGGCGCGACGAAGAGGACGTGGAGCTTGGCGGTCTCGCCGCCGGAGGGCCGCGGCTTGACCCCGAGGCTGACGGTGCCGACGGGCGGCGCGTCGGCTGCCTCCTTCGCGCGACTCAAGAAGACGTCGCGCAGGGCGATCTGCTTCGCTACCTCCCCAGGCGTGAAGCTGGCGCAGACCCGTTCGATCTCGTCCGGCGGATAGTCCTGCGCATTGCTCGTCCGGATGGTGCGCAGGATGAGCGCACTCAAGGCCACTGCGTCGGCCGGCACGGCCCGGCGGATGAGCGGTGGTGGGGTGGGGGAACTGTCCATGCCGGGAGACTAGCATGGGTGCCGTAGGGCGGCCCGCTTTCCTTTGCTAGTGTGGCAATTCCTCCGACAACCTGAACGGGGCATGGTCGTGAAAGACAGGCAATCGAGATTTCTTCTCGCACTGACGGTGGTACTGGCGACACTCCTGGTCGCCTCGAACCTCTGGTGGCTCTATGTCAGCATCGATAAGGCCGTGACCCAATCCTACAGTCTCGTCGAGCGCCGCACTGCCGACTTTGCTTTAAGGCAGGCTCTGACCTTGCTGCCGGTCGCGTTCGCCGCGCGGGACGAGGAGGGCTTTCTTGCCGCCACCGAGCAGCGCCTCCGCACGGCGCGCCCGGAGGCCGGCGGCTATGCGCTTGGAGAAGACGGTCGCGTCGACCTCGGGCGCGTCTTCGCTGAACCTTATGAGAAGAACGGCTGCATCTGGATCGGTACGCTGGGCTTTCGTTTCGATCAGGAAGGAAGCTTGCAACATGTCTCACGCGGCTGGAACAGCGGTGAAGTCGACCCGTGCTTTCCCAGCTCAGTCCAGTGAGGTCCAACCAGTGGCACCTTCACCCCGAACTGTCATGCTTGGGCGAGGCCCTCGGGGCCGTTAGGCCCAGGGCCGAGTTCCGAGCATCCACTCATCGGCCCGCACGGAACTCTGCCGTGGACCCTCGGGACGGGCCGCTGGCCCCGCCCAAGGGTGACAGTGGGAGCATGCGGGCTAAGATCTCGGATGCGCCCGGTCGTAGACCTCGAGCAAGCGCGCGGCGTCGACCTTGGTGTAGCGCTGGGTGGTCGAGAGCGAGGCGTGGCCGAGCAATTCCTGGATGCTCCTGAGATCGGCGCCGGCACCGAGCAAGTGGGTGGCGAAGGAGTGGCGCAGGGCGTGCGGTGTCGCGCTTTCCGGCAGGCCCCAGAGCTTGCGCAGCGCCTGCATGCGCCCCTGTACGGCGCGGGCGCCCAAGGGGCCGCCGCGCTTGGCACGAAACAGTGGGCTGGCGCCGTCGAGGTCGTAGGGGCAGGCGGCGCGGTAGGCGGCGATGGCCTCCACCACGATGGGCAGCAGCGGCACCAGCCGTTCCTTGTTGCCTTTGCCGCGGACGCGCAGGGCCGGCTGGCCGGGCCGTGGTGCCTCCTCGGCGGTCAGCCCTAGCGCCTCGCTGATGCGCAGGCCGCAGCCGTAGAGCAGCAGAAGGACGGCAAGGTCGCGCCGGTCGGTCCAGTCGGCCTTGTCTTCCCCCAGTCGGTCGAGCAGCACCTCGGTCTCGCCCACGGTCATGGCTTTGGGCACGGCGGCCGGGCGCTTCGGCGTTTTCAGATTTCCGATGGCGGCGTTTTCCAACAGGCCCCGCTTGCTGCACCAGCGATAGAAGCTGCGCACCACGGACAGCGCGCGGGCCGTCGAGGTTCGGGCGAAGCCTTCTCGCGCGCGATGGGCCAGCCAGCTTCGGAAGTCCGCCGGCTGGAGGCCGGAGAGGAGCGCGAGGCTCGGTGCCTCGCCATGATGCATGCCGAGGAAATCGAGGAAGGCCTCGAGATCGCGGCCGTAGGCCTCCAGGGTGTGGCGGGAGACGCGGCGCTCGCCGTGCAGCCAGGCCGTCCAGGCGGCGACCGCTTCGGGCAGGGCCTCAACGCCGGGCGCGCTGGCGCTCAGCTCTTCTCGGGGTGGGGCAGATCGAGCCACGCGCGCACCTGATGCTCCAGGGCCGCCGCCGTGAAGCACAGCAGC
>JANQIA010000232.1 GCA_028282405.1 Rhodovibrionaceae bacterium
CGATCGCTCGCCTTGTCCACGTGACTGGGAGACTCGGCGTGACGCGTATCGGCCACATCGCTGTCATGGGTCTCGGGAGCAGGCATCCGACGCGGGAAACTCCTGGACGGCGGGCGAAGGAGTCCAGTAAAGCGGAGAGAATGGCTTTGACAAGAACTTCCCGCATGTGAGGAAGAGAAGGAGGCAGGGTGAAGGTTCGTAAATTCCTACCCACGGTTCTCGGCGCGGTGGCTCTGGCATGCGTAGCCAGTGGCTCGGCATTGGCTCAAAACACGGCTGACGGCGATGCCGAGCGCCATATCGGCTACTACTATCCGGAGCCCGGCAGCAGCGAAGTCTACAACGCTCGCGCGGAGACGATGCCGCAAGCGTCCCGCGCCCTGCGGCTCGGGTTCGTCACCGGCTTCACCGGCAAGCAGCTCGAGGCCCCGTACCCTGCGCCCTATGTGATGTTCGCCAAGGGGACGGAGGCGCAAAAGCTGATCATCGTCGCCATGGAGGACGACCGGGTGAACTCGATCTATCGGGCCCGGGGCCTCTTCGCCATGATGACGGCCTTCGCGCGCGGCCTACCGATCTTCCGCGAGAACGGCGTCGAGGACCGCTTTACCTTCTTCGATCTCGCCAAGTTGCTGGGCTTCGAGCAGATCACCATCACCGATGGGCACGACTTCGCCCACCGGGTGACGATCGAGTAGCGAGGCGCTCTACAGCTCCCAGATCGTCCGTTCGAGCCCGCTCTGAAGCAGTTCTCGGTGGCCGCCGATCAAGGTCTCCAGGCCGCCGACCTCGATGACGATCTGCGGCATGCTGGAAACGGCGCGGCCCCAGCGCTCGGCCGAGGTCTCGTAGAAGGCGAGGCGGGCGGTCTCGTCATCGAGACGCGTCTCGGTGAAAGGAATGCCCTGCTCGGCCAGATGGGCCTTGGCCTTGTCGCAGTAGGGGCAGCCGGACTTGCTGTAGACGACAAGCTGAAAGCCGCGCTTGGCGTGGGGGGCTCCTGCTTGCTGCGACGAGTCGGTCGGAGCGCTCGCGACATCCGCCTCCGCGGTCGCTGCCGTTGGCGCCTCCGCTAAGGCTGTTTGCTGGTTTGCCGGGGCGGGTGGCCGCGGGCTCGGCGGACCGAAGGTGCGCAATCCCAGGCGCTGTGCGATGCGGTTCGCCTTCTCCAAGGTGGCTTCGTCGGCGGCGCCGCTTTTCTGAGCAACCAACGCAAGACGCTCCAGCGCGATGCGCTCGCCGTCGTCAAGCTCCTCATCGAAGCTCTGGCGGATGTGGCGGACGATCTCAAGGTCGTTGCGGTTGACCGCGGTCATGCAGGGCTCCCTGGGGCATTGGAGGTTCGGCGCGCAGCGCAGGGCAAGTCTTAGAACTGCTTCCGAGTCGCCTGAAGCCGGTAAAGCAGATTTATCCCAAGGCAAAAGGCCCTTGTTTAATCAGCGCTTTCGCTTGGATAGACGACGATGCCGAGCTGTTCCTGCAGGCGGTGAACGTCGCCGGCGTAGAAGTTGTTCAAGGTCTCGACATCCTCGCGGGCACTGGCGCCTGCCGACAGCAAGGTAAGCGGGCTGCGCCGGGTCCCGAAGGTCAGCAGGCGCACGTCGTCCGGCTCGGGCAGCAGGCGCAACCAGCGCTGCACGGTCGGCACGCTGCCGAGGCCCGGAAGGTCCTGGGCCATGTCGAGACTGTAGGCCTGGACGCGGCCCAGCAGACGATAGCTCCAGCGCTCGTTGAACAGGGTGACGCTCTCGATCGTCTCCAGACGGACCAACGGTTCGTCGAGCACGACGAAGAGGGCGTCGCCGTCATGCCAGGCCGCGCCGATGCGCGTATCCGGTCGCAAGGCGGCCGCTGGGTATTCGCTGGCCGCAAGGTCTCTCAGGGTCGGAACGCCGGTGAGCTGCGGGCTGTTCTGCAGCCGGCGCACCTGTCCATCGGCGACAGCCACCGCCAAGCTGCCCCGGCCGTTGCTGATCACGACCCGCGAAACGCTGACGCTTTCTCCGCTCTCCAGACTGAGCGGGACCTCTGCCGCTGTCGCCTTGCCGGACTGAACGGCCATCCACAGGCCGAGCGCCATTGCGGCATATCGGCCGAAGCGTCTCAGCATGATCACTGTCCCCGCCGCCGTTGTGCTCATTAGGCCTCTGCCGGAGGGGCGTATCTCTCCCTAGCCGCCGGTGACGCTCATATGGCGTCCGACTGCCGGTCCCCGTCGGCGGCGATCGATGATGAAATCGTGGCCCTTCGGCTTGCGGGTGATCGCTTCCCGAATGGCCGCGATGAGCAACTGATCGTCGTCGCTGGCCCGCAGCGGCTGGCGCAAATCGGCGGCATCCTCTTGTCCAAGGCACATGTAAAGCGTGCCGGTGCAGGTCAAGCGGACGCGGTTGCAGCTTTCGCAGAAGTTGTGGGTCAAGGGTGTGATAAAGCCGATGCGCCCACCGGTTTCCTTGACCTCGACATAGCGGGCCGGGCCGCCGGTCTTGTATTCGATCTCGTTCAAGGTCCAACGCTTCTGCAGCTCGGCCCGGAGCATCGAAAGCGGCCAGTACTGCTCGACGCGGGTCTCGCCGCCGATGTCGCCCATCGGCATGACCTCGATGAAGGTCAGGTCGAAGCCGCGCTCGCCGCACCAGGCGACCAGGTTGTGGACTTCGTCGTCGTTGACCCCCTTGAGCGCGACGCAATTGATCTTGATCTTCAAGCCCGCGGCCTGAGCGGCGGCCAAGCCGTCCATCACCTTGTCGAACTTACCCCAACGGGTGATTGCCGCGAACTTGTGCGGGTCCAAGGTGTCGAGCGAGACGTTTAGACGTTTGACGCCGGCCGCCACCAACTCCTCGGAGAAGCGGGCAAGCTGGCTGCCGTTGGTGGTCAAGGTCAGCTCGTCGAGTTCCCCGGTCCCGATATGCCGACCCAGGCGTTCGATCAGCCACATGATGTTGCGGCGTACCAAGGGCTCGCCGCCGGTCAGCCGCAGCTTGCGGACGCCGAGGCGCACGAACGCGCTGCACAGCCGGTCGAGCTCCTCGAGGCTCAAGACCTCGGCCTTGGGCAAGAAGGTCATGTCTTCCGACATGCAGTAGACGCAGCGGAAATCGCAGCGATCGGTTACGGAAATCCGTAGGTAGCTGATCGCCCGCTGAAAGGGGTCGATCAAGGGCGCTTCGCCACCCGCCTCAGAAACTGCCGCGCCGCTGTCGCCCATGGTCTGCTCAAGCTTGTCCATACGTCCTGCCGTCCTCATGTCCGGGCTCTTTGCCGGCCCGATATGTCTGTTCGAACATAATAAGCAGTTCGGGAGAGAATTTCGAGCCCTAAAGCCGCAGCTACGCCAAGCGGCGCAGACCGAGCAGGCCCTCTGGGCTGTCCTGTCGGGCCCGACCGTCGATCTCGTCGAAGGGTTCGATCACGGTCGCCAGGTGGCCTGCCGTGGCGTTAAGGACTTGCTGCGCGTCCAGGGCGATGGCGCAGTGGCCCTGCCAGAACAGCAGGTCGCCCCGCTGCCGGGGGCTGTCCGGCGCCAAGACTTGGCCCAGGCCCGGGCCGCCCTCGGCCCACTGCATATCGCTGTCCCGTGCCGCGCCATGGCCAGCAGCGCGTAGGGCAAGCTGCTGTAAGGCTGAGCAATCCAGCCCGCGGCTGCTCTTGCCGCCCCAGAGATAGGGGGACTCCAGAAAACGCTGCGCCGTCTTAACGTAGTCGGGCTCGTGGGTATCGAGGGGGCGAAGGTGATCTTTCCAAAGCCAACCGCCGCCTTCGATCTCGGCATAGCGCCCACGGTCGCCAATGACGCGAACCTGCGACCAGAAGTACAGGAACTTTGTCGTGGGCGCCTTCAGAGTCGCTTCGGGGAAGAGCGGCGTGCTGGTGGCCCAAACCCGGTGGGTGGCCTCAATGTGGCCGGGCTTTACAGCCTCCGCCGGCAGATAGCCGACATAGCCGTCTTCCTGTAGCTGCACCCAGGCCCAGCCATCGGCCACCTCGTACACCTGAACCGCTTCCCCGAAGAGCGCTTGGCTTTCCACCTCGGCATCGAGGCGCGGCGCGCGGTGCAAGTCGGCCAAGGGGGCCATCAGGTGATAGGGCTGCGGCGCCACGAACCGCGCAGCGTCGACCTGGCCGCGCAGGGCTACGTCGGCCAGATCGGCACGATAGGCGTGAACGCGGCGGTCGTAGGAGCTCACGATTTGGGCTCGCTGTCCTCGTCTTCTTCAGCCGCGATCTTCTGCAAGTAGTCGGCTGTGGTGCGCGGAACCGGTCGCTCGCCTGCCTTGAACGGGGCGCTATCGTCCTCGAACTGCACGATCACGCGACAGTCGTCGCACATCATGATGCGCTCCACCGCGCTGCGGTCGCCGAACATCCAGTGCTTGCCGGCGAGTTGCTCGCTGATGCGGTCGATGCTTCGCTTGACGCCGAAAGGCTTGCCGCAGCGGATGCAGTTGAACGGAAGAGCTTCGTTGAGCATCTCCGCGCCGCGCAGGCTGTCGGTGAAGTTCAGGCGGGGCTTCAGGGTGATCACGCTCTCGGGGCAGGTGACCTTGCAGAGACCGCACTGCACGCAGGCCTCTTCGTTGAAGCCGAGCCAGGGCCGCTCCTCCTTGTCCAGCAGCGCGTTGGCCGGGCAGGCTGACACGCAGGCCAGGCAGAGCGTGCAGCCGCCCGTATCGACCTCGATCGTGCCGAAGGGGGCGCCTTCCGGCAGCGGCAGAAACTCCACCGGGTTCGGCGCGTTGCGATGCAACTGGTCGAGCGCCAGACGCATTTTGCTGCGCTTGCCGCCGATGGGCAGGAAGCTGCCCAGTGGCATGGCGCCGCGGTCCGGCAAGCCATAGAGCTTGCCTTCCACCGCATCCGGGTCTTGGTCCTCGATGATCTCGAGCCGGCCGCCGCCGTAGCCCAGCCCCTCGAGCACCGTCTCCAGGAGGGCAAGCTGGCTGGCGAGGCCGCTAAGCTCGCCCGACTTGTCGGGGCCGACGAGCACGACAAGCTGGCTGGCGCCATAGGCGAAAGCACAGGCCAGGAAGTCGAAGCCGATCTGGGTCACCTCGTTGACCGCGAAAGGCAGCACCCGGGCCGGCAAGCCGCCGCCGCCTCGGGCCATCAGCGAGATCATCTCCTCGCCGTGGCGCTCGTCGTGGACCAGCAAGGCCGGTCGTTCGCCGCCGGTACCGTGATAAGCGGCGAGCAAGGTGCGTAGGCGCTCGAAGAGCGAGTCGCCGGCAGGAAGCTGGTAGGTCGCCGCACCGGTAGGGCAGACGCTGGCGCACATGCCGCAGCCGCCGCAGATATGCGGATCGATTTCAACCGTATCGCCGGCCGATGTAATGGCGCCGACCGGGCAGACGTCGAGGCAGCGCGTGCAGCCCGTCTTCTTGCTGCGGCCATGGGCGCAGATGTCCGGGTCGTAGTTGACGTAGCGCGGCTTCTCGAACTCGCCGACCAGGTCGCCGATCTCGAACAGGCACTTTTGAACCTCGGCGGGATTGCCCGGGTCAGGCCGGAAGTAGCCGTCGCGCCGTTCGTGCGCCGGAAACAGCGGCGCTTCCCCGGTCAAGTCCAGGATGAGGTCGCATTCGCTGAAGGCGTTGTTCTGCGGCGGCTCGTACTCCAGGACCAGCTTGGAAGAGGGCAGGGCGGGCGCATAGCCGTCGACATTGATGCCGAAGGCTCCGAGATGACCGCGCGCACTGCTGATGCGGCCGCGGAAGATCGGCACGTCGATAACGCGCGGGGCCAGCACCTCGTCGCGGCCGCTCAGCAGGATGGTGACGTCGAGTCGACTCTTGAGCTGGCGCGCGGCTTCGATGGCGCTTTCGTCGTGGCCATAGACCAGGCAGACGCCTTTGGATTCGAAAGCGACCGCCGGTGTAGGCTCGATGGCCAGGGACGCTTCCGCCAGAAGCGCGGCGATCTTAGGCCCGGCTACCTCCGCCTCGCGAGACCAGCCGGCCTTCTCTCGAATGTTGGCGAAGGCGATGTCTCTTACGCTGCCGGCTTCATCTGCCACCTCGGCGAAGAGCGGGGCTTCCTGGGTGCAGGCTACGACGAGGCCGCCATCGCCGCCCAGAATGCTCTCATAGTTGCCGAGCTGTGCCCGGCAAAGCTGCGTTCCCACTTGAAGATCTTCGCCCTCGGCACCGACCTTGCGGCAGACGGCCGACAGCACGCCGCCTTCCAGCGGCATGCTCTTTTCACAGTCGCAGACGAGTATTTTCTTGCCTTTGATCTCCATTCGACCGGGCGGCTCCCTCTACCTTTTTCTTATGTGTGGAGGAACATAAGGACCTGCCGAGGTGAAGAAAACCAAAGTATGACATCTTCTTAATCGGCGGCCAGCGTCGCACCTGCGCTTAGAGGTGGTCGTAGGACCGGTCCTGCCAGCGACTACTCGAACCAGAAAGTGTCGGGTCGATAACGGCCATAATAGGCTCCTGGTTCAAAGAGATAGTCGCCTTCTTTCGGGAGATTTCTCAGGTTTGTCTTCGCGACGACCGGCTGCAGCACGCCGGCCACCAAGCCGATGGAAAAGACCTCCTCGGCGTGGATGGCCAGCATCGCACGCCAGGCCTCGTCTTGCTGCTGCATGGTCTCGGCGGTGCGCCAAGCGCGGTAGTGCGCCAGCAAACGCTCGGCTGCCGGCAGGTCGGGCGCCTCGCCGCTACGGCCGCCGCTTTCCATATAGCGCCCCCAGGCGGGCCAGTTGTTCTGGCGGGTGCTGGTGGGGGCCAGCTCGGCTGGGCTCATCTCGCGACGCGCCAGACCGTTGGCCAGTCCGTAGAACAGGCTCATCACAGTTTCCCCGGCCCGTACGCGCTGACGGAAGACGCTGCGCCCCCGGCCGGAGATCAGGGTTTCGATGCCGATGTCGGCGAAGTTGCTCTGAATGATCTGCAGAACGTCGGACTCGGCCGGATCGACGTCGCCGAACTCGATGACCAGGACCATGCGCCGCCCGTCGGGCCAGAGCCGATAGCCGCTCTGGTCGCGCTGGCTGAGCTCCAAGCCGTCCAACAGGCGGTTGGCTTCGGCCTGGTCGTGGGCTGCCCAAGCGTAGCGTTCGTCCTCCCGGTAGAGCGGGCTCTCCGGCAGAAGCCCGTTGTTCCCGCCCAAGGCTTGTCCGGCATAGACAACCTGGTTGATCTTGTCGCGATCGACGGCGAGCGACAAAGCGCGGCGGGCATCTCGCTGGCGCAGCAGGTCGCGCCAGGCGGTGTCCTTGGTCGTAAGGTTGGGGTAGAGGGCCATTTGAGCGCCCCGGCCGATGGGCCAGAGGTTCGTCTCGTAGCCGGCCACCTCTTCCTGCCCCTTCAGCACGGGCAGGTGGCTGAAGGTCAAGCCGTGGGCCTGCAGGTCGCTATCGCCGGCCGCCGTGCGGGGGGCGATGAGCTGCGACCCGGCTTTCGACAGCAGCAGGCGGTCGATGTAGGGCAACTGCCGACCCCGGCTGTCCACCCGGTGGAAGTAGGGATTGCGCACCCCGTGCCAGCGCCCGCTCGCACCGCCGCCCGTTTCGAGGCGCCAGGGCTGTAAGGTCGGGCGTTCCGGGTTGCTCAAGGCGTAGGGACGGTCGAGCCGCTCGAAGCGGGCCGCCCAGTTGGGCAGGCCCGCGGCCTGGGCCTCTTGCTCCAGCGCCTCAACGGGATGATAGCGGGGATGATAGCGCTTGAGATAGTGCGCCGGGCGGTAGATCCACTGCGGACTGGTGGCGGCCAGCGCCGGCAGGAATTCGCGGTTGGGCTTGGTCCAGACGAAGCGCACCTGATCGGCGGCCGGAAAGCTGACTGCGGGCGCCTCGCCCTCGACCAGCAGGCTGCTCGGCAAGCCGCGCGGCGAGAGATCCGGGTTGTTGGCGATATCCTCCCACCAAAAACGGAAGTCCTCGCTGGTGAAGGGCTCGCCGTCCGACCAACGATGGCCGGGCCGGAGGTGCAGGGTGAAGCGTTTGCCTTCCTCGACATCGACGCGGAGCAGAATGTCCGGCACGAGGACCAGATCCTCGTTCCAGGTCATCAGCCGCGCATAGCCGAAGACGATGAAGGCGCGGGCATCGCGTCCGCCCCGGTCCAGCATGCGCAAGGTGCCGCCATAAGCACCGTTCTTCCAGGTGATGCGTTGGGGCAGGTCTTGGCGTGGCTTGGTCGGCAGGCGCTCGGCGAGCGGCGGCAGCTCGCCTGCGGCGACCAGCGGTGCCAGCAAGGGGGGCTCCTCGGTAGCGTTGGCCGGAGAGACGAGGCCAGAGAGCGCGACGGCAAGGAGGCCGAAGACGAGAGAGCGGCTGATCATCGGGGTCCTTTCGCGCGCTCTGCCATGCGAATCGGCAGGCGGCGGATTGGTTTCGTTGGCCTATTCGGCTTACATATGGGGTTTAAGGGCGGGTGCCTAGGCAAGGAAAGCGAAGCGGAGCATGGAAAACAGCCAACAGGTAGAGAAGGGTGCCGGCGAGGACGCCGCGCCGCGGCGGCTGGCGCGCGGCCGCGCCAAGGCAGCCGAACCGGAAACGCTGGCGGGTTTCCTTCTGCGCCCGGACCCGGACGATCCACGGCTGACCCAGGCGGTCAAAGGGGTCGATCAGGATGGCCAGCGTGTCGAGACCGCCGTCGTCGTCGAGCGGCCGCTGACGCTGTTTCTGAACGGTCAGGAGATCGTCACCATGATGACGATCGGGGATCACCCGGAATACCTGGCCGTCGGCTACCTCCTGAACCAAAACATGCTGCACGCCGACGACGAGATCGAAGGCGTCGACGTCGATGAAGACCTCGAGGTGGTCGTGGTCCGCACCAAGCGGGAAACGGATTACGAAGAGAAGCTCAAGAAGAAGATCCGGACCTCCGGCTGTGCCCAGGGCACCGTTTTCGGCGACTTGATGGAGAAGTTCGAGGAGGTCGCACTCTCCGAGGAGGCGGTGCTCAAGACATCCTGGCTCTATGCCCTGACGCGCAAGATCAACACTGCACCCAGTCTCTATCTCAATGCCGGCGCGATCCACGGCTGCGTGCTTTGCGAGGGCGACCGGCCGCTGATCTACATGGAGGACGTCGGCCGCCACAATGCCGTCGACAAGATCGCCGGCTACCTCTTTCTCAACGGGCTCTCCGCCCAGGACAAGATCTTCTACACCACAGGCCGTCTGACCTCTGAGATGGTGATCAAGACCGTGCAGATGGGAATCCCCATCCTGGTCTCGCGGTCCGGCTTCACCGCTTGGGGCGTAGAGCTGGCGCGCCAGGCCAACCTGACGCTGATCGGTCGGGCCAAGGGCAAGCGTTTCCTGGCGTTGGCCGGCGAATCGCGTATCGTCTTCGATCAGGACCCCGGCAGCGTGGAGGACGAAGACCGACGCCATGGACGCAAGTCTGCCCAACGGGACGACTGAGTTTCCGTCGCGATGAGCACTGCGGTCGCGACCGTTGCCGTGCTGGGCACAGGCATCATGGGGCGGCCCATGGCAGCCAACCTGCTGAAGGCCGGTTTCGCCGTGCGGGCCTGGAACCGGTCGCCTGAGAAAGCCGAACCCTTAAGCGCCGAAGGCGCCGCGCTTTGCGGCACACCGGCCGAGGCGGTGGCGGGCACCCAAGCGGTCATCACGATGGTAACGGATGGCACGGCTGTGACCGATCTTCTGTTCGGGCAGGGCGCAGCCGATGCTGCGGCGGCCGGAACGGTCTTCATCGACATGTCGTCCATCCAGCCCTCGCTGGCCAAGGACCATGCCGCGCGTCTCGCTTCCCGCGGGCTCGGGGCTCTCGATGCGCCGGTCTCCGGTGGCGAGCCGGGGGCGATCGCCGGAACGCTGGCCATCATGGTCGGCGGAGAGGCGCCCGACTTCGCGCGCGCCGAACCGCTCTTCGCGGCTATGGGAAAGGCGACCCATGTCGGGCCATCGGGCAGCGGCCAGCTCACCAAGCTCGCCAACCAGGCCATCGTCGCCATCACCATACAGGCGGTATCCGAGGGCTTGCTGTTGGCGGCTGCCGGCGGCGCCGACCCTGCCGCGGTGCGCGAAGCCATCGGCGGCGGCTTCTGCCAGAGCCGCATTCTGGAGGTGCACGGTCAACGCATGATCGAGCGGGACTTCAATCCTGGAGGGCGTTGTATCATTCATCTCAAGGACATGAACAACGTTCTTGAAGTGGCGAGCGAGCTGAATCTGGATCTGCCGCTGACCCGTCAGGTGCGCGACGCCTTCGCCACTATCGTCGACGAGATGGACGGTGCCGACTTCGACCACTCGGCTCTGCTGCTGCGCCTCGAAGCCATGAATGCCCCCGCGCGCCTCGGTAGCGCGGCCGATCGCTTGCCCACCTAGGTCCGCAGGGCGTCCCCGTGCTCGCCTACCTGCTGCGCCGCCTCGCCGAATCCTTCATTGTCCTGCTCGTCATGTCGGCGGTCATCTATGGCCTGATCGGGCTGATGCCCGGTGACCCGATCGACATCATGATCTCGGGCGACCCCAACCTGACGACGGAAGACGCCCAACGCCTGAAGGCGCTCTATGGCCTCGATCGGCCGCTCTACGAGCGCTATCTGATTTGGCTGGGCAATGCGCTGCAGGGTGACTTCGGCTTCTCGCGCATCTTCGGTCAGCCGGTGCTGGATGTTCTGGTGCCGCGTCTCGGCAATACCTTGCTGCTGATGGGCCTCGCCTTTTTCCTGGCTTTCACGCTGGCGCTGCCGGCGGGCGTGCTGGCCGCTCGCAAGCCCGGCGGCTTGCTCGATGGCGCGGTCAACCTGGTCGCCTTCGCCGGCATCTCCCTGCCGCCCTTCTGGCTGGCGATTCTGCTGATCATCCTCTTCTCCGTGACCTTGGGTTGGCTGCCGGCGGGCGGCATGGGCGACGGCAGCTTCGGCAGCAGCGCCCAGCACCTGATCCTGCCGGCCCTGACTCTGACCTTGGCCAGCGTCGGCGGCCACCTGCGCTATCTGCGCGCCGCGATGATCGAGGCCCTGCGACAGGACTACATCCGCACAGCCCGGGCCAAGGGGCTCGACGAAGTCGGCGTGGTCACGCGCCATGCCCTGCGCAACGCCATGATTCCTGTCGTCACCATCCTCGCCTTGGATTTCGGAACCCTGTTCGGCGGCGCGTTGATCACCGAGACCATGTTCGGCTGGCTCGGCATGGGCAAGACGATCTACGACGCGGTGATGGGCAAGGACTACAACCTCGCCCTTGTCGGCCTGCTGTTGGCCACGGTGACCGTGCTTCTGGCCAACCTGCTGGCCGATCTCGCCTATGCTTGGCTCGATCCGCGGGTGAGCTACCGATGACGCGAGAGACGACGGGCCAGCTCGCCGCAGACGCCACGGGCGCGGTCGCCCCGGCGCACTCTCCGGGCCGCATTCTGCTTCAGCGCTTCTTGCGGCACCGCTTGGCCGTGGTGTCGCTCTTCGTGCTCCTGGTCCTGGCCGTGGCGGCGCTGGCGGCACCCTGGATCGAGGCGGCGCTCGGCGTCGATGCCGAGGGGGTGAACCTCTTCAACCGCATGCAGCCGCCGTCCGCCGAGCATCCTCTGGGCACCGATGAGCTGGGTCGCGATCTTTTGGTGCGCCTGCTTTACGGCGGCCGTGTTTCGCTCGCCGTCGGCTTGGCGGCAGCGCTCTGTGCCGCCGTCATCGGCACGACCTTGGGCCTCATTGCCGGCACCCTGGGCGGGCGCTTCGACAGCATCCTGATGCGGCTGGCGGACTCGGTAATTGCGCTGCCGCTGTTGCCGCTCCTGATCGTGCTGGCCGCCGTGGACCTCAACAAGCTCGGTCTCCCTGCCGACTGGCTGCAGGGCGAGAGCGTCAGCATCTACCGTATCGTCTTCCTGATCGCGCTGGTCGGCTGGACCACCACGGCCAGGCTGGTGCGCGGTGCCACGCTAAGCTTGCGGGAGCGCGAGTATGTCCGTGCGGCAACCGCGCTTGGCGCCGGCAAGGGTCGGCTGATGTGGCGCCACATCCTGCCCAATGCCATCTCGCCGGTGATCGTCGCCACGACCCTGTCGGTGGGCAACGTCATCTTGCTGGAGTCCGTGCTCTCTTTCCTGGGGCTCGGCATTCAGCCGCCGACGCCGTCCTGGGGCAACATGCTGACCGGCGCGCAGGAGACGATCTGGTCGCAGCCCATGCTGGCGGTCTGGCCGGGGCTGCTGATCTTCATCACCGTGATTGCGATCAACTTCCTGGGGGATGGCTTGCAGGACGCTCTGGACCCGCGGAGCGTCAACCAACGTGGCTGATCATAACGACCTGATTTATCTCAGGCCGCGTGCCTCTTGTGCCATGACCCGCCAGTGCGCGGCGTTCTCCGGCTCCGGCGGCGTGCCGAAGAGTCCGTCCTCCAGCATGATGGCGAGCACCTCCATGGCGAGGACGTGGCCGGCATCGGCCGCGCGCGTATACCAGTCGCGGGCTCGTTTGACGTCGCGCAGCGTGCCGCGCGCAATCGCAAAGTTGCGGGCCAGATCGAACATGGCTTCGGGCTGGCCTTTCAGCGCAAGGCGCATATGAAAATCGAAGAGCTCTTCGTCGCGTCCGGTGAGCTCGAAAAGCAACTCGCTCAGTTCGTAGGAGGGGCGGTGATCAGGCTTGAGGGCCAGCGCCCGCCGAAGGCTCTGCTCTGCCCGCGCGAAACGACGCTGGCCGGCGTGGATGGCTGCGAGGTCGTAGTAGGCTTTGGCGTCGTACGGATGGCGTTCCGCCACGGCTTCGAGCTCGGCAATGGCACGTTCCACATGGAAGGTGGCTTGGTAGGCCCAAGCGAGCCTCCGGCGCAGGGTAACGTCTTCGGGAGACGCCGCCACCGCCCGTTCGCAGGGCGCGAGTGCCTGCTCACCTTGCGTTTGGCGGCAGAGCATTTCGTCGCGGCTGCTGGTGGCGATGGTCGCGGCGCTTTCGCTCGAGCCGGCTGGGCCTTGGCTCCACAGAACAGCGCTTGAAAACAGCGCCATCGCCGCCAGAGCCAGGTGCCGTGTCATCCCTCTCCCTCCTGCCTGAAGG
>JANQIA010000275.1 GCA_028282405.1 Rhodovibrionaceae bacterium
TCGACGCCCTTGCACATCTTCGTATGGCAGATGATGACGCGCGGCTTCGGCTCGGTCAGGGTTCGGGCCGCGTCGAAGGCCGCGACCAGCGCGTCCAGATCGTTTCCGTCGACCTCCTGGGCGTGCCAGCCGAAGGCCTCCCATTTCGGCGCCTCGGCGCCGACGGCCAGCGCCTCTCGCGACGGTCCATCGGCCTGCTGGTTGTTGAAATCGACGACGCAGATCAGGTTGTCGAGACGCCATTGGGTGCCCGACATCACGGCCTCCCAGGTCGCGCCCTCGCCCAGCTCGCCGTCGGACATCAGGTTGTAGACGAAGGCCGGGTTGTTCTTGCGCTTAAGACCCAGCGCCATCCCGACGGCGATGCCGAGCCCCTGGCCGAGCGAGCCGCCGGTGATCTCCATGCCCGGCGTATAGCTAGCCATACCGGACATGGGCAGGCGCGAGTCGTCCATCCCGTAGGTCTCGAACTCCTCCTCGGGCAGGATCCCCGCCTCCATCAGCACTGCGTAGAGCGCGATGGCGTAGTGGCCGATCGACAGGAGAAAGCGGTCGCGGCCCTCCCACTCCGGATCCTCGGGGCGGTAGTCCAACGCATGGAAATACGAGGTCGCCAGAACGTCCGCGACACCGAGCGCCTGACCGATGTAGCCTTGGCCCTGCACCTCGCCCATCAGGAGCGCCTTGCGCCGGATGTTCCAGGCGCGCATCTCAAGCGACACGTTCGATAGGTTGCCTGCGCGCGGCTGCGCGACCATGGCCTCCTCCCTGACTTTCTTGTTCGTTGAACGATTGATAACAGCAAGCCGCGCTGCTGAAACTTTCGAAAAACGCAAAACTTGTTTAGAAAATCTTCAAAAGATAGCCGCCGAACCCACACGAAATCGACATTGAACCCGCCGTCCGGCCGAGGCCACACAGCGCGCCGTTACAGCGCCTCTCCTAGCGTTTCCCCGTCGCCCCTCGATCGAGGCTAAACCGGACTGAAGCACTGGCCCTAAGTCTTAGATTTTTTACCCTTTTTCCAGAATACACCTGTGCTAGATCACAGCAGCCCACAACCAATAGACAGTGAAGGGTTGGAGCCGGCAGCCTGCGCAAGAGCAGCGACGCGCACTGGGATTGAGAAAGGGAGAGGCATGGATACCAGCAATCTGTTCGACGAAAGCAACGTCGACGCGCTGATCAGCGCGGTGATCGACGCATTCACCACCTATGGCATGAGCGTCATAGGCGGCATCTTCATTCTCATTATCGGCTGGATGGTCGCCGGCTGGGCCAAGCGCGCCGTGCGGCGCGTGCTGAGCAAGACCGACAAGGTCGATGCGACCCTGCGCGGCTTCTTCTCCAGCCTGGTGCGCTATGTCATCCTGGTTTTCGTCGTCATCGCCGTGCTCAACCAGTTCGGCGTGCAGACGGCCAGCCTCATCGCCATCTTCGGCGCCGCCGGCCTGGCGATCGGCCTGGCCCTCCAGGGCACCCTCTCCAATGTCGCCGCCGGCGTCATGCTGCTGATCTTCCGGCCGCTGCGCGTCGGTCAGTACGTCGAGGTTGCGGGCAAGGCCGGCACCGTCGTCGACCTCAATCTCTTCACCACCGAGCTTGCGACACCGGACAACGTGCAGATCATCATTCCCAACAACGCGATCTGGGGCACCTCCGTGGTCAACTACTCGCACCACGGCACGCGGCGCGTCGACTTCACCCTCGGCATCGGCTACGGCGACGACATGGACAAGGCGATCTCCGTCATCGAATCCGTCATTGCTGACGACTCGCGGCCGTTGTCCGACCCGGCCCATCAGATCGTCGTGGGCGAGCTGGCCGACAGCTCGGTCAACCTGATCGTCCGGGTCTGGGTCAGGGCCGACGACTACTGGCCGCTCAAGTTCGACTTCACCAAACGCTTCAAGGAGCGCTTCGACGCCGAGGACATTTCAATCCCCTTCCCGCAGCAGGACGTGCATATGTATACGGTGGCGAACAGCGCCTAGCGTCTTTCTGCTGGAGGTTCCATGCCCCAACATATCGGCATCGTCGGCTGCTCGGCCGAGGGTGCCGCCCTCTGCTACCGGACCATCTGCACGGAAGCGCCGGCGCTGCTCGGGCGTGCCCACGCCCATCCCGAGGTCTCCCTGCATACGCCCTCGCTGGCCGACTACACGGCCTGCCTGGAGGTGGGGGACTTAGAGGGTGTTGCCGCGCTGATGCTGGCCTCGGCGGAGAAGCTGGCCAAGATCGGCGCCGACTTTCTGATCTGCCCGGACAACACCATCCACCAGGCCTTCGATCTCGTGGCACCCCGCGCGCCGCTTCCCTGGCTCCACATCGCCGAGGTGGTCGCCGACGAGGCCGTGCAGCGCGGCTATGGTCACCTCGGCCTGACCGGCACAGGCTGGCTGGTCGACAGCACGGTCTATCCGGAAAAGCTCGCCGCCCAAGGCCTGGAGGTCCAGCGCCCAAGCGATGCCGAGCGGGACGAGATCGACCGCATCATCATGGAAGAGCTGGTCTACGGACAGTTCAAGCCAGAGGCAGTGGCTTACTTTCAAGAGGTCATGAACGGGATGAAGCAGGCGGGCTGCGATGCCGTGGTGCTCGGCTGCACCGAGATTCCGCTGATCATGAACGACGCCAACGCGCCGCTGCCGACCTTGGACTCAACGCGCCTCTTGGCCCGCGCGGCCCTGCGTCGGGCCATCGAGGAGGCCGGCTAGATATCCAAGTGCGCGCGGACGTGGGCGGTGATGTCGTCGAGCCCGCTGGTCCCGCCCATCTCGTAGGGCCGCAGGGTGCCGCCGGCGTAGGCGGCATGCACCGCGTTCTCGAGCAGGCTCGCGGCCTCCGCACAGTTCTCCGCGGCATAACGGGCGGCCAGCCAGTCCAGCATCATCGCCGCCGATAGGAACATGGCCGTCGGGTTGGCCTTGCCGCTGCCGGCAATATCCGGGGCGGTGCCGTGGCAGGGCTGGAAGACGGCATGGCTTTCGCCGATGTCGGCCGAGGGCGCCATGCCCATGCCGCCCATCAGAGCCGCCCCGGCATCCGAAAGGATGTCGCCGAACATGTTCTCGGTCACCAGCACGTCGAACTGCCAGGGGCTGCGGATCATGTTGAGCGCCACGGCATCGACATAGGCGCTGTCGGCCAAGACGTCAGGATGGCGCTTGGCCCGCTCTTGGAAGATGCCGCGGAAGAAGGCGAAGGCGCCGAGCACGTTGGCCTTGTCGACGCAGGTGACGCGGCCTTCCCGACCGCGGGTCTTGCGCCGCCGCGCCAGATCGAAGGCGAAGTCGAAGAGGCGCTCGCTGGCCGCACGGGTGATCACCATGTGATCGGTGGCGCCCGCGTCGCCGTCGACCACCGTCTTGCCGCGCCCGGCAAAGAGCCCTTCGGTGGACTCGCGGATCAGCACGAAATCGAGCGACGCCGCGCGCGGGTCGGCGAGCGGCAGCGGCAAACCGGGAAAGGTGCGCACCGGGCGGACGCCGGCGAAGAGCTGAAAGGTCTCGCGCAGGTCGAGCTGCGGGGCGATCTCCCGGCCGTCGGGGTAGCGCACGTCCGGCAAGCCCATGGCCGCGAGCAGGATGGCATCGGCCTTCTCCGCCGCGCGCAGCGTTTCCTCAGGCAGAGCCGTACCGGAGTCCCGATAGAGGCCGGCCCCGGCCGGCAGACGCTCGAACTTGAGGCTGAAGCTGCCCAGCCGGGCGGCCAGGTCGGCCAGCAGGTCGAGACAGGGCGGCGTGATCTCCTGACCGATCCCATCGCCGGGAAGCACGGCTATCCGCAGCTCGTTGTCGATGCTCATGGCCGCTCCGCTTGTCCGGTCTCTGGCGCCAGGAGCTGCCAGCAGTCCACGTGCTTGCTCGTCACCATCGGCCCGGTCGCCTGATCGAAGCGCTGGAAATGGGCGCTCGCCAGGTGCGCGTCGAACGCGCCCCGGTCCTGGTAGATCTCATAGAGAAAGATGCGGGCCGGCGAGGCACCTTCTGCCGCCTCGTCGCCGCAAACGTCGAAGCGCAGGCAACCGGGCTCTTCCGCCAGCGATGTGCGCGCGTTCTCCAGCATCAGAGGCAGAAAGGCCGCGGCGGCCTCCGGCCTGATCTCGAACGCGACTGTGACGACATACACAGGGCTGCCCTCTCTCTCGCCTTACCTTCTTCCGCGACGGCTTCAGGTCGGGTCAAGCGCGCCCGTTGCGGAGCCCGTGTGTCGGCGCGTTTGACAGGATTGTGAAGGGTATCGCGGCAGGTCCGCAGGGATCATGAAATCGCCGAAGTCGTAGCACAGGCATAGTGGCAACAGAAAGGCCCGCCCCGGCAGCGGGACGGGAAGATCATATGAAAGCACAGACGCTACGCATAGCGGTCACCACTTTTGCCCTGGCATTTGCTTTCGGAAGCATAACCGCCATGCCCCGCCCGGCGGATGCCGGCGGCGGATACAGCAATAAGCATGGACATCACCACAAGGGACACCAGGGCTGGCACGGCAAGCACCACCAAAAGGGTGGAAGGCACCATCATGCCAAGCCGCACAGGAACGACCGCATTGTCGTCTTCCGCAACGGCGTCAGAGGGCCGGTCTACGCGCCAGGGTTCAGGACCGGGAAGAACCAGCGGGTCGTGATCATCAACCCGAACCACAACCGGAAATTCACGAAGCGCAAGCGCTTCAGCAATCGCGGCTTCGTGGGCCGCAGCTACTATCACGGCGGCCGCTACGGCAACCGATGGCACCGCCGGCACGGACGCCGCATCGGCTCCGGCACGACAATCATCATCAGATAGGGAACGGCCGGTTCTCGGAATGCAAAAAAGGCGTGTCATGCGACGCCGCTTTGGCGCCGCATGACACGGACCGGCTGGTCAGCGCCCCCCCAGGGACGAACGGGGGGCTACTGGGGGACTTATTGGGCGCCGATCGTGACGCCGGTCGGGGAAGAGGCTTCGAGGCTGGAGTCGGCGACGCTGCGAATCAGCGGCCAGTTGTTGTCCGCACCCTTGATGAAGCCGGGCACGTTCTCTTTCCAGCGCTCCTGAACCTTCTGATTGAGGTTCAGATAGAGCTTGTCGTCGACGATGGCCCAGGCGTTGGGATCGCCGTCGAACTTGCGGCCCATGGCGGCGCCGAAGGCGCAGTAGCCGCCGTATTGCGGGGCAAACTTGGCCGGGTCCTTCTTGAACGCGTCGAGATGCTCGGCGCTGGCAAAGCGATAGGTCGCGCCATCGTGCTCTGCCGTATAGCGGTCGTCGCCGATCACCGGCTTACCTTCCTCGAAGTAAGCGACGACGTCGTAGCCATGCACGGCATAGCCATCGACGATGTTGATCTCGGTCTCCGCCGCGGCGAGCTGTGCCGTTCCCAGCACGGCGGCCAGCGCCAAGCCCGCAGACAGCACAGTCGTGCGAAGCGCTTTGATGATTGCTGACATTGCAGTTCCCTCCGAATGAGTTCATTGACGGGTGGGTCCGGAGCCTTGCGGCCTGGCGCCGCGATCCGGCCCTTACTGAAAGCTAAGTCCTCGGGTTCGATCTTTTGTCCGAAGAAACACGCAGTTCGTCCGACGACCCCAGCGTCTTTCCCTGGCTGAACCGCCGCAGCCTCAGCGCCAGCGTGTTCTTCTCCGGCTCCCTCTGCGGGGGTGCGGATCACAACGCGGAAGACGGCCAGGGCCATCTGCACCTGCTGCGCCACGGCACCCTGTCTCTCGAGACACGCGGCGGGGCGGTCACGCGCATCGAGCGGCCGAGCCTCATCCTCTTCGCCCGTCCTCAGAACCACCGCATGAACGCCGAGGATCTACCGGGCGCCGAATTGGTCTGCGCACGCCTCAGCTTCACCGGTCCCGAAGCGGATCTCCTGCTGCTCGGCCTGCCGGAGCCGCTCGTCGTGCCGCTCGATGCCCTGACCGGGCTGGGTCCTGTGCTCGAACGGCTGTTCGACGAAGCCTTCACGCCGGCCTTCGGCCATCGCGCGGCCGTGGACCTGATCGTCGAACTGCTGCTCGTCATGCTGCTGCGGCACTGCATTGCCGAGGGGTTGACCGAGAGAGGCCTGCTGGCCGGGCTGGCGGACCCGAAGCTGGCGCGCGCGCTGACCGCCATGCACGAGCAGCCGGCCGCGCCGCTGAACATAGAGCGGCTGGCGGAGATCGCCGGCATGTCCCGCTCCAATTTCGCCGCCGCCTTCAAGGACGGGGTCGGCACCTCGCCCGGCGACTACCTCACCAGCCTGCGCCTGGCCCTGGCCAAGCAGGCTCTGCTGCAAGGGCGGCCGCTGAAGGCTGTCGCGCCGCTCGCCGGCTACAAGAGCAGCACCGCCCTGGCCCGCGCCTTTCAGCGACAGTTCGGCTTCGGGCCCCGCGACTGGCTGGCGCAGCAGCGGCAGAAGCCCGAACACAGCGACACTTGAGCCTGCCTACGGGCCTATCCGTAGGAGGCGTCGGCAGCGACTTCGCAAAAGCTCTTGACCAGCCGCAAGTCGCGCTTGTCGGAGGGCGTGACCAGGCAGACGCGGTAGCGCTCCGGCATCTCCTCCACATCGATGGTCACCAGATTGGACGACGGGAACTGGCCGCCTTCCAGCATGAAGCCGACGCCGACGCCGTGCAGCACCGCTTCCTTCACCACGGGAAAGGTCGCTGTCTTGATCAATCGGGAGAAGGCGAAGCCGAGCTCGGCTGCCTTAGCCTTGACCACGCGCTGCGTCAGAGAGCCGTCCTCGGGCAGGATGACGACCTCCTGACGCAAATCCCGCAACGAGATGCTGCGCCGATTGGCCAGACGATGGTCGGGTGAGACGAAGGCCTTGTAACGCGTCGTCCCCAGTTCCCGCGTATAGAGCCCTTCGCTGAACTCGGGCTCGACGATGATGGCAATGTCGACCTCGCGCTCACGCAACTGGTCCATCACCGCCTTCCAACCGAACAGCGTGAACTCAATCTGCACCTGGGGATAAAGCGCAATATAGCGGGCGATGATGGGCAAGGCCGGGCGCGGCGCATTGGCGATGATTTGCAAGTGCCCGGTCGAGAGCTCGCCGTAGTCGTCGATCTTCTCCTCGATCAGCTGCTCGAGGGTGCGCAGCCGGTCGGAAATCTCGAAAAGCTCGCGTCCCGCGCGGGTCAGCTCCAGGCCCTCGCGCCGACGCAGAAAAAGCTGTGCGCCGACAACGCGTTCCAGCTTGGCCACATGCTGAGTGATCGAGGACTGCGTCACGCCCAGCACGGCCGCGGCCTTGGAAAAACTGCGCTCCCGCGCCGCATGGGTGAAGGCCGATATCTGATAGGGACTGGGCTTCATAGGTGCATATCCCTACGCGGTCGCAGGCTATGTCAGACATTAGCCCCGCTAATAGTACGTCACATCGGTGTCAAGCGTTCTTGTTAAACGGCGCGCATCGCTCAGCAGGGATGTGGGAGATCGCCGGTGGCCAATATCGTTCTCACCGGGATTGAGAAGGCCTTCGGGCAGACGCCGGTCCTGAACGGCATCGACCTTGCGGTGGAAGCGGGCGAGTTCCTGACCCTGGTCGGCCCCTCGGGCTGCGGCAAGTCGACCTTGTTGCGCATCATCGCCGGCCTGGAGGCACAAACCGCCGGCGATGTGGCGATCGACGGCCGCTCGGTCAACGGCGTGCGCGCCAGCGACCGCGATCTGGCGATGGTGTTCCAGTCCTACGCGCTCTATCCGCACCTGACAGTGCGCGAGAACATGATGACGCCGCTCCGGCTGCGCGACCTGAGCGCGCTGCAGCGCCTGCCGCTCGTCGGGCGCTTTGCTCCCGGAGCCTCCGGCCGCCTGAAGGACATGGCCGAGATCGTGGCCGAGACCGCGGAAGTTCTCCAGATCGAGCCACTGCTGGCGCGCAAGCCGGGCCAGCTTTCGGGCGGCCAGCGCCAACGCGCCGCCCTTGGCCGCGCCATGGTGCGCCGGCCCCTCGCGTTCCTGATGGACGAGCCGCTGTCGAACCTGGACGCCGCGCTTCGCGTCCACATGCGCGCCGAGCTCACCGAGCTGCACCGTCGCTTGGCGACAACCTTCATCTACGTCACCCACGACCAGGCCGAGGCGCTGACCATGTCGACCCGCATGGCGGTGATGATGGAGGGCCACATCCTCCAGCTCGGCAGCCCCGACGAGATCTACCATAACCCGCAGGACCGCCGGGTCGCCGAGTTCATCGGCAGTCCCAAGATGAACATGTTGGACGGCGAGGCCGACGGGAACGGCAACGTGGTGGTGCACGGCGTGCCGCTGCGCCGCCGGGTCACGCCGGGCCAGCGCCGGATCAAGATCGGCATCCGCCCCGAGCACCTGCGGATCGTCGCCGGCGGCAGCCCCAATGCCGTCTGGCCCTTCACCTTGAGCCACAAGGAAAACCTGGGCTCCGACTTCTATCTCCACGGCCAGATGAACGGGGTCGGCACGCGTGTCGTCGCCCGCGCCACGCCGGAGGAAGCCTCCGCCATTCCGATCGGCGGACAGACCATGCTCGCCGCGGCGGAAGGCGCCGCCTTGGCCTTCGGCGCCGACAACCGGCGCCTCAGCCTGATGGAGGCCTGAGCCATGGCCGTCGCCAGCGCTGAGATCGCAGCACCGGTCGGCCAGGCGCGATCTAAGATCGCCAAGCCGGCACAGCATCGCGGCACCGGCTACTGGTTCGCGGCACCCGCTGTGTTCTTGATGATCGTCATCCTGATCGTGCCGGTCTTCATCGCCGCGGCACTGTCCTTCACCGACTACAGCCTCGGCAACACCAGCGCCGAGTGGGTCGGCATCGACAACTACGACCGCATTCTCAGCCGCTCGACGTATCTCAAGATGTTCTCGTCGACGATCATCTACGTGCTGGTCGTGGTGCCGGCCTCGGTGGCGCTGGGGCTCGGCGCGGCCCTGCTGATCAACTCGCTGAAGGTCGCCCAGGACTTCTACAAGACGATCTTCTTCCTGCCGGTCATGGCCGCGCTGCTCGCAATGGCCATCGTCTGGGAGTTCGCGCTGCACCCGACCATCGGCATCGTCAACGACAGCCTGGAAGCCGGCTGCGGCACCCTGCTGCAAGCCATCTTCGATTGGGGCTGGCTGCCTTTCGTCGACGGCAGCCAGACATGGTACGGCCGGCACTGTGCCGATGGCCAGTTTCCGCTGTGGCTGCGCGACCGCGACTATGCGCTCTGGACCCTCTGCTTCATCGGCATCTGGCAAGCCTTCGGCTTCAACATGGTGCTCTATCTCGCCGGCCTCACCGCCATCCCGCGGGAGCTGGTGCAGGCCGCAGAGATGGACGGCGCCCGCAGCGCCTGGGAGCGCTTTCGCCTGGTTACCTGGCCGATGCTGGGGCCGACCACCGTCTTCGTGGTGACCATCAGCTCCATCCGCTCCTTCCAGGTCTTCGACACGGTCGAGGCGCTGACCCAGGGCGGCCCCTCGAAATCCACCTACGTGATGATGTACGCGATCTACGAGAAGGCCATTCAGCAGAACCTGATGGGGGTGGGCGCGGCCGTGACCGTCGCCTTCATCTTCTTCGTGCTCGTCATCACCTTCGTTCAACGCTACCTGGTCGAACGGCGGGTGCACTACTCATGAGCGCGACGCACTACATCGGCGAAGGCTGGAAGCACCTGGTCCTCATCCTCGGCTCCCTGGTCGTCATCCTGCCCTTCTACGTCATGCTCAGCTACTCGCTGAAAAGCCCGGGCGAGATCGAGCGCAACGAAGGCGGCTTCTTCGGCGCCCAGGAGATGATGGTGGACGAGCGCTGCGTGAAGCTGCGCGAGCCGGACCGCAACGCCATCGCCGAGGCACGGGAGCGCTTCCCCGGTCAATCCGACACCGCGATCTATCAGGCGCTGGTCAGCGAGATCGAAAGCGAGTGTTCCACCCGGCCGATTGTCTTCAACTACACCAAGGCCTTCTCGGAGGCGCCGCTGCTGCGCTACCTGCTGAACGGCGTGATCGTCACCGTTTCGATCTTCCTCATCCAGATCGTCGTCGCCCTGCCCTGCGCCTACGCCCTGGCCAAGCTGCGCTTCTTCGGCCGCGAGTTCGTCTTCGGCATGGTGCTGTTCTGCCTGCTGATTCCGGTCCACGCCATCGCGCTGCCGCTCTACATCATGCTGGCCAAGGTGGGACTGACCAACAGCTATGCCGCGCTGGTCATCCCCTGGACCATCTCAGTCTTCGGCATCTTCCTGATGCGGCAGTTCTTCATGACAGTGCCGGACGACCTGATCGACGCCGCCCGCATGGACGGCATGAGCGAATTCTCCATCGTCTGGAAGGTGATGCTGCCGACCGCCGTGCCGGCGCTCCTGGCCTTCGGCATCTTCTCGGTGGTGGCGCATTGGAACGATTACTTCTGGCCGCGGATCGTGGTGACGGGAAACCGCGATCTCTTCACGCCGCCGCTCGGCCTGCGCGAGTTCAAGGGCGATGCCGACGG
Organism: Rhodovibrionaceae bacterium; assembly: GCA_028282405.1. Taxonomy (GTDB): domain Bacteria; phylum Pseudomonadota; class Alphaproteobacteria; order Kiloniellales; family DSM-21159; genus JANQMX01. The sequence goes on from JANQIA010000275.1 coordinate 10,450, forward strand.
CAGCTTCTTCGGCCCGATGATGGCGACCGCCACGATTATCGTCACACCGCTGATCGTCGCCTTCCTGATCGCGCAGCGCCGCTTCATCGAAGGCATCACCCTGTCCGGCATGAAGTAGGCCGGGCGAAGCAGAGAGAGTTCGGCTGGGAGGCCGAAAGAGGAGGGTCCCGGTCCGTCGCCAAACCAACCGGGACCCGCGCAACGAAGGAGAGACCAATGAAACGCAGACTCGCCCTCGCCGCACTGTTCGCGGTGGCGTTTGTACCAGCGGCCCAGGCCGAGGAAAAGGTGACCATCGAGTTCGCCTACCCTTACTCGCACCTCTTCGATGTGACCTATGAGAAGATCCTGCCGAAGTTCAAAGAGCAGTATCCTCATATCGAAGTGAACATTCGCGCGACCTATGAAAGCTATGAAGACGGCACCAACACCATCCTGCGCGAAGCCGTCTCCGGCGACCTGCCGGACGTCACCATGCAGGGCCTGAACCGTCAGGCGATCCTGGTCGAAAAGGGCATCGCCAAGTCGCTCGAGCCCTTCATCGCCCAGGAAGCCGACTTCGAGAAGGACGGCTACCACCAGGCCATGTTGGACCTCGGCACCTTCGCCGGCGACGTGCACGGCCTGCCCTTTTCAGTCTCGCTCCCGGTCGGCTACTACAACATGGACCTGATGGCGAAGGCCGGCATCACCGAGCTGCCGAAGACCTGGGACGACGTGGTGGAGAACTGCAAGGCCCTGCGCGCCAGCGGCGTTCAGAACCCCATGTTTTGGGGCTGGAACATCACCGGCAACTGGTTCCTCCAGGCCCTGATGTGGAGCCAAGACGCGCCGACCATGAAGGACGGCAAGTTCAACGTGGCCAGCAAAGAGGGCCAGACCGCCTTCGAGACCATGCATCGCATCTTCCGTGAGTGCGACATGAAGAACCTGGAGTGGAAAGCCGCGCTCTCGTCCTTCTCCGTCGGTGAGATCGCCATGATGTTCTGGTCGACCTCGGCGCTCGGCGCCGTGGAACGCGGCCAGGGTGACTTCACCCTCAAGACCGGCCCCTACCCGGGCATCGACGGTGCGCCCAAGGGTCTGCCGGCCGGTGGCAATTCCGCCATGCTGGTCTCGACTTCCGATGACCCGCGCGAGCTGGAAGCTGCCTGGCTATGGCTGAAGTTCATCACCTCCGGCGAGGGTGCTGCCGACGTGGCCCGCACCACCGGCTACATGCCGCCCAACAAGGCTGCCAACGAGATCATCCTCGCGAACTTCTACCAGAAGAACCCCAATAAGAAGACCGCGGTGGACCAGCTGCCGCTGCTGCGCGACTGGCAGGCCTATCCCGGCGACAACGGCCTCGCCATCACACAGATCATCTACGACGGCATCGAGAGCATCGTGGTCGGCGAGTCCGACGACATGATGGAACTGCGCGAAGAGCTGATGGAGGAAGTCGAGGAGCTGCTGCCAGCCGGCTCCTAAGTCAGCTTTCTTTTCCTTCTGGTGGCCGGAGGCATGACGCGTCCGGCCACCAGTCCTATTTAAGGTGCAGAAGCCTGCGCCGCAGAGGATCCCAAGCCGTGAAACTCATCCATTTGACTGACCCGCATTTCGTGCCGGCCGGCGAGACGCTCTATGGCCGCGACCCGCAGGTCGCCCTGGCCGCCGCCGTGGCCGACATTAACCGCAACCACGCCGATGCCGACCTGGTGGTCATTACCGGCGACCTGACCCATTGGGGCGAGGCGGAAGCCTTTGCCCAACTCGCCGAGACCCTGGCGCCGCTCGAACCGCCGCTCCAGCTCCTGATCGGCAATCACGACAAGCGGGAGATCTTTTCGGAGCACTTCCCGGACCAGCCGCTCGACGACGACGGCTTCGTGCAATCGGTGCAGCAGACCCCCGTCGGGCGCTTCCTGTTCCTCGACACCAACCTCACCGGCACCCATGCCGGCTGGTACTGCGAGACCCGCCGGGCCTGGCTGAACCGTCAGCTAGCCGAGGCGGCCGATGCCGGGGACGCGGTCTTCCTTTTCATGCACCACCCGCCTTTCAAGATCGCACTGGTGCCGCTCGACCGCATCTCCCTGCAGGAGCCCGAGACCTTCGCCGAGGTGGTCAGGCCCCATGCCGACCGTATCCGCCATCTCTTCTTCGGCCACATCCACCGGCCGCTCTCGGGCAGTTGGCTGGGCATCCCGGTCTCAAGCCTGCGCGCGCTCAACCACCAATGCTGGCTCGACTTCGCCAACGAGGGCGAGATCGCCGGCAGCTTCGAACCGCCGGCCTATGCCGTGGCGCTGATCGACCAGGACAGCGTGATCGTCCATACCCACGACTTTCTCGACGACAGCCCCAAGTTCAGCCTACGCGACAGCCCTGTCCAAGACTGGGCGGTGCGCTACCGCCATCCCGATGCTCGGGCGGCCGCGAGCCAGCCGGCGCTCGAACGGGTCGGCAAGTAGTGGGCTGAAATAGGACTCTCTGGTAACCAATTCCTCATAGAGTGCCCTCGAACCAGGTTTTCGTGAAATTGCCGGCTTTGTCCGCTATGAGGACAGGCGAGGCTGCGAGAGCCTCGGCGGCAGACCGCCCGCCGAACGCCTTAGGGATCCGAGGAATGCGCACAAAGGTCGTCCTGACCGTGGATACGGAGCCTTCGATCGCCGGCGCCTATGAGGACCCGGAGCGCAATGCGCCGTTGCTCCACGAGCCGGTGGCCGGCGAGATCGCGGGAAAGAGCGAGGCGCTGGGCTTCTTGATCGAGACCCTGAGCCAATACGGCCAGTGCGCCACCTTTTTCGTCGAGGCCCTGCACACCCGCTATTTCCCCGCCCATGCCATGGGCCGCTATGTCGAACGCCTGATGGCGGCCGGTCAGGACGTGCAACTGCACCTGCATCCCACCTGGCTGAACTTCCGGGACGGCGAAATGCTGTCGGACAGCCGCATTTCCGACAACTGCGGCGAGCTGGACCGCGACCTGCTGGCCAAGACCATGGAAGAGGGCGCGGCCCAGATCGAGAGCTGGACGGGCCGGCGGCCGACGGCGCTGCGCACCGGCAACTTCTCGACCAGCCACCGGGTCTTCGAGGCCATGGCCGAGGTCGGGCTCTCGGCCTCCTCCAACATCTGCCTTGCGGTGGCGCCGCCGAAGGAGCCCGAGCTGGCTCTGGCCGGCGGCCGCCATGACATCGAAGGCGTGCAGGAGCTGCCCGTCACCTGCTTCGTCGACCGGGGGCCGGTCGGCCGCGGGCGTCTTCGGCCGCTGCAGGTCACGGCGCTCGGCGCCGGCGAGATGATCGCGCTCTTGAAGCAACTGCACGAACACGGCGGCGAGGAGGACGCGGGCGTCGCGGTCATCGTCACCCACCCCTTCGAGTTCATCAAACCGGGCGATTTCCGCTACAGCCGGATGAAGGTCAACGGCCTGGTGCAGGGGCGGCTGCAACGGCTCTGCGCCTTCCTGGCGGAGGAGTCCGACAAGTTCGAGGTCGTGCCGCTCCAGCAGGCGGCCACCCAGGCGCCGGGAGGCAACGGCACAGCAGCGCCCATACCCAAGGGCAACCCGCTGCGCGCCTTCGTCCGCGCCGGCGAGAACTATCTCAACGACCGCCTGCCATGAGATCCGTTCCGCTGAGGTTCGAGGCCTTCGGCCTGCCGGTCACGCGTGCGGAGCTCAAGGTCGAAGCGCTGCCCGCCTTGCAGCCCTTGTCGGCGCTGAGTCTTGCGGACCTGCCGAATGTGGACGCGGTGGACGGCTACTACCTGCCCTCCGCCGTCCTCAGCGACGAGACGGCAGACTGCGCGACCCAGACGGCGCTGCCGCCTGCCCCGGCGGGTTTCTTCTGGCTCGAGCGCGGCCGCTTTCCCCGCTATTTCCTCGACCTCAAGCAAAGCTACGACGACTTCCTTGCCGGCAAGTCGGGCAAGACCCGCTCGACGCTGAAGCGGAAGCTGCGCAAGTTTGAGAAGCTCTCGGACGGCAACATCGACTGGCGTCTCTACCGCAGCCCCGAAGAGATGCGCGCCTTCCACGAGATCGCCGTGGTGCTGGCGCGGCGCACCTACCAAGCCAAGCTCTACGACGCCGCCCTGCCGGAGGACGCGAGCTTCATGAGCGACATGGAGCGCCGGGCGGAGACGGGCCAGGTGGCCGGCTTTCTGCTGTTCCTGGACGGCGAGGCCATCGCCTATCTCTACACGCCCTTCGAGGATGGCCGAGTGATCTACGGCTTCCTCGGCTTCGACAGCGCCCATCGGGACCTCTCGCCGGGGACAGTCCTCCAACTCCTGGCCATGCAGTGGTGCTTCGAGCGGGAGGAGCTGACCGTCTTCGACTTCACCGAGGGCGAAGGCTCCCACAAGGCGCTCTTTTCCACCGACGTGAAGCTCTGCGCCGACCTGCTCCTGTTGCGCCGCTCGCCCCGGCTACTGTTGCTGGCCAACGCCTTCACGTCGTCGCGCTCGCTCTCGCAAGGCTCGGTCGCCCTGCTCGACCGCATCGGCCTCAAGTCGCGCATCAAGGGCTGGCTGCGGAAATCCGCTTAGGCGGCGTCTCGGCCCGCGTCGCCTTGCGGCGTGCTGTGGTCGCGGACCGTCAGGAAGTCGACGGCCAACTCCTGGGCGGTCACGCTGCGGCGCAGAGGCTGGCCCTTACCGCCCTCCTCAACTGCAAAGCCGAGCTTCTGTAGAACCGCTTCCGCCAAGGCATTGCGGTCGGTCTTGACGAAGTTCACTTCCAGGACGCGGGCCGGCGGCTCGCTGGTGCGGACCAGATAGTCGAACAGCGCCTGCTCGACGAACTTGCCCTGCACCCGGCAGGACAGCATGAAGTCCTCGACCCGGATGCCGCCTTCGATCGGCCGGGTGATGGCGAAGCCGACCACGCCGTAGGAGCCGTACTTGTCGGCGCAGGCCAGGACGTGCTTGCCGTGAACGTCGTCGCCAAGGATGGCCTGGATCTCCTCGCGGCCGTACTTGCGGCCGGAGAAGTTGAGCTGATTGGTCCGCTGCACCAGCTCGATCACCCGCTCCATGTGCTGGTCGGTCACCGGCATGATGTCGACGACGATCTCGCAGGACTTGAGGAAGGCCAGGTAGTCGTCACCGAAGGTGACCGCCGCGTCCTCCCGCTCGATGGCCTCCTGATACATGGCGCGGCGACGGCCCGCTTCGGCGGTCGTGCTGCCCTTCAGCCGCGGGTTCTCCAGAAGCCGACCCAGCGCTGTGTCCGGCAGGGTCTCGACCTGGGGATAGAAGCGCGCCACCTCCTCCCGCTCGAAAGGATTATCGTCGACGAAGACGAAGGTATCGAGGTTGATGCTGATCTTGTCGGCAATGGCGTGCAGGCTCTGCGACTTCTGAGTCCAATTGATCTGCGGGAACAGCAGATACTCGTCGAGCCCGAAGGCCTTGAGCTTGGCCATGGCATCGTCATGGCTGTTCTTGCTCGCCACCGAGATCAGGATGCCGCGCTTATCGAGCTCGGCGAAAAGCGCCTTCACGCCGGGTCGCAGGGTCACCTCGCCCTCCAGCAGCACCCCGTCCCACAGCGTGTTGTCGAGATCGAAGACGACGCACTTGGCCGCCGGCTTGGGCTTCTCCTTACGCTCGACGCTGGTCTCGGTCGCTGCGGCAGCTAGGCCTTCAGCTTTGTAGGTCAGGAGATCCAGGCTCAGGAAAACCAGGTTGCTGCCGTCCTCGGCATCAGGGATGAGGGCAAGGTTGAAAGGCAGACCGCTTTCGAGAACGGTCGCGAACTCTGAGGCCGGCACGTCGAAGCGGTTATAGCCGGGGGCGATGGAAAGGCGTTTGGAGAAAGGCCGCGGCAACTGGTCGGCCGTGACGTTGCCGGCAATCTGGCTGCGGTCGACGCCAATCGCCAGGACCAGCGCGATGGCCGTCTCGCTCGGATTGTAGATCTCCGCCATGAAGGCGTCCGGACGCGCGCGCGGAGAGGCGCGTTTGTCGAGCCAGCGGTTGAAGCGCTCCAGTGCGCCGAAGGTGACGTAGGACCAGCGGATAGCCGCGCCGGCCCGCCTCACCGCTCGGCCGAAGCGGTTCAGCAGCGGCAGCACGATGGGGAGGCCGCGCTCCATGCCGCCGCAGAGCCAGGCCGGCAGCATGACGGCATTGCCCCGCGCCTCGATCTTGCCCCAGCGCTTGAACACGACCTCGGCGCCGAATCCCCGTGCCGAAGGATAGCTGGTGTTGCGATAGATGCCGTATTCGAAGCGCCGGCAGCGCTCATCAGGCCGCGCCTCGTATAGATCGCAGGTCGTAAAGCAGGCGGGCGCCGCGCATTCGATGCAATGCTCGCCCCAGAGCAGGAAGGCGCGCTCCTTGCCGCCGTCGAAAGGCCGATAGGGTTGAGCGGGCTTTGTCCGAGAGCCGGCCTTGTTGGGATCGTACTTGTCGAACTCGAACATGGGCCGGCTTTGTTGATTCTCTAGCTAGGTCTTCGGACTGTCGGGTGCCGTCGACTGCGGCGCAGGCTCAACCTCTTGGTGGACGATGAAAGACATGCCCAAGGGGCTGTAGGGCATATAGGGGCGAAAGCTGAGAAACGGAGTCCGTGCCTTGTATTCCTCGAAGGCCTTCTGCTCGCCCATGTCCGCACGCCCGCGGTAGTTGAAGAAGCTGTCAAAGCAAATCACAGTTCCGTCTTGCAGAAAAGGGCCAATGAACGCCAGCACATCACGGGCCGACACATAGAGATAGCAGTCGATGTAAACGATAGAAGCCTTAACAGACTGCTTCTCCAGGCTCTCTATCAGCTCTTCATTGAGAGAGTCGTTATAAAACCCTTCAACAATCTGATAGTCGGACCGCTTGAAGCCCTTCTGCGACAAAACGCGCTCGAAATCCGGGCGACTGAAGGCGAACTGGCCCTCTTGCCAAATCTCATAGTCGCCCGGTTCGACGGCCGGCAGCCCTTGAAAGCTGTCGAAGGACCGAAAGGTCACGGGGCCGTAGCCATAGCAGCGCGCCATAGTCCGGGCATAGCCGAAGGTCTTGCCCTACCAGACCCCGAACTCGAAGCAGTCGCCTTCTATGGCATTGATTTTGCAGAATTCAAAAGCTTGGGCGAGCATGCCAAACTCCGTCATTCTGTTTTCCATCCGGCGATCGAAAACCTTGAGAACGCGCAGCGCCGCCGGATGGTTTAGCAAACGCCGAACAAGCTTCATCTTCCTGCAGCGCTCCGCTCAAGCTGACGCGTGCGAGTAGCAACCAAGCATTTCACTTTTGCGAGAGAAGCCCGCCCGCTTTGTGGCGGCGGCGATCGCCGCCACAAAGCGCTTGGCGAGAGAAGCGCCCAGCGGGTCTAGACAGCTATGTTCTGGCCGCGCCAGGCCTCGATGTAGTCGATGCAGGCATCGGCGCTGGAGATGTCGGCATAGCGCCGGCCGACATCGCGCAGGTTGTCCCGGTGCGGGCCTTCCTGGTGATCGCCGACGCAATCCTCCGGCACGATGGTGCGGAAGCGGTGGCTGAAGCTGTCGATGGTGGTAGCGCGGATGCAGCCACTGGTGACGCAGCCGGTGACGATGACGGTATCCACCCGCTCCTTGACGAAATAGGAGGCGACCGTGGTGTCGAAGAAGATCGAGGCGCCGGTCTTGCAGATCTTGAGATCGTAGTCGGGGTCGTAGATGCGTGGGTCGAGGACGACGGAGGGATGGTCGTGCAGGAAGGTCTCCCGCACCGCGCCGACCTTCCAATAGGGCATCTCCCGCTCGTTCATGTAGGCCGTGTTGCAGTTGGCCACCGGCACGTTGCAGCGCCGCGCCACGTTCAGCAGCCGCTCGGTGTTGTCGACCGCCCGCATGATGAGCGGCGCCCCGCCCAGGGCGTACTGCGCGTCGGTGAAGCCGAGCTGAAAGTCGACCACGACAATGCCCGGCTTGCCGCCGAAGCCAATCTCTTTCGCCCCGTAGCTGCGTTCTTGGTAGTTGTCTGCGATGTCATCGGGCATCGTGCCCCTCCCTTATGTATCGGCATGTTTCAAACGGCGCCGAAGTCTATAGAGAAGGGCCGGCAGCGCAAACGCCGGCGGCCCTCTCCCCTGCCTCTTCCCAACGGGGCCGGTCACGCCGCCGAACGGGAGAAACAGAAGAGAGGGCCGCTTGGTTTCGCTCGGGACGGGGGAAGGGCCCGAGGCCCAACTGCCGGCCTAGGTCAGAGCCGCGGGCTAGCCGCGGCCAATCGGTGCAATGCCGCAGTCTTCCATCTGATGATCGCTGAAGCCGGCCATGCAGGCGGCTTCGCCGTCGGCGTGCTCCCAATCCTCCAGCCAGTCGGCGACCCGGCGGCATGCCTGCCGCCCGTGAACGCCAAGTTGCCCAACGCCGCGCCCCCAGGCTTCGCGCTGGAAGAGGACAAAGCGGCCAGCGAACTCGCTACGTGCTTCGATCGTATCCATAAATGCCATCTTTCCACCTCTTGGGTACTGTCACGCCTTTCAGCGCTTGTCTCGCGTCAAGGATCTCCCGAACGCTCTTAACGCGGTGTAAAAGCGAACAGCAGTCACAGCTTTGCCTTTAAAGGCGTGCTTTTGACGAAAGACTGTATTGCTTTTCTTTACGGAACGGCGGGCCGGCGCATCCCCGCGGAACCGCCGATTCCGCGCGGTCAGGCAGCGAAAACGCTATGCCTCGTCGCCGCGCACGACCATCACCGAGCAGTTGGCGTGCCGCACCACCCGTGCGGCGTTTGGCCCCAGAAGATAGTCGCTCAGCTCCGGCCGATGGGAGGCCATGACGATGAGATCGATGCTCTGATCGCGCGCGGCCTTGAGGATCTCTTCATAAATCGTCCCATGCGCCACGATGTGCTGCAGCGGTATCTCGGCCGGGATGTGCGCCTGGGTGTAGTCGTGGAGATGCTCGCGGGTCGACTCGATCGCCTTTGTCTCAAATCCCTCGGGAAAGTAGGAGCCGACGATCGACATGCCGAAGCTCGGCACCACCGTGATGACGTGAAGAGTGGCCGACTCCATCTTGGCGAAGCGCACCGCCGTCTCCACGGCCTTTGCCTGGGTCTTGGGGTTGTTGATGTCGATGGCGAGCAGAATGTCGTTGTACATCGATCTCTTCCCTAAAGCCTCTTCGCTCCCGCTGCGCCTAGAAGGGCGGAACGTCGGTGCGCCTGCGTTGTAGCACGATGATGAGGCCGAGCAGCAACAGCGCCGGAATGTAGAAGACCTCCTTGGGCAGCCGGTCGGCCGGAACCTCGACGGTAACGATACGGGCCGGCTCGTCGCCGTAGAAGTCGAAATCGCCCATGGCTTGGCCGGCAACGCTGTTCAGGTCGATGGGCTCCTCAAGGATCGCCTGGTCACCTTCCAGCATAACCAGCAGGCCACTGCCGTCGGACAAGCGGGTTTCGCCGTCGCCGCTCTCGCCGAGCGGCAGCACGATCGTCTTGGTCAGCAGCGGCCCGTCGGGATTATCGAAGTCCGGCGCCTCGGCCACGATGCGCAGCTCCGCCCCCGGCGGTGCCGCGGCCGCGATGCTGACGATCTCGCTCGGCGGTCGCTGTTCGAAGGGCGGCTCGACCTGATCGAGCCAGAAGCCGGGCCGAAAGAGCGTGAAGGCGACGAGCAGCAGCGCCAGCGACTCCCAGATCTTGTTGCGGGCGAAGAAGTAACCCTGGGTCGCCGCTGCGAAGATTAGTATCGCCACTGTCGCCTTGATGAAGACGAAGATGGCCCCCGTCACCGTGACGTCGATCAGCAGCAGCTCAGTGTTGAAGATAAAGAGGAACGGCAGGACCACCGTCCGCAGGCTGTAGAAGAAGGCGGTGAAGCCGGTCTTGATCGGATCGCCGCCGGAGATGGCGGCGGCGGCGAAGGAGGCGAGTCCCACCGGTGGCGTCACGTCCGCCATGATGCCGAAATAGAACACGAAGAGGTGCACGGCGATCAGCGGCACGATCAGCCCGTTCTGGGCGCCAATCTCGACCACCACGCTGGCCATCAGCGAGGACACAACGATGTAGTTGGCCGTGGTCGGCAGGCCCATCCCGAGGATGAGGCTCAAGAAGGCGACCAGGATCAGCATCAGAATCAGGCTGCCGGCCGAGAGGAACTCGACGAACTCGCCCATCACCTGGTGGAAGCCGGTGAGGGTCACGGTGCCGACGATGATGCCGGCGGCGCCGGTGGCGACGGCGATGCCGATCATGTTGCGCGCGCCGGTGATCAGGCCGTCGATCAGTTCCTCCCAGCCCTGCTTGAAGGCCGCCGCCATGGCGCCGGAGCGGCGCAGCGCGCTCTTCAGCGGATGCTGGGTGATCTGGATGAACAGCATCGCGACCGTCGCCCAGAAGGCAGAGAGGCCGGGCGAGAAGCGCTCGATCATCAGGCACCAGATCAGCACCACGATGGGCAGCAGGAAATAGAGGCCCGACATCACCGTCGGCCTGACCTCGGGGAGCGATGTGACCGGGGCGTTGGGGTCGTCGAGCTCGAGGTCGGGATAGCGGGCGGCCAAGTAGGCGAGCACGATATAGGCGATGACGAACAGCAGGCTGACGCCGATGATCGTCGCATCGCCGAAGGCCGCCTTGGTCCAGCCGAGCCCGTAGTAGAGCGCACCGGCAAGCACGGCGACGACGATAAAGCCGGTGAGGGCACCGAGCAGCCGTTGCAGCACCGTCTTGGCCATGCCGGGCTTGGGCAGCCCCTGCATGCCGGCCTTCACCGCCTCGAGATGCACCAGATACAGCAGCGCGATGTAGGAGATGACCGCCGGCAGCACGGCGTGGCGCACCACGTCGATGTAGCTGACGCCGACGTACTCCACCATCAGGAAGGCCGCCGCGCCCATGATCGGCGGCATGAGCTGACCGTTGACGGAGGAGGCAACTTCGACCGAGCCGGACTTCTCGGCCGAGAAGCCGACCCGCTTCATCAGGGGGATGGTGAAGGTGCCGGTGGTCACCGTGTTGGCGATGGAGGAGCCGGAAATGAGGCCGGTCATGGCCGAGGAAACCACGGCCGCCTTGGCCGGGCCGCCACGCAGGTGTCCGAGCAGCGCGAAGGCGACCTTCACGAAATAGTTGCCGGCGCCGGCCTTCTCGAGACAGGCCCCGAAGAGCACGAAGAGGAAGATCATCGAGGCGGAGACGCCGACGGCGACGCCGAACACGCCTTCGGTCTGCATCCAGAAGTGCCACATGGCCTTGCCGTAGGAGGCGCCCTTCCACTGGATGACCTCTGGAATGAAGGACTTGTCGCCGAAGAAGACGTAGACCAGGAAGAAGGAGGCGACCAGGACCAACGGCAGCCCGAGGGCGCGGTAGGTCGCGATGAGCAGCACCACCAGACCGATCGTCGAGATCACCAAGTCGGCGGTCGTCGGCAGGCCGGCGCGGGTGGCGATATCGTCCTTGAAGACGATGAGATAGAGGCAGGCCATGGCGCCGAGCGCAGCCAGCAGCCAGTCGTACCAGGGAACGCGGTCGCGCGGCGAGGACTTGAGCAGCGGATAGGCCAGCGCGGCCAGAACCAGCGCGAAGGCCATGTGGATGGGACGGAGCTTGGTCGAGTCGAGGACGACCCAAGAGCCAAAATACTCCGCCAGCACGAAGCCGAGGGGCGACGCGGTATAGAGCTGCAGCAGCGACCAAACGAGCGCCAACCCGGCGATCAGCTTGCCGATCGCGCCAGCCGGGCTTCTTGCGCCGGTATCGCTGGCCGCGACCATCTCCTCGAGCTTGGCATCGAGCTCGCGCTGCTGTCGTTCGTTCTGGATCGTCATGGATTCGCGAAGCCTCACCCTATGCTGCACGGCCCCCCGCGCGCCCGGCTTATGCCGTGTATTTTTGGGGCCTGGAGAACCCAATCCTAGAGAAGAAAGGGGAGCTTCCTTGAGCTCCCCTTTCCTAGTCTCGCAGGACTACATCAGGCCCAGTTCTTTGTAGGCCTTGATCGCCCCGGGATGCAGCGGTGCGGATAGCGAATCGCTGATCATCTCTTCGGCCTTGAGGTTGGCGAAGGCCGGATGGAGCTTCTTGAAGTCCTCCAGATTGCCGAGCACGGCCTTGGCAAGCGTGTAAACGACTTCGTCCGGAACGTCGGCCGAGGTCACGAAGGTCGCGCCGACACCGAAGGTCTCGGTATCGTCCGGATTGCCGGAATACATGCCGCCGGGAATGACGGCCTTACGATAGTAGGGACGCTCGGCGACCAGCTTGTCGATGGCGGGCCCGGTCACGTTGACCAGCACCGCATTGCAGGACGACACGGTCTCCTGCGTCAGCGCGGAGGGATGGCCGACCAGCCAGAAGTAGGCATCGATCTTGTTGTCGCAGAGCGCCTGCCCGGTCTCGGCAGACTTGAGCTCGGACACCAGCTTGAGGTCGTCCCTGCCCCAGTCGAGGGCCTCTTCCATCACGTCCCAGGTCCCGCGCGTGCCGGAACCGGGGTTGCCGATGTTCAGGCGCTTACCCTTCACATCGTCGATGTTCTTGATGCCGGCATCGGGGCGGGCCAGCACGGTGACCGGCTCCGGATGGACCGAGAAGACAGCCCGCAGCTTGTCGAACTTGCCTTGGTCCTCGAACTTCGAGGTGCCGTTGTAGGCATGGTACTGCCAGTCGGACTGGGCAACGCCGAACTCGAGCTCGCCGCCGCGAATGGTGTTGATGTTGTAGATCGAGCCGCCGGTGGACTCGACGGAGCAGCGAATGCCGTGCTCCCTGCGGTTCTTGTTGACCAATCGGCAGATGGCGCCGCCGGTCGGATAGTACACACCGGTGACACCACCGGTGCCAATGGAGATGAATTGCTGCTCGGCGGCGGATGCCGACTGCGAGGCCGCAAGGCCAAGCCCTGCCATCAAGGCAAGCGCAGCCGTGGCACTGAGGTATTTCCGCATTTGTTGTTAGCCTCCTGTTTCAACTTCGTTAGATCGCGAAAGGACTTGTCGGCCTTTTGCAGCCGCCGAGCAATCGCGTTTCTTGTCCGGTTTTACACCAGAAGCGCGTATGTTGGCGACACCAAGGGGCGGACGCAACCCTCACCCACTTCAGCACGATAAGGGCTCCCGCCGTTAGCACAGGCGGGCTTTTTGCGGCAAGACGTCGCGCCTTGCGAAGGGGCGGAAAAGCCGCTTAACCGCGCTCGATGGCGAAGTACCGGCGCGCTTCGGCCGGGGTCATCGCCCGCCGTCCCATCGCTGGCGCGCCCTCGGCAACCTGGCGCACCAGCGCCGCGTTGTCGGGGGCTACGCTCCCATCGGCGAGATAGAGGTTGTTCTCGAAGCCGACGCGGACATGACCGCCCAGGGCCGCGGCGGTCAGCGCCGACGCCCCTTCGAGAGGGCCGAAGGCGCAGATAGCCCAGTCGCAGGGCTGCCCTTCCGCCGCCGCCAGGAACGGCAGCAGATCGGCGGGCTGCGAGCGCTGGCCGGCGGTGTAGCGGCCGAGCACGAACAGGAGGAAGGGCCGCTCGTCGGGCACGATGCCGCGGCGGCGCAGCTCGAACAGCCGAGTCACGTCCTCTGCCGAATAGAGAATGTACTGTGGGCGGATTTGCTCCTGCGCCATCCAGGTCAGGAACGCCGCCCCCTCGGCCTCGGCGGCCTCGTCCGGCACGATTTCCCGCACGGCGAGGGAAACCGCCTGCGGCGTCAGGCCCCGCACCATGGCCATCTGCTCTTCCCGGCCGAAGACGCCGGCCGCTTCCGAGGTGACCTGAATGATCATGTCGGGGCCCACCGCCTGGCGCACCGCCGCGATGGCATCGCGGTAGCGATCGACATCGAGGCTGTGGCGCTCCTCGGCGTCGCGCACATGCAGGTGAATCATCGCCGCCCCGGCGTCCAGCGCCGCCTCTGCCGTCTCCGCCAGCTCGTTCGGCGAAATCGGCAGAGTCGGATGATCCTGCTTGGTCTTGCGGGCCCCGTTCGGCGCCACGGCGATCAAGAGCGGCGCGGTCGCCGCCTCGGCCTGCTCGACCGTCACAGCCCGGCCTCGCCGAGTGCGGCGGTCAAGGCCCGGTCCAGCTTGTCGACAATCTCCTCGACGTGGTCGTCGTCGATGATGAAGGGCGGCGCCAGCATGACGTGACTGCCCAAACGGCCGTCGATGGTGCCGCCGTTGGGGTAGCAAATCAGGCCCGCCTCCATGGCTTGGCGCTTGATGCGGCTGTGGAGCTTGAGAGCCGGGTCGAGCGGCGCCTTGCTGCCGCGGTCGGCGACCAGCTCCAGGCCGATGAACAGGCCGCGTCCGCGAATGTCCCCGACGTAGGGGTGATTGCCGAAGCGCGCCTCCAGCCGCTGGCGCAGCAGAGTGCCCTTATCGCGGACGTTGGCCAGCAGATCCTCCTCGGCGATGGTCTGCTGCACGGCCAGCGCGCCGGCGCAGGCGGTGGCATGCCCGAGGTAGGTGTGGCCGTGCTGGAAGAAGCCGCTGCCCTCGACGATACGGTCGTAGATCGGCGCACGGCAGAGCATGGCCCCGATCGGCTGATAGCCGGCGCCGAGCCCCTTGGCGATGGCGACGATGTCCGGCACCACGCCGTCCTGCTCGCAGGCGAAGAGCGTCCCGGTGCGGCCCATGCCGCACATCACCTCGTCGAGGATCAGCAGAATGCCGTGGCGGTCGCAGATCTCCCGCACGCGCTTGAAATAACCTGGCGCCGGCGGGACGGCACCCAGGGTCGCGCCCACCACCGTCTCCGCGACGAAGGCGATGACCTGATCGGCGCCGACGGCCGCGATCCGCTCCTCCAGCGCCGCGGCGGCCCGCTCGCCGTAGGCCTCGTCGCTCTCGTCCGGCTGCTGCTCGCGGTAGGCGTAGCAGGGGTCGATGTGCTCCACGTCCATCAGGATGGGGCTGTACTGCTTCCGCCGCCACTGATTGCCGCCGACCGCGAGCGCGCCGAGGGTGTTGCCGTGATAGCTCTGGCGCCGGGCGATGAAATAGCGGCGATGCCCCTCGCCGGCCTCCTGATGGTACTGATGCGCCAGCTTCAGCGCCGCTTCGATGGCCTCGGACCCGCCGGTGACGAAATAGACGCGATCCAAGTCGCCCGGCGCCGCATCGACCAAGTGATCGGCTAGGCGCTCCATCGGCTCGTTGGTGAAGAAGGCGCTGTGGGCGAAGGCCAGGCGTCCGGCCTGCTCCTGTATCGCCGCCCGCACCCGGGCATGGGAGTGACCGAGGCAGGACACGGCGGCACCGCCGGAGGCGTCCAGATAGCGCCGCCCTTCGCTGTCGATCAGATAGGGGCCATCGCCTCCGACAGCCGTCGGGAGCTGCTCGGTGGGCATGCGATGAAAGACGTGGCTCATGGCGGCGCGGGCTCTCTGCTTGGCTCTTGTCTTGCGGTGAGAGCCAACCCTCTACGCCGATGCTGTAGAAACCGCAACGCGGCGGCGTTGCCCCGGCCCCTATTCCCCGATGGCGACGGCCTGGTGGCGGCGCCGATAGGTCTCGTGCCAGCTCTTCAGCGCCTCAGGCGGCATCGGCCGCGCGAAGTAGAAGCCTTGCAGGTCGTGGCAGCCGTGGCG
>JANQIA010000344.1 GCA_028282405.1 Rhodovibrionaceae bacterium
TGTCTGCTGGCCTCCTCATCCAGCAGATAGTTTGAATCACATCAGACCCGAGCCGGGGAAACCCCTTTCCGATTCCGCCTAAGAATGGACTGCTCTAGCGCGTTCCGCTCAGCGCTCCGCACCCGCTTGGCGGAGCAGCGCGGCCGTCTCCTCGGCGCCGATCATCTCGGCCGCCTCGAGCGCAGTCCAACCGTCGTTCGCTTCCAGTGAGACGTCGGCGCCGGCTTCGATGAGCAGGCGCACGCTGCTGATGCTGCCGACATTGGCGGCCAGCATCAGGGCGGTGTTGCCTTTGACCGGGTCCTGAGCATTGGGGTCGGCGCCGGCCTCGAGCAGCACGGCGACGGCCGCCGGATTGCCGTAGCGCGCTGCCAAGTGAAGCGGCGGCTCGTGCCGCGGGCCGGCCTGCATCGGGTCGGCGCCCCGCTCGATCAAGGCAATCAGCGTGTCGATATGGGCTGCGGCAAGCGCGGCGGTCATCGGCGTTGTCCCGTCGGTACCGCGTTGGTCCAGGGTCGCGCCGACATCCAAGAGGCGCAGGGCGAGGGCTGTCTGCCCGCGCTCGGCGGCGCGGTGCAGGGCCGAGTGGCCGCGTTCGTCGACCAAGTCGGCACGGGCGTCGGAACCCAGCAGCAGGTCGATGCCGGCTTCGTTGCCGCTCTGCACCGCCGCCATGAGCGGCGTGACGCCATCGGCGGCCTGTGCGTCCACGACCGCGCCGCGGGCAACCAGCTCGGCCAGCGCCGACGCCGCCAGCGGGCTGAAGGCGGCGTTGATCAGGGCTGTGTTGCCGTCGCTACCGTCGCGCGCCTCGATCTTGGCGCCGGCGTCGAGCAGGGCGACGAGCACGGCGCGATTGCCGCGCCGCGCGGCAATCAGCAGCGCGGTATTGCCGTGGTCCGTCTCGCGCAGCTCCAAGGGGGCGTCGAACGCGATCAGTGCGCGGGCGACCTCGGCATGCCCTTCGTAGGCGGCGTAGTGGAGCGCGGTCCAGCGATCGTCGGCGGTGGCAGCGGCGACATCCGCGCCGGCTTCGAGCAGAGTGCGGGCCACGGGCCCGCTGCCGTACATGGCGCTGACCTGCAGGGCCGTGTTGCCCAGCTCGTTGCGGGCTTCCAGGTCGGCGCCGCGCTCGATCGCGAAGGCGGCCATGTCGGCATCGCCGTGCACGGCCGCTTGGTGGAGAAGCTGGCTGGCCGCGCTCAAGCCGTCGGCTTGCTGCGACCAAGCCGCCCGGTCGGTAAGCAGCAGCACGCTCAGCGCAAGGGCCAGAACCAGCCAAGCGTAAGGTGCAATGCGGGCCGAAAGAGCGATCACCGGCTCATTCGGCGGCGATGGCCCCCTCGACGGGCTCGATGCGCGCGGCGCAGAACTTGAACTCAGGAATCTTGCCATAGGGGTCGAGCTGCGGGTTGGTCAGCACGTTAGCAGCCGCTTCGTTAAAGCAGAAGGGGATGAAGATCATTCCCTCCGGCACGTCTCGGTCGGCACGCAGCACCAGCTCGATCACGCCGCGGCGGGTGCTGATGCGCACCATCTCGCCGTGCTGCATGCCGAGCGATCGGATCTGCTTGGGATTGAGACAGGCGATCGCCTCCGGCTCCAGGTCGTCGAGCACCTTGGCCCGCCGAGTCATGGCGCCGGTGTGCCAATGCTCCAGCAGGCGGCCCGTGGTCAGCACCATGGGATAGGCCTCGTCGGGTATCTCATTGGGTGGCAACAGAGCGGCGGACACCAGGCGCCCGCGCCCGTCCGCGGTCGGAAAGCCCTCGGCGAACATGATCTCGGTGCCCGGCTTGTCCGGCGCTTCTGCCGGGTAGGTCACCGCTCCCTCGCGCTCCAGGCGCTCCCAGCTGATGTTGTTGAGCGAGGGCATGATCTGCGCCATCTCGGCGAAGACGTCCTTGGCGTGGGTATAGTTCCAGTCGAGGCCGAGGCGCTTGGCAATTTCTTGAATGAGCTCCAGGTCCTGGCGCGCCTCGCCCGGCGGGTCGGCGACCGGGCGGGCGATCTGAACTTCGCGGTTGGTGTTGGTGAAGCTGCCCCACTTCTCGGCGTGCGCCGAGGCGGGCAGGATCACGTCCGCATGCCAGGCTGTCTCCGTCAGGAAGATATCCTGCACGACCAGGTGCTCGAGCTTGGCCAAGGCCTCTCGGGCATGGTGCTGGTCCGGGTCCGACATGGCCGGGTTTTCGCCCATGATGTACATGGCCTTGATCTGGTCGGCGTGGATGGCATCGACGATTTCGACCACCGTCAGGCCGGGAACGGGGTCCAGGCTCTGGCCCCAGAACTCCTCGAACTCGCTGCGGCTCTCTATGTTGGCGACCGAGCGATAGTCGGGATAGACCATGGGAATGAGCCCGGCGTCGGAGGCGCCCTGTACGTTGTTCTGCCCGCGCAGCGGATGCAGGCCGGTGCCGGCGCGGCCGATCTGCCCGGTGATCAGCGCGAGCGCGATCAGGCAGCGCGTGTTGTCGGTGCCGTGGATATGCTGGGAGATGCCCATGCCCCAAAAGATGATGGAGCGTTCGCTCTTGGCGTAGAGGCGGGCCACTTCGCGAATGGTCTCGGCCTCGATGCCGCAGACCTCTTCCATGTCTTCGGGCGAGAAGCCTTGGACGCCCTCCTTGAGCTCTTCGAAGCCCGAGGTATGGGCCTGGACGTACTGCTCGTCGGTCAGGCCCTCCTCGATGATGGTGTAGAGCATGGCGTTGAGCAGCGCCACGTCCTGGCCAGGCTTGAATTGGAGGTGATGGTGCGCGTGGCGCGAGAGCTGCTGCTTGCGCGGATCCATCACGATCAGCTTGGCATTATGCTTGGCCGCGTGCTTCAGGAAGGTCGCGGCCACCGGGTGGTTCTGTCCCGGCCGAGCGCCGATGACGATGATGCAGTCGCTGTCTTTCGCCGCCGTGAAGGGGGCGGTGACGGCGCCTGAGCCGATGCCTTCCATGAGGCCGGCGACGGAAGAGGCGTGGCACAGCCGGGTGCAGTGATCGACGTTGTTGGTGCCGAAGCCCAGGCGCACCAGCTTTTGGAAAAGGTAGGCCTCTTCATTTGAGCCCTTGGCCGAGCCAAAGCCGGCGAGAGCGGGCGAGCCGTCACGCTCTCGTACTTGGCGCAGGCCGCCCGCCGCTTTCTCCAGAGCTTCTTCCCAGCTCGCCTCGCGGAAGTGGGTCCAGGGGTTGGTCGGGTCGACCTGAATGTCGCCGTGCTTCGGGGCATCTTCGCGGCGGATCATCGGCTTGGTGAGGCGCTGCGGGCTGTAGATGTAGTCCCAGCCGAAGCGGCCCTTGACGCAGAGCCGCTGATGGTTGGCCGGCCCGTCGCGGCCGTCGACGTAGAGGATCTTGTCGTCCTTGACGTGGACCGTGGTCTGGCAGCCGACGCCGCAATAGGGGCAGAGGCTGTCCACCGTGCGGTCGGCGAACTCGCTGCGAACGCCGTTCTGGTCCAGGAGATTGGCCTCCATCAGAGCGCCGGTGGGGCAGGCCTGGACGCATTCGCCACAGGCCACGCAGGTCGAACCGCCCATGGGGTCGTCGAAGTCGAAGATGACTTTGGAGCCATGGCCACGATAGGCCATGCCGATGACATCGTTGACCTGCACCTCGCGGCAGGCCCGGACGCAGAGCGTGCAGTTGATGCAGGCGTCCAGGTTGACCGCCATAGCCGGGTGGCTGATGTCGGGCTGCCAGGTCTCGCGTGCTGGAAAGCGGCTTTCGGTGACGCCCAAGTCGCTGGCCCAAGCCCAGAACTTGCTCTCAGGGTCGTGGGCCACGTCGCGCTTCGGCTGATCTGCGACCAGCAGCTCGAAGACCATCTCGCGCGCCTTCTCGGCGCGCTCGCTGGCGCTCTTCACCACCATGCCGTCTTGCGGCTTGCGGACGCAGGAGGCGGCGAGCACCCGCTCACCCTCGACCTCGACCATGCAGGCGCGGCAGTTCCCGTCGGCGCGATAGCCCGGCTCCGGCGCATAGCAGAGATGGGGAATGCTGGTCCCGTGGCGCTGGGCAGCCTGCCAGATCGTCTCGCCGTCGAAGGCTTCGATCTCGCGCCCATCCAGCGTGAACTTGACCGTCTTCATGACCGTCGAACCGTCAGGCATCGCCCTGTTTCCCTTTCTTTGCCGGGCGCCGCAGCGCCCCCCTCATAAGGCAACCGACTGTGTTTCCTGCACAAGTGACGTGGGAACGGAACGGCGCGGGCGCCAGCCCAATCGTGCGCGCCGTGCCCCGCATTCCCTTCATCGTTCCAGGCTTTCTGGAAAGAACTTGAGGACGCTGTCGAGCGGATTGGGGGCCGCCTGGCCGAGACCGCAGATCGAGGCGTCCCGCATGACCTGCGAAAGCTCCTTGAGCAGGGGCACGTCCCAGTTTTCTTCGCTCATCAGCTTGACCGCCTTCTCGCTGCCGTTGCGGCAGGGCGTGCACTGGCCGCAGGACTCGTCCTCGAAGAATCGCATGAGATTAAGCGCTGCGGCCTTCACATCGTCTTGATCGGAGAGGATGACCACGGCGTGAGAGCCGACGAAGCAGCCGTGCTTCTCAAGCTGGCCGAAGTCGAGTGGCAGATCGCCCATGCCGGCCGGGAGGATCCCGCCCGAGGCGCCGCCAGGCAGGTAGGCGTGAAAGCGATGGCCCTCGGCCATGCCGCCGCAGAACTCCTCGATCAGCTCCGTAACGGTGATGCCGGCCGGTGCCAGCTTGACGCCCGGCTCCTTGACCCGGCCGGACACCGAGTAGCTCCGCAGGCCCTTGCTGCCATGCCGGCCCTGGCTGGCGAACCACTCCGCGCCTTGCTCGACGATGTCGCGCACCCAGAACAGCGTCTCGACGTTGTGATTGAGGGTCGGGCGACCGAACAGTCCCACTTCGGCAATGTAAGGCGGGCGGTGGCGGGGCAGGCCGCGCTTGCCCTCGATCGACTCGATCATCGCCGACTCTTCGCCGCAGATGTAGGCGCCCGCGCCACGCCTCAGCTCCAGCGGGCAGTGCGCCGCCAAGGGGCTGGCATTGAGCTTGGCGATCTCCCGCCGCAGGATCTCCAGCACGGCCGGATACTCGTCGCGCATGTAGATGTAGCAGCGCTCGCAGCCCACTGCCCAGGCAGCGATCAGCGCCCCTTCGAGAAAGCGGTGCGGGTCGCTTTCCAGGTAGTGGCGGTCCTTGAAGGTGCCGGGCTCGCCCTCGTCGCCGTTCACCGTCATCAGCCGCGGGCCGGGGAAGCCGCGCACGATGCTCCATTTGCGCCCGGCCGGAAATCCGGCGCCGCCGAGCCCTCGCAGGCCGGCGTCGGAGAGGATCTCGATCAGCCCCTCGGCGCTATGGTCGCCTTTCAGGCAGGCCTCCAGCAGCGCGTAGCCGCCGTCGTTGCGGTAGGCCTCAAGGTCCCGGTAGGCCGGCATGTCGGGCTTGGTTGCCTTGTTGCGGGCTGCTTCGGCCAAGCTTGCGACGGAGGCATGATCCACATGGCGATGGCCCACTTCGGCAACCGGCGCGCGGTCGCAGCGGCCCATGCAGGGGGCGCGGACCACGCGGACCTGGTCTCCGACATCCAAGGGCAAGCTCGTCAAGATCTCCTGGGCGCCCATCATCTCGCAGGTCAGGGAGTCGCAAACCCGGATGGTCAGCGGCGGGGGCGGAGCCTCGCCGTCCAGGACGATGTCGAAATGGGCGTAGAAAGACGCCGTCTCGTAGACCGCCGCCATGGGCAGGCGCATTTCCTCGGCCAGGGCGCGCAGATGCCGCTCGGCGAGGTGCCCGAAGTGGTCTTGGATAAGATGCAGATGCTCGATCAGCAGGTCCGCGCTTCGCGGCCGCTCGCCGAGCAGCGCGAAGACCTCTTCGTGGGCCTCAGGGTCGAGCTGCCGGCCCTTGGGGGTGACGGGAGCCTTGCGGCGGCCCGAGCCCGGGTGAATCTGGCGCTCCAAGGGCCGCCCGCTTCCCTCTGGCATTGTCACACTTTCTCCTCTGTCGCCTGGCCGCGACCGGGTTAGTTGTTGTTCTCTATTTCGCAATCGCCGGAGATGCGCTCCAGCTCGACGACGGAGGTATCGATCAAAAGCTTCCCTACATGCTCGAAGTTGATCGTCACGCGGCTGCCGACGACCGACTGCACCTGTCCTCGCCCCCAATCAGGCTGGCCCGGGTGGCGCACGAAGCTGCCGGGAACCAACTCTTGATCGGTTAAGAAATTCTGCATGTCTTACCGCTAGTTCGGTTTTTCGGCCTGGACTGTAGTGCCGGAGCTACTGGAAAGTGAACATCCCAAGCGACCATGAAACGGGCCTGAGCGACTTCTTCGCGGCTGTCCTATCCGCCAGATGGCCTCAAAAACAGACCAAATGAGAACGGAAAGCATGAGCGTCACCATCGACCCCCGTATTGCCGAGCTTTTGATCTCCCGTCTTTGCCACGATCTCGTAGGTCCGGTGGGCGCTGTCAACAACGGTTTGGAGTTCCTGGCGGAGGATGACGAGGGCATGAGCGCGGATGCCATGGCCCTTGCCATGCGCAGCGCCGGACAGGCGGCCGATCTCTTGCAGTTCTACCGCCTTGCCTATGGAGCGGCAGGGGCCCAAGGCGCGGACTGGGAAACCCTCACCAACCTCTGCAACGGCTTCGCCAAGGCCCATAAGGTCGAGATGGTCTGGCCGCAGAATGTGCCTGCCACGCTTCCCGACGGCTGCGTCAAAGTCTTGCTCAATATGGTTGCCCTGGGCGCGGAATGCCTGATGCGCGGTGGGCGCCTGATCGTTTCCTTGCAGCCCGCCGGCGGGGGCTTCGAGATCAAGCTCACAGCGGAAGGCGAAGGGGTGCGCCTGCGCGACGAGGCCCAGCAAGGACTGGCCGATCACGTCGATGTCGCTGAAATGAGCCCGCGCGTGGTCCACGCCTATTTCACCCGCCTTATGGCGCGTATCCGCAACGGCGACCTCGAAGTTCAGCCGAGCGGCAGCGGACAGATCGATTTGACCGCCAATCTGCCCTTCTGATTAGGGGCGCCAGTCGGCGCAGCGGCTGGAATTGCGGCCGTTTTTCAGGCACTATAGCGACTAAGGCTCTCACAAAGGGGCAATGTTTCGCGGCTATCATGCCGCCCTTGCGCTGGTCGCGGAGTTGGGGTTGTGATCTGGGCTATGCAGTCCCGGAACAGAAGAGGCC
>JANQIA010000348.1 GCA_028282405.1 Rhodovibrionaceae bacterium
CAGGATCGACGCAGGTGGTAAAGACCTGTCCGGTGCCCGGCATGGTACCGCCGTTATCGGGCCATGATTATAGTTGCCAACGACAACTATGCTCCGGTCAAGGCTGCCGCTTAACGCGGTCGCGTGACTGAAAATTAAAGTCCACGGCTTTTGCAAGCCGTGGCGGGGTTTGGGGCGCACCTGGCAACAGAAGCGCCCCGCTGCTTTCTGGAGGGCCGCGCTTGCGGCCCTCCTTCTATTCCGACAGACTGGCGCCCAGAAATGAGCCGGAAAAGGGTCCAGAGGCCGTGGATGACGAAGGCGGAAGCGTTCCCGCAGATTCTCTGATTCGCTACGATCTGATGGTGCAGGAAGCCCTGCGCCACGTGATCAAGGAAGCGTTGACCTTAGCTGCGAACGACGGTCTTCCAGGGGAACATCACTACTACATCACCTTCAGCACGACCCATCCGGGCGTCGACATGCCGGACAGCCTGCGTGCCCAGTACCCGGAAGAGATGACCATCGTCCTGCAGCATCAGTTCTGGCAGCTCGATGTGGGGAAAACGGAGTTTTCGGTGACGCTGAGCTTCAGTGGCGTGCCGCAAACCTTGATGGTGCCTTACACGGCCGTCTCCGCCTTTGCCGACCCGCATGTGCGTTTCGGCCTGCAGTTTCATCCCACCGACGAGGACGAGGCGGCGGCCGCCAGCCAGGAGGACCAGGCAGATAGGCCGGCCGAAGATGCGGCCGAGGGCGACGCAGAGAAAGATGGGGATGCAGGCACCGGCGACTCGGAGAACGACGGCGAGTCGACGACCGTCGTCTCACTCGACACCTTCCGCCGCAAACGTTAACGCACGTTAGCCGGCCTGCCGTTCAAGCCGCGTTGGTCTTGCGGGCCAGAGCCGGGTTCCAGGACGCAATTCGCTTCGGCTTCGCAGCCGCTTCAGCCGGCGGTTGGCCCGAGATGGCGCGGGTAAAGACATCCAGTCGCCGCCTGAGTTCACGCCGCTCCGCCAGCGTCAATTCAGTGTCCTTTTTGCAGGAAAGATCCCGCTGCCGAATATCCTCATTCATGATCAAAAGCTGCCTTAACGACGTTAAGAGGCGGTGAAGAGTGCAGAAATCGCCCTTTCAGGGGCAGGGGCTTATGGTCATGCGGAGATCAAGCGCACCAAGGCCTTGCCGCGGTTTCGACCATCGAGAAGCTTGAACAACTGGCTTGGCGCCGTGTCCAGCCCCTGGGAAATGTCCTCGCGAAAGGTCACACGTCCTTCACGGTACCAACGGGCCAGCTCGCGCGCCGCATCGTCCAGCCGATCGAAATGATCGAGCACCAGGAAGCCCTGCATCTTGGCCCGCTTGACCAGGATTTGCCGATTGTAGCGCGGGCCCATCGGGGTCGGCGAAGAGGGGACAGCCATGGTGCCGACGACGACGATGCGGGCGCCGACATTGATCAAATCCATGACCGCATCGCTGATCGGGCCGCCGGTCATGTCGTAGTAGACGTCGACCCCGTCCGGGCAGGCTTCGGCCAAGGCAACAGAGAGGTCGTCGGCCGTCTTGTAGTTGATGGCCGAGTCATAGCCGAAGGACTCGAGACAGTCGGCCACCTTCTCGTCGCTGCCGGTCAAGCCGACGGCGCGGCAGCCTTTGATCTTGGCAATCTGTCCGACCAGCGCACCGACGGCGCCGGCAGCGGTGGAGACCACGACCGTCTCGCCCTCCTTCGGCATGCCGACATCGAGCAAGCCGAGATAGGCGGTCAGGCCGGTCATGCCGAGGAGATGCAGGTTCGCGCTCAAGGGTGCCTCGGCCGGATCGACCTTACGGTCGACGGCATCTTCATTGGCCACCGCCCAATCCTGCCAGCCGAAGCGGCCCATCAGGAAATCGCCTTCGCGGTAGTTCGCATTGCGCGAGCGAACCACCTCGCCGACGGCGAAGCTCCGCATGACATCGCCGATCGGGACCGGCGGGCTGTAGTTCGGCCCTTCGGCGATCCAGCCGCGCATGGCCGGGTCGATGGAAAGATAGTGGTTGCGCAGCAGCACCTCGCCGTCGCCCGGCTCGGGAACCGCGGCCTCTTCGAGGCGGAAGCAGGCCTCCGTCACCGCCGGGCTCGGCCGTGCGGCGACGACAACGCGACGGTTGATCTGGTTCGGGGTGTTCTCGGTCATGAGGCCGTGACCTAACACGCCTCATCGGGCTGGACCACGGTGATTTCGCCGCTAGCCAATCACCGGCGTCCGACCGCCGGAGACAAGATCGAGACCAGGGCGCTCAGTTGCGCAGTTGCTTGCGCGCGTCGTCCCAGAGATCGTCACCCGGCGCATTGGGCTTCAGGTCCGGCCCCCGGTTCTGGCGGGCGGCCGCCCCCTCCTGGGCACCGTCCAAACCGACGTAGAGATTGGCAATCGCCTGCGCCACGGTTTCGCTGTCCATCGCCGTCTCGCGCCCGTCGAACTTACAGGCGGCAACCACCTGATCGACGATGAACTTCGGCTGATAGCATGCCAGCTCGACGCCGCGCCGCACGGTGAGCTCATCCACCACGAAGCGATGGACTTCGTCGGGGAGCGTCATGCCTTCCTTCCGCGCCACATGCTCGAAGATGGCCCGGAAGCCTTCCTCCGAGGGGCCCGGCGTGGCCAGCTTGTAGGGAATCCGGCGCAGGAAGGCCGGGTCCATCAAGTCCTTCGGGTCGAGGTTGGTGGAGAAGATCACCAGCTCGTCGAAGGGCACCTGAAAGGCCTTGCCGGTGTGGAGCTTGAGGTAGTCGACGCGGCTTTGCAGCGGCACGATCCAGCGGTTGAGCAGCCGCTCCGGGCTGATGAGCTGACGGCCGAAGTCGTCGATAATGAAGGTTCCGTTGAAGGCCTTCATATGCAGCGGCGCTTCGTAGAAGCCAGCCTCGACACTGTAGGTCAGGTCGAGCATTTCAAGATTGAGCTCACCGCCGGTGATCACGACGGGACGCTTGCACGCCACCCAGCGTCGATCGTGCCCTGTCTTCTTGAGCACGCTGCGCCCATTGCTGTCGTCGTCCGCTTCGACGGACTCGTGCAGCGAGGGGTCGAAGATCTTGATGATCTGCCCCTGCACTTCGAGGGCATAGGGGATGTAGACGATGTCGCTGAAGATCGCGGCGACCTTTTCGGCGACCGTCGTCTTGCCGTTACCGGCCGGACCGTAGAGCAGGATGGCACGGCCCGAGTTAACCGCCGGGCCAAGGCGGTGAATGAAGGACTCTTCCACCACCAGATCGTCGAACGCCACGTCTATGCGGTCCCGGCTGACCCGCTCTTGAATGATCCGCTGGCGCTCGATGCGACTGCAATAGGCTTCAAGAGAGACCGGCGCAGGGCCGTTGTATTGATTGATTTCGAGCGCCGCCGCAGCGCGCTCTCGGCCGAGGGCGGAGAGCTGATGGCGCAGTTCGAGCGCCGAGTCACCTGAGCCGCGCCCGAGGATCTCGACCAGCTTGCGGTCCACGGCTATCTGCAGCAGCGCGCCGGTCAGGCCCATGGGCAGCTTGATGGCCTCGGAGAGGCGCCCCGGCGTCTCGAGCGCACGGGTCAGCATGATCTTGAGCAAGAGCGTCAGCAGCTCGGCCTCCGAGATCTCGCTCTCCGCCACGCTCTTCGGCACGGTGGGAACAGATTGCTCCACCGTCGCGAGCCGCTCTTGGCTCAGGAATCCCAGCGTGACCAGGTGATCGACAGGGCGGCCGCCTTGGGTATCCGCAAGCTCCTGGGCCTGCTTGGTCTGCTGCCGGGTGATAACGCCGGCCGAGCAGAGCATCTCCTCTAGCTTCACGCTTCGCCTCGTTCGCTGAATTGGACTGCGTCAGCCGGACTATGCCGCCCAGCGCTTAAGGCAGGGTTCACGGAAGCGGCAATTTCCCGCAATTGCGATGCAAATGGCGAGAACGCGAGGACCGGGCGGGACGTCGGCTGGCGTCCCGCGGTCGGTCGAGAGTGAGTGCAGAAAGAAAAAGGGCCGCCTCTCGGCAGCCCTGAAACAACACCCGAGGGTTGGCGACCTGCTCAGACGCCGCCCACGCAGAGGTATTTGATCTCGAGGAACTCGTCGATGCCGTAGTGCGAGCCCTCGCGGCCGACGCCGGACTCCTTGACGCCGCCGAAGGGGGCGACCTCGGTCGAGATGATGCCGGTGTTGATCCCGACGATGCCGCTTTCCAGCGCCTCGCCGACGCGCCAGATGCGCCCGATGTCGCGCGCATAGAAATAGGAGGCGAGACCGAACTCGGTGTCGTTGGCCATGGCGACCCCCTCCTCTTCCGTATGGAAGCGGAAGAGCGGGGCGACCGGGCCGAAGGTCTCCTCGCGGGTCACCTTCATCTCGGTGGTGACGTTGGCGATCAGCGTCGGCTCGAAGAAGCTGCCGCCGAGCGCATGGCGCTTACCGCCGATCATCACCTGCGCGCCCTTGGCGATTGCGTCTTCGACGTGCTCTTCCGCCTTCTCCAGGCCGGCCATGTCGATCAACGGCCCCTGGCTGACCCCCTCTTCGAGGCCATTGCCCACCTTCAGCTCGGCAACCTTGGCGGCCAGCTTGTCGGCGAAGGCCTCATAGACGCCGTCCTGCACCAGGATGCGGTTGGCGCAGACGCAGGTCTGCCCGGTGTTGCGGAACTTGCTCATCATGGCGCCCTCGACCGCCGCATCGAGATCGGCGTCGTCGAACACCAGGAAGGGCGCGTTGCCGCCCAGCTCCATGGAGACCTTCTTCACCGTGCCGGCGCACTGCTGCATCAGGATCTTGCCGACCTCGGTGGAACCGGTGAAGGACAGCTTGCGGACGATCGGGTTGCCGGTCATCTCGCCACCGATCTCCCGGGCTGCGCCGGTCACCACACTGATGACCCCGGCCGGGATGCCGGCCCGCTCCGCCAGCTCGCAAAGCGCCAGCGCCGAATAGGGGGTCTGGGTCGCCGGCTTGATGACGATGGGGCAGCCCGCCGCCAGCGCCGGGCCCGCCTTGCGGGTGATCATGGCGTTGGGGAAGTTCCAGGGCGTGATGGCCGCGACCACACCGACCGGCTGCTTGATGACGACGATGCGCTTGTCGTTCTGGTGCTGCGGGATGGTGTCGCCGTAGATGCGTTTGCCCTCTTCGGCAAACCACTCGATGAAGGAGGCGCCGTAGGCGATCTCGCCCTTGGCCTCGGCCAGCGGCTTGCCCTGCTCCATGGTCATGAGCACGCCGAGGTCGTCCTGATTCTCCATCATCAGGTCGAACCAGCGACGCAGGATCGCCGCGCGCTCTTTCGCGAGCATCCCACGCCACGCCGGCCAGGCCCGATTGGCCGCTTCGATGGCGCGGGCGGTTTCGGCCGCGCCCATCTTCGGGATGCTGCCGATGACCTCGCCGTTCGCCGGGTTGGTCACCTCGATGGTGGCGCCGCTGTCGGCATCGCACCAGGCGCCGTCGATGTAGCATTGCTGACGAAAGAGGCTAGCGTCTTTCAGTTGGGCCGCGCCCGTCGGCGCCGCGGCATGAGCTTGCAGAGACATCGGGGTCACTCCTCCCAAGAAATCCATATCCGATCTGCGGCGTACTATAGAGCGCCGGTCGTGCAGGCGAAAGCGCGCCGCCTATGCGTGCCGCGCGCGGCGGAGGGGCGTCATAGGCAAGCGGGTGGAAGCGGTCTCTGGGTGGTGGCTATCGCCGAGAGTGCATTTTTGCGATGGGCGGCGGGGATGTTCCGCCGCCTGACGACGAAGAAAATTAAGGCTGTGTGAGTGGGCTAACAGAGCTCAAGAGCAATCGTCCTAAATTCAACGCGAAGGATTTGATTTTCCTCTCTGTTTTTCGAGGCGCCTAAGCGTTCTTTTACGCTTGTCGGCTAGCCTTCCAACAGAGCGGCAAGGAGCGCTTAGGCGGGCGCAAGACAGATGGATTTCGGTTCGGACTTCACTTTACTCTGGTCGTTGGGCGGTGCCATCTTGAGTGGTCTCGGACTGGGGCTGGTTTGCTGGCTCGAAGATCGTGGACGCCGCGGCAAGCGCCGCAGCAAGACCGCAGCCCCGCTGACCCCGGTTGCCGAGTAGCCACCGAGGCGCTCAGCCGAAGGCCTCTTCCCAGGTCCCTTGCGTGGCGGCGCGGGAATACTCCGTCGCCCGGTTCTCGAAAAAGTTCGTGTGCTCCATCCCGTTCAGCATGGCGTCCAGCCAGGGAAGCGGGTTCTTCTCCACACGATAGATCGGTTGCAGACCCAACTGGCTGAGCCGCCGGTCGGCGATGTAGCGCAGGTACTGCTTGACCTCGCCAGCCTCCAAGCCCTCGACGCCCCCCATCTCGAAAGCCAGGTCGATGAAGGCGTCCTCATGCTCGATGATGGTCTCGCAGATACCGTAGAGCTTATGCTGCAGCGCGTCGGTCCAGAGCTCCGGATTCTCTTCGATGAAGGTCCGGAACAGGCGGATGATCGAAACCGTGTGCAAGCTTTCGTCGCGGACCGACCAAGACACGATCTGACCCATGCCCTTCATTTTGTTGAAGCGCGGAAAGTTCAGCAGGATGGCGAAGCTGCCGAAGAGCTGCAGACCCTCGGTGAAGGCGCCGAAGACCGCAAGCGTGGTGGCGATGTCCTCCTTCGTCTCGACCCCGAACTCCTGCATATAGTCGTACTTGTCCTTCATCTCCTTGTAGTGAAGGAAAGCCGAGTACTCCGCCTCCGGCATGCCGATGGTATCGAGCAGGTAGCTGTAGGCCGCGATGTGCACCGTCTCCATGTTCGAGAAGGCAGCGAGCATCATCTGCACTTCCGTCGGCTGGAACACGCGCGAGTAGTGCTTCATGTAGCAGTTGTTCACTTCCACATCCGACTGGGTGAAGAAGCGGAAGATCTGCGTCAGCAGATGGCGCTCGTTCTCGGTCAGGTTCTTCTGCCAATCCTTCACGTCGTCCGCGAGCGGCACCTCTTCCGGGAGCCAATGGATCCGCTGTTGCGTCAACCAGGCATCATAGGCCCAGGGGTAGTGGAAGGGCTTGTAGATCGGGTCGGCATCAAGAAGGGACATTGCTGCTCGCTCACTGAACGGACTGTGGAAAACAGGTTTTGAAAGGAAGCCTGGGAGCCGCGAGGGCTCCCGCTGCGCCGGCTACTGGCAGGCCAGGCATTCCTCGTAGTCGACGCGCTCGGCCACAGGCTGTCCGGCCGCCTCGGTCTTGGCGCTCTCGCCGGCGTTGACCTTGCCCATCAGTGGGATGGGCGCGGCCAAGTTGGCGCTCTGCCCGGACTCCGCCCGCTGCACCGAGCGCGACCGGCAGTAGTAGAGGCTCTTCACGCCGCGCTTCCAGGCCATGAGATGGATCTGGTGCAGATCGCGCTTATGCACGTCGCCCGGCAGGAAGATGTTGAGCGACTGCGACTGACAGACGAAGGGCGTGCGGTCGCCGGCATGCTCGATCAGCCAGCGCTGGTCGATCTCAAAGGCCGTCTTGAACAGCGCCTTCTCCTCGTCGGAGAGGAAATCGAGATGCTGCACCGAACCTTCGTTGACCGTGATGCTCGACCAGGTCTCGTCGCTGTTCTCGCCCTTCTCTTCCAAGAGCTCTTCCAGATAGCGGTTCCGCACGTGGAAGGAGCCTGACAGGGTCTTGTGGGTGTAGGCGTTGCCGGCGATCGGCTCGATGCCGGGCGAGGCGCCGCCGCAGATGATCGAGATCGACGCCGTCGGCGCGATCGCCATCTTGTTGGAAAAGCGCTCGAGAAAGCCACGCTCGGCCGCATCCGGGCAGGCACCGCGCTCGATGGCGAGCTTGCGCGAAGCCAGGTCGGCCTCGCCGCGGATCTGCTGGAACATCTTCTTGTTCCAGACCTTGGCCATGACGCCTTCGATGGGAATGCGCTTCTTCTGCAGGAAGGAGTGGAAGCCCATGACGCCCAGGCCAACGGAGCGCTCGCGCATGGCCGAGTAGATCGCGCGCTGCATATCGTCCTTGGGCGCGTTGTCGATAAAGTCGCTCAACACATTATCGAGGAAGCGCATGATGTCCTCGATGAAGCCCGGCACGTCGCGCCATTCCTCATAGGTCTCGAGATTGAGCGAGGAGAGGCAGCAGACCGCCGTACGCTGCTTGCCGAGATGGTCCTCGCCGGTCGGCAAGGTGATCTCGCTGCAGAGGTTCGACATCTTGACCTCGAGGCCGGAGAGCTTGTGGTGCTCCGGAATGGCCCGGTTCACGTGGTCGCCATAGATAATGTAGGGCTCGCCGGTTTCGACCCGTGCGGTCAGGATGCGGATCCAGAGATCGCGCGCCTTCATGGTCCTGATGACGCTGCCGTCCTTGGGGCTCTTGAGCGCCCAATCGCCATCCTCTTCGACCGCGCGCATGAAGGCGTCGGAGATGACGATGCCGTGGTGCAGGTTGAGCGCCTTGCGATTGGGGTCGCCGCCGGTCGGCCGGCGAATCTCGACGAACTCCTCGACCTCCGGATGGTCGATCGGCAGATAGACCGCAGCGGAGCCGCGCCGGAGCGAGCCCTGGCTGATCGCCAAGGTCAGCGAATCCATCACGCGGATGAAGGGCACGACGCCGGAGGTCTTGCCGTTCATGCCGACCTTCTCGCCGATCGAGCGCAGATTGCCCCAATAGCTGCCGATGCCGCCGCCGCGCGCCGCCAGCCAGACGTTCTCGTTCCACAGGCCAACGATGCCGTTCAGCGAGTCGTTGGCTTCGTTCAGGAAGCAGGAGATCGGCAGGCCGCGGCTGGTGCCGCCGTTCGACAGCACCGGCGTGGCCGGCATGAACCAGAGCCGCGAGATATAGTCGTAGAGGCGCTGGGCGTGGGCGGTATCGTCGGCGAAGTGCGCCGCAACGCGGGCGAACAGATCCTGATAGGACTCGCCCGGAAGCAGATAGCGGTCGCTCAAGGTCGCCTTGCCGAAATCGGTCAGGCGTCCGTCCCGAGAGCGGTCGAGTCGTACGGTAATGCCGCGTTCGTTCTGAAAATGATCGCGAATCTCAGCGCCGTCCAACAGCTCCGAATCAAACAAGGCAGACTCCGGCGCAGCTTTGTCGTCCTCACCGCGCGTTTGCGGCGCGACGGGCAACAAGCTATCCACAGCCAGCGGCATGGTCTGCCCATCTTCCCTGGCTTCGAATACGCCGGAACCATCCATGAAGTCTCTCCTGTTTTCCCCAGTGTGTGGACAAACCTTCGGTGAAAGGCGTGTACAATATCTAGGGGGTGCTTCGTTCAACGAGCGCCAAATCTAGCGAATGTGTCCAAATCATGTAAGAAGAACATATACAGAACATTCAGTTTTCGGCAAGGAGGCTTTTCTGCCTCCTCACCCCAAACTTTTTAGGGAAACCCGCGACTCGGCGCGGGCCCTCGATCAAACGGGAAGGATGATGCTGGCCCGGTCTTTCGGCGCTTTGGTGAGGACTTCCGGCGTTTCGCCGACCACCACCGTGTCGTCGACGCGGAAGCCACCCAAGCCGTAGACGTAGATGCCCGGCTCGGCGGAATAGACCTCGCCCGCTTCCAACGGCCGGTCGTTGAAGGCCATGTCCTCGGGGAACTCATGGCCCAACAGGCCGATGCCGTGACCGGTGCGGTGGCGAATGTGAGCGCCGAAGCCGCCCGCCTCGATGACGCCGCGCGCGGCGTCTTCGATGGCGCGCACCGGGTTGCCGGTGACCATCGCCGCGATGGCCGCTTCGTTGGACGCCAGCGCACAGTCATAGAGCGCCACCTGCTCCGCGCTCGGCTCGCCGCAGAAGTAGGTGCGCTCGTTTTCGATCACCATGCCGTTGAGCCGCGGGATGATGATGTTGACCAAACCGTGCCCCTCTTCGATGCGCAGCCCGGTGGTCGCGCCGGTGCCGTGCGGCGACGCGGAGGCCGGTCCGGTCAAGGTATAGCCCCGCACCTCAAGCTGCTCGCCGGGAAAGCGCTTGGCCGCCTCCTCGAAAACAAGCGCGTGCATGGCGGCATCGAGCTCCTGAACCAGTCTGCCCGGCCGGATGTTCTCGCGGTAGAGTTCCTGCGCCCAATCGGACAGCTCGGAGGCGGCACGCATCAGCTCGAGCTCCTCCGGATGTTTGCGCCAGCGCAGAACGCGGAGCTGCGCCGTGCGGGGCTCGATCGCCAGCTCGGGCAAGCTGTCGGCAACCTTGTCCAACAAGGCCGACTTGCTGTCGGCGCCGATGCGCGCGGTTGCCAAGCCGTGCGCCCGCAGGGTGTCGGCCAGGATGGAGGGCCATTCCGTTACCCGGCGATTGGCGTTGGAGGTCGAGACATGCTCTTCGTAAAAGCCCGCATCCTCGACCCAAAGCTGCCGGCGCTCGCTCGCCATGCGCCAATGATGGCTCGACAGCTCGTTGAGCAGGACGAAGGGCTCGGCCTCGCGCGGCACCACTGCGGCAACCGGTCGCTCCCAGGGCTGAACGTCGAGATTGAAGTTGGTTGCATATTGGAAGAAGTCGGGAGTGGTGAAGAGCAGGGCATCGAGCCCTTGCTCTGCCATCATTGTCGTCATAGCTGCGCGACGCGCCTCGAAAACCGACTCGCTCAGAAACGTCATCGCAGCTTGTCTCCTTATCCTGCATGATCGCCAAGACGTGACCCGAGAAGCACCAGCGACGGAGCCTAAGACTTGGCTTAACAACTACGTTCTATGATAAGCCCTCGCCGAGCGAGAGATCCAGTGGACCGGAGCAGTGACGCCCCACGAGCACGACCCGGATATGCAGAATCCCGATAGCTCCGAATCCCCCTACTTGCGGCAGCGGCACTGGCCGCAGCTCCGCCCGGACCGCTGACGACAGCGAGAATGCAGAGCTTTTTCAGCTTCATCGTCGCGCTCTTTCTGACCGTCCTGCTGGTCCCGGTCGCCATGCGCTATGCCAACGCCATGGGATTGGTCGACCGCCCGGATGCCGAGCGGAAGATGCATCGCCAGGTCATTCCCCGCTGCGGCGGCATTGCCATGGTGGCAGCGGCCATCGTTCCGCTGATCATGTGGCTGCCGCTCGATCGCGACAGCATCTCCATCCTCCTGGCCATTCTGGTGATCGCCTTCTTCGGCGTATGGGACGATCGCGTCGACCTCGACTATCGCATTAAGTTCTTCGGCCAAAGCCTTGCGATAATTATTGTAATGTGGGGCGGAACCATCCTTTGGCATCTGCCGCTCTTCGGTCTCGAGCCGGTCCCGGCCTACCTTGCCTACCCCGTCACGTTCATCTTCCTGCTCGGCGTTACCAACGCGGTGAATCTGGCCGACGGCCTGGACGGTCTGGCCGGCGGCTGCGCCTTGCTGACGCTGGGGATGATCGCCCTGCTGGCCTACTTGGCGACCGACAGAACGGCTGCCGTGCCGCTGCTGGTGCTGACCTTGGCGGCCATGGGCTGCATCCTCGGCTTCTTAAGATTCAACACACACCCCGCCGTGGTCTTCATGGGCGATACCGGCAGCCAGTTCCTGGGCCTCATTGCCGGCATTGCGACCATCCGCTTGACCGAGCAGGTGCACGGCTCGGTCAGCGCCATGCTCCCCTTCCTGCTGCTCGGCATGCCCATTCTGGATACCGGCTGGGTCATGGCGCAGCGTATTTTGAGCGGTCGCTCGCCCTTCAGCGCCGACCGCAATCACATCCACCACAAGCTGCTGAGCCTCGGCTTCTATCACCATGAGGTGGTGGCTCTTATCTATGCCGCCCACGCCGCGCTGATCTCGATCGCTTTCTTCTTCCGCTATCAGTCGGACCTGCTGCTGCTGACGATCTACCTTGGCTTTTGCGGTACCGTGATCGGCCTCTACTACTGGGCAAAGGCCACCGGCTGGCAGGTCCGCAAGGAAAAGCGCAGCGGACCGGTTCAGGAGATTCTGCTGGCCAATGCCTTGAGCGTTTGGCTGAAACAGCGGGCCCCGGCAATCGAAACGGCCTTCCCGCTCCTGGCGGGCGGCGTGCTGCTGTTTCTCGGGCTGGGCGCCTTCTGCCCGCCCGCGATATCCTTCGACCTGGGCTTGCTGGCGGGTGGGGTCGCCATTCTCTTCGCCATCTGCTGGCTGGCCTTTCCGCGGCTGCAACCGCTCCCGCAGCGCATTGCCGTCTATACCGCCATCCTGACAGGCAGCTATCTGCTCGCGGTCTCGGCCGACACCTCTTGGCTGCGCCTCTCCTGGCTCAACCTCTACTGTGTCGGCCTGCTCCTGCTCTTGCTGCTGGCCATCCGCCTCGGCCACGAACGCCGCTTCCGGGCTTCGCCTCAGGACTTTCTGGTGCTGTTTTTCGCCATCGCCGTGCCCAACATCGCCGACGAGCTCTTTGCCTCTTTCCCGGTGGCGGAGATGACGTTCCACGTGGTGGTGTTGTTCTACGTCAGCGAATTTCTGATGAGCGAACGAGAGCGCGGCACCACCGAGAGACTGTCAGGCATGATGCTCTCCGCCGGCGTGGTCTGCTTCCTTGCCGTCATAGCGGTGCGCGGTCTGGTGGCTGCCTGAAATTTGTCTTCTCGCCGCGTTGCTCGCCGCGCCGGCGATTGTTGCGGGGCTACAGGGAAGTTGTATAAACCCTTGGTTAAAGAGGCCCGCCGCAGGCTGGACGGGTGGTTTGCCGGATGGGTGGCCTGACGTTCGGTCGGCTGCCTTGCCCCACGAGCCAGACAGCGCGTTCCCGAGAGCGCGATCGAGACAGCAGCACGAAAGAGGAGCCTATGGTCCGCCCCACCCTTCCCCGGTCCCTGTTCCCGCGCCTGGTCGGGCTCTGCCTCGGCCTGGCTGTCGCCGCAGTCCTGGCCGCGGCATCCGCCGCCACCCAGCAGCTTGCCGCCCAGCAGCTCGTTGCGCCCGGCCAAGGCAGCTACCGCCTCAACCCCGGCGACGTCATCGAGATCTCCGTCTGGAAGGAGCCGGAGCTGCAGCGCGAGGTCCTGCTGCTGCCCGACGGCAACATCGCCTTCCCGCTGGTCGGCACCGTCCAGGCCGCAGGACGCACCCCGGACGAAATCCAGACCGAGGTCGAGGAGCGCCTCACCCGCTTCTTCCCCGAGCCCGTCGTCACC
>JANQIA010000378.1 GCA_028282405.1 Rhodovibrionaceae bacterium
GCTGGGCAACGTCCTGGCCGCCCCAGTTGAAGAAATCGAGGCCCGAGTGCCAGCCGCCCATGACGCTGCGCGAGGGCCTGGACTTCTTCAACTGGGGCGGCCAGGACATCGCCCAGCTCACCCATTGGGTTCAGCAGGGGGTGGGGGAAATGAGCCGCGAGTGCCTGCGCGGCAAGTTGGAGGGAGCCGAGGTCACGCTCTTCGGCTGGGCCAACGTGCTGTTCGACGGCGGTTTCAACAAGGTGCACGACCACGGGGAATACACCTGGTCCGGCGTCTACTACGTCGACATCGGCGAGGCCGGCAGCGACCCGAACAACGGCATCCTGGAGTTCATCGACCCGCGCAGCGGCGTCGCCGAAGCCATGAAGAAGGTGGTGCGCATTCAGCCGACCGCGGGCGGCCTGGTCATCTTCCCCGGTTGGCTGAAGCACTACGTGCTGCCCTATCGCGGCAGCGAGCCGCGCATCTCCATCGCCTTCAACGTCAAGATCCTGCTGAAGGCTGGGGTCGCCGCTACGGCTTGATTTATTTGCAATAACAACTGGTTAGCGCAGGATCTACCATCCTGAGTGCGCCGCTCGAAAAACTTTGTTCTTGTTTTGTTCTACTCTTCTGATGTAACACTCTTCCCGAGTGGTTGAATACAAAAACGACATCAATGGTCGAATAGTAGGAAAGGCTTATGAAGTCTGAGGCTATCCATTTCCCCTTCAGTTTGCTCCAATACGAACTGAATGAACTGGAGGTAGAAATGGATCGCGTTGTGAAGGCTCGCTTCTTTCAGGCTGAGAATCTCCAAATCGGCCAGGCGACCCTCTTTGATTGTTTGGGCCGGCTCTGGGAGCATCAGAATAGAGATGAGTATGAAGAGATTTCCGACGGAGTACGGGTTCGCCTCGAGAGGCTCTCTGAAGGGCTCGACGAGCATGGTTTGATTGAAGGTGAGTTCGTCCGTCAGCAAGATGAGAATATCCCTCCAAGAGCCGCTGACGGTGCGCCGTTGGTCGGGTCAGATGATCCCATCGGCCACAGGTGCGCCTTCGCTTATCATCCACAGGCCAACGCCCTACTTCTGGAAAGTAAGCGCGAGGCTGTGACGCCTACCCGCATAGGTAGATTGATTAAGAAGAGAGTGATCAACCACAGAGGCTTTCTGTTTAGCCCGATACTCTCTTCTGATGCACTTGAGAAACTACAAAACGGAACTCCGAGAAAGTTCAGAATGCGCGTTGCTAGGCCAAATGACGTTGCCCACCTAGAAAATGATGCGCTTAATATTGAGGATAACCTAGAAAGATTTCAGCAGATGCTTGGTGGTCCGAACGTAGAAGTATCGGTATCTTTTCCAAATACCGATCGGGAGAGCGTGCTGAGTGCTAATGGTTTGAGGCGTATTATAGGCTGGGCAACAAATCATAGAGCTAATGTCGAACATTTAAGTGTCAAAATACTGGAAGAATCTGATCCCATAGATGTGTTTTCGGAACAAATCAAAGTCGAAAGTGTATTGGATCTGGATAGTAGAAATGTTGAACTTCACTATGGTGAAAGGCGTCGCTTCTTGTATCAACAGTTCCATGAATTCCTGCCAACTATACAACGCTTGTACGGTGCGGCACAATGACATCGCTGGCATTTAACTCACTCTCGCGATGGAGTGGCACATTTTTATCACTGCGCCCCCTCATCAATGCGCTGGTCATTGCTGTGCTGGGCACGTTCATTATTACAGACTTAACAGGGCAGAAATCAATAAATATACAGGCTATATACTCTGGAATATTTGATTTTATAGCAATATTCACAGGATTTCTTTCTACGTTCTATGTTTTTGTTGCAACTAGAATAAATAAATTTCTTAGAAAAATAGATCATACTAAAACGTTTTCGGCTATGGTTGCCTTGTTGAAATTCACAATACTTTGGTCTTTTTTCATGATATGTTATTCGTATGTAATGATGGTTTTTAGTTTCACTTATGTGCAGAATTTCAGCGTGGAACAGATTATAATATTTGTTTGGGTGTTTAATGTCGCTCTGATCGCTGCAAATTTCGCGCGATGCGTTCGTCAATTCATGATAATTACGGACATAGATGCAAATCGCTCTGACAAGGCGGATTAGGCGTACCGCTTCTCAAAGCCATCTGTCGGTTAGCAACGGGTCACCTTAAGGGTGAGAGTGGTCTGAAGTAGGGCCGCCGGTCGACTGCCGCCACCGCTACGGCCTAGTCTGACCGGTTCCCCGAACTTTGTACTTGTAGGAGGTGAGCTGCGCGGCGCCGACGGGGCCGCGGGCGTGCAGCTTGCCGGTGGAGATGCCGATCTCCGCGCCCATGCCGAACTCGCCGCCGTCGGCGAACTGGGTCGAGGTGTTGTGCATGACGATGCCGGCGTCCACCCGCTCCATGAAATGCGCGGCGGCAGCCTCGTCCTCGGTGACGATGGCCTCGGTGTGGTGGGAGCCGTGGCGGTTGATGTGGGCCACCGCGTCCTCCAGGCCGTCGACGACTTTGATCGAGAGAATGGGGGCGAGGTACTCGGTGTCCCAGTCCTGTGCGGTGGCCGGCTTGACCCGCGCATCCAGGGCGCAGACCGCCGCATCGCCGCGCAGCTCGCAGCCCAGCGCCGCCAGCTCCTCCAGGATGGGCGGCAGGACCTCGGCGGCGACGGCCCGGTCGGCCAGCAGGGTCTCGGTGGTGCCGCAGATGCTGGTGCGCCGCATCTTGGCATTGACCGCGATGGCCTTGGCTTTGGCCGGGTCGGCGGCCGCGTGGATGTAGGTGTGGCAGAGGCCGTCCAGGTGCGCGAGCACCGGCACCTGGCTCTCGCGCATCACCCGCTCGTTGAGGCTGAGCCCGCCGCGGGGGATGATCACATCCACCAGGCCGCTCATGGCCAAGAGGTGGCCGACGGCGGCGCGGTCGGTGGTGGCGGGGCGCTGCAGGCTGTCGGCCGGCAGCCCGGCCTCGGCGAGCCCCTCGTGCAGGCACGCGAGGATGGCGCCCGAGGAATGGAAGGACTCCGAGCCGCCGCGCAGGATGGCGGCGTTGCCGGACTTGAGGCAGAG
This sequence comes from Rhodovibrionaceae bacterium, assembly GCA_028282405.1. Taxonomy (GTDB): domain Bacteria; phylum Pseudomonadota; class Alphaproteobacteria; order Kiloniellales; family DSM-21159; genus JANQMX01. Next base: position 3,073 of record JANQIA010000378.1, read on the forward strand.
CCCGCCGGCGTCGGCGGTGACGTTGGGCCGGCTCTCGTAGATGATTCCGATCACGCCGAGCGGCACGGAGACGCGGTCGATCTTCAGGCCGTTGGGCCGCTCCCACTCGGCCAGCACCTGCCCGACCGGGTCGGGCTGCTCGGCGATGGCCTCCAGGCCGGCGGCCATGGCCTCGACCCGCTCGGGGGTGAGGGCCAGGCGGTCGAGCAGCGGCGCGCTCAGGCCCTTGGCGCGGCCGGCTTCCAGGTCCTTGGCGTTGGCGGCCAGGATGGCGTCGGCGTTGCGGCGCAGCGCGGCGGCGGAGGCCACCAGCGCCTTGTTCTTCTGCTCGGAGGAGGCGAGGGCGAGTTGAGCGGCGGCCGCCTTGGCGGCGCGGCCCATAGCCAGCATCTCCTCTTCCAGCCGGTCTTTCATGACAGCGTCGGCGTTCATTCTTCGGTCCGTTTCCCTATCGTTCCGCGCTCGACGAGAGCACCAGGTCGTCGCGGTGAATCAATTCCTCACGCCCAGCGTAGCCGAGGATGGCCTCGATGTCGTGGCTTTTGCGACCGCGGATGCGGGCGGCGTCGGCGCTGGAATAGGCCGAGAGGCCGCGGCCGATCTCCCGCCCGTCGGCCGCCTGGACGATGACCAGGTCGCCGCGCTCGAATCGGCCGCTGACGGCGGTGACCCCGGCCGGAAGCAGCGACTTGCCGCCGAGCAGGGCGCGCTCGGCGCCCGCATCAAGGCAGAGGCTGCCGGCGGGCTGCAGCGCCCCGGCGATCCAGCGCTTGCGCGCGGCGCGCGGCTCGAGGGCGGCCTGGAACCAGGTGCAGCGGGCGCCTTCGGCCAGGCTGCGCAGGGGGTGCAGACCGCGCCCGTCGACGATGGCCATCTGGCAGCCGGCGTCGACCGCGATTTTGGCGGCGGCGAGCTTGGTCACCATGCCGCCAGAGGAGTAGCCGGGCGGCGCTTCGCCGGCCATGGCCTCGATCTCCGGTGTGATGCGCTGGACCAGCGGCAGGTGCGCCGCGTCCGCCTGCCGGCGCGGGTCGGCGCTGTAGAGCCCGTCGATGTCGGACAGCAGGATGAGGGCATCGGCGTTCATCATGGCGGCGACCCGAGCGCCCAGGCGGTCGTTGTCGCCGTAGCGGATCTCCTGGGTCGCCACGGTGTCGTTCTCGTTGATCACCGTAATGGCGCGGCAGCGCAGCAGGGTGGTCAGGGTGTTGCGGGCATTGAGGTGGCGGCGGCGCTCTTCGGTGTCGGTCAGGGTGACCAGCACCTGGGCGACGGTGATGCCGTGGCGGGCCAGCGCGTCCTGGTAGGCGTGCGCCAAAACGATCTGGCCGGCGGCGGCCGCAGCTTGCTTTTGCTCCAGCTTCAGACGTTTGGGCGGCAGGGAGAGGAGCCCGCGCCCGACGGCGATGGCACCGGAGGAGACCAGCAGCACTTCCTTGCCCGTGTGGTGCAGCGCGGCCACGTCCTCCGCCAGAGCGGTCAGCCAATCCTGCCGGATGCGGCCGACATCGGGCTCGACCAGCAGGGCCGAGCCGATCTTGACGACCAGCCGCTTGGCCTGGTCCAGCCTTCGCTTGCTGTCGCTCAGGGCTGCCATTCCCCGACTGCCTTCTCGCCGGAGGCGCTTTCTTCCTCGGCCAAATCGAACGCCTGGGCGGCGCGAATGGGCTCCAGCAGCGCGCGCAAGAGGGGTTTCACACCGCGCCCGCTGACCCCGGAGATGAGGTGTGGTGTGACGCCGATTTCCTCGGCGAAGCGCTGGGCCACGGCCTCCGCCTCGCGGTCGTCAATGGCGTCGCACTTATTGAATGCCAGGATCTCGGGTTTGTCGTTCAGGTCGGCGCCGTAGGCCTCCAGCTCTTCCCGCACCGTGCGGTAAGCGCCAAGCGGATCCTTCTGCGTCACGTCGACCAGATGCAGCAGCACGCGGCAGCGCTCGACGTGGCCGAGGAAGCGGGTGCCGAGGCCGGCGCCCTCATGTGCGCCCTCGATCAGGCCGGGGATGTCCGCCAGCACGAATTCCTCGTCGTCGAGGCCGACCACGCCGAGGTTGGGATGCAGGGTGGTGAAGGGGTAGTCGCCGATCTTCGGCTTGGCGCGGGAGACGGCCGAGAGAAAGGTCGACTTGCCCGCATTCGGCAGGCCGACGAGGCCGGCGTCCGCGATCAGCTTGAGCCGCAGCCAGAGCCAGAGCTCCTGGCCCGGCGTGCCCGGGTCGGCGCGGCGCGGCGCGCGGTTGGTCGAGGACTTGTAGTGGGTGTTGCCGAAGCCGCCGCGGCCGCCCTCGGCGATGACCACGCGCTGGCCTTCCTCGGTCAGGTCGGCCAGCAGCGTCTCCTTGTCCTCGGCGAAGACTTGGGTGCCGACCGGGACCTTGATGACCAGCGGCTTGCCCGAGGCGCCGGTGCGGTCGCGGCCCATGCCGTCGACACCGCGCTTGGCCTTGAAGTGCTGCTGGTAGCGGAAATCGATCAGGGTGTTGAGACCCTGGACGGCGAGCAGCACCACGTCGCCGCCGCGCCCGCCGTCGCCGCCGTTCGGCCCGCCGAACTCGACGAAGCGCTCGCGACGGAAGGAGACGCAACCGCTGCCGCCGTTGCCGCTCTTCACGAAAATCTTGGCTTCATCGAGGAACTTCATGCCGAGCCGTCCTGTGCGGCCAGGTAGTCGCGTCGCTCCAGCATCATCAGCGTTACCGTGGTCTCGCAGTTGCGCGGCCGCGACCAGCGCTGCTCTGTGCCGACGTCGCGAAAGCCGAGCTTGGTCAATACCTTGCGCGAGGCCAGGTTCTCGGGCAAGTGGCCGGAGCCGATGCGGTCCAAGCCCATCGCGCCAAACCCGTGGTCCACCATGGCCTTGGCCGCTTCCGTCATGTAGCCGCGGCCCCAATAGGGCTTGCCGAGCCAATAGCCGAGTTCGAGCTGCTCCCAGCCCTCGCGGGTGTCCAGGCCGACGGAGCCGATCGCAAGGGCCTCGGCGCTGCCTTTCTCGACCAGAACCAGATTGAGCGCCTCGCCGGCCGCCACTTTGGGCCGCAGCTCGGCAATCCAGTCCAAGGCGCCGCCCTCGGGATAGGGATAGGGCACGCGGCCCAGCATTTGCGTCACGTCCCAGTCCCCGATCAGCCGCGCGATCGACGTGGCATCCGCCTCCTCCGGCAGGCGGAGGGTCAGACGCTCCGTCTGCAGTTCGACGGTGAGGGCGGCGTTGTCGTAGCTGTCCATGATCTTCGTGTTTCAGGCATGAAAAAAGGGGAATGGCGCGCCATCCCCCTGATCTCGTTCCGCTGCGGGATAGGCGCTACTCGGCAGCCTCCGCCGGCATGGCCGGCTGAACCGAGACGAAGGTCTTGCCGCCGGCGCGCTTCTGGAACTTCACGTGGCCGGGGACCAGCGCGAAGATCGTGTGGTCGCGGCCAATGCCGACGTTGGTGCCGGGATGCCACTTGGTGCCGCGCTGGCGGATGATGATGTTGCCGGGGACGACCGCTTCGCCGCCGAACTTCTTGACGCCGAGGCGCCGTCCGGCGGTATCGCGCCCGTTGCGCGAGCTGCCGCCTGCCTTCTTGTGTGCCATGCTCTACTCCTCCGTCGCCTGAGCGTCTGCCGCGGGGGCCGCGCTCTCAGCCTCAACGGCCTCTTCGGCCGGCTTCTCGGCCTTGGCCTTCTTGGCCGGCTTCTTGCCGGCGGCCAGAATGTCGGTGATCTTGACCACCGTCAGCTCCTGGCGGTGACCCTTCTTGCGGCGGTAGTTCTGCCGGCGCTGCTTTTTGAAGACGATGATCTTCTCGCCGCGCGTCTGCTCGACGATCTCGCCGCTGACGCTGGCGCCGTCGACCAGCGGGGCGCCGACCTTGGTGTCGTCGCCACCGAGCATCAGCACCTCTTCGAAGGAGATGCTACCGCCGGCCTCGCCGGGCAGCCGCTCGACGGTGATCACGTCGTCCTTGGCAACCTTGTATTGCTTGCCGCCGGTCTTAATGACTGCGAACATCGTTAACCCACTTTCTTACGGAAAACGCATCGGGCCCGCGCTGTGGCGGGCGGAAGCGCGCAATATAGGCAAAGCGCTTGGCTTGTCAACGCGCGTGTGGCGCGCGGGTGAGGGTGCGGCGAAGGCCGCTTTGCAATCCGGGCTTGACCTAAGACCGCACTTGAGGCGATGGTACGCCTCAGCGCCGATTTGAGCCAGATTGCGGGCGCTTTAGAAATCGCAGCTAAACCGGCCAGACGCAAACCGCCCGGCAACGCTGTGGCGGTTTTTCTTGTTGGAGCATGACGATGGACTATGCGGGTGAAATCTCTGTCCAGGACGCCTGGAAGCGGCTCGAGGAAGAGCCCAATGCCGTACTGCTGGACGTTCGAACCTTGGCCGAGTGGCAGTTCGTCGGACTGCCGGATCTCTCGACCACCGGCCGCCAGGCGGTCACCATCGAGTGGCAGCAGTTCCCCAGCGGACAGCCGAACCCGAACTTCCTGGCCCAGGTCGAGGCGGCCGGCATCACCCCCGGGCAGACCGTGCTTTGCCTCTGCCGCTCTGGCGCCCGCTCGCTGAGCGCGGCGCGCCTTTTGACCCAGGCCGGCTATGGCCCCGCCTACAACATCACCGAGGGCTTCGAAGGCGGCAAGGACGCCCAAGGCCATCGCGGCACGGTCGAGGGCTGGAAGGCGGCGGGGCTGCCTTGGCAGCAAGGCTGATCGGGCGCGAGACCCGGCCATGACCACGACCCTCAAGACGGACCAGACCATGCCTTTCGACAGCGACCCGGCCGGAGCGAGCGGCTTCGACCCCCAAACCCTGCTTGTGCGCGGCGGCCTGGACCGCAGCCCCAACCGGGAGACCAGCGAAGCGATCTATCCCACCTCGGGCTATGTCTACGGCAGCGCGGAGGAGGCGGAGGCCGCCTTCAAGGGCGAGTCCGAGCGCTATATCTACTCGCGCTACGGAAACCCAACGGTCCGGCTGTTCGAAGAGCGTCTGCGTCTCTTGGAAGGCGCCGAGGACTGCCGCGGCACGGCCTCCGGCATGGCGGCGGTCTATGCCGCCCTCGCCAGCCAGCTCAAGGCCGGGGACCGCCTGGTCTCCTCGCGGGCGCTATTCGGCTCCTGCCATCACATCGTCGCCAACATCCTGCCGAAGTTCGGCATCGAGAGTGTCCAGGTCGACGGGCGCGACCTGGAAGCCTGGCGCGCCGCCCTGGCGGATGGCGCCCGGGTGGTGTTCCTCGAGACGCCATCGAACCCCATGCTCGATCTCGTCGACCTGGAGGCGGTTTGCGATCTGGCGCACAAGGCCGGCGCCACGGTGGTGGTGGACAACGTCTTCGCTTCGCCCTTGCATCAGCGGCCCATGGCCTTTGGGGCGGACATCGTCGTCTACTCGGCGACCAAGCACATCGACGGGCAGGGGCGCTGCCTCGGCGGTGCCGTGCTGGCCAGCAAGGACTTCATCAAGGAGACCTTCGAGCCCTTCTATCGCCACACCGGCCCCTCGCTCAGCCCCTTCAACGCCTGGGTCCTGGCCAAGTCTCTGGAGACCCTGGAGCTGCGCATGCAGCGCCACTGCGAGAACGCCCTGGCGCTGGCCCGCCATCTGGAAGAGAAGAACGGCATCCTCAAGGTGCTTTATCCTGGCCTGCCGTCCCATCCGCAGCACGAGCTGGCGCTGAAGCAGATGAGCGGCTTCGGCACGGTGGTCACCTTCGATGTCGATGGCGGCAAGGAGCGGGCCTTCCGCCTGCTCAACGCGCTGCGGCTGGTCGACATCTCCAACAATCTCGGCGATGCCAAGAGCCTGGCGACCCATCCGGCGACCACCACGCACCAGAAGCTGACGGAAGCGGAGCGTTCGGCGCTCGGCATCACGCCCGGTACCATCCGCGTCTCGGTCGGGCTGGAGGCGGTCACAGATTTGCGCCGCGACATCGACCAAGCCCTTGCGGCGTAATCGCGTCCTCGCCATGTCCAACCTGCCCACCGATCAGCATAGCGGAGCGACCGCGCGACCATGAGCCTTGTCCCCGTCACCATTCTCACCGGCTTCCTCGGCAGCGGTAAGACGACCCTGTTGCGTTCCCTGCTTGGGCGCGAGGAGCTGGCCCGCACCGCGGTGATCGTCAACGAGTTCGGCGAGATCGGCCTCGACCATCTGCTGGTGGCCGATGCAAAAGAGGACATCGTCGAGCTCAATAGCGGCTGCCTCTGCTGCACCGTGCGGGGCGATCTGATAGAGACCTTGGGGCGCCTGGAAGCGCGCCGCCGCGATGACGGCAAGGAGGCCTTCGATCGCATCGTGGTGGAGACCACGGGTCTCGCCGACCCGGCGCCCATCATCCACACACTCACCACCCACGAGCGTCTGGCGGCGAACTACCGCCTCGACGGCGTGGTGACCGTCGTCGACGCGGCCAACGGCAGCGGCACCTTGGACCGCCATCAGGAATCGGTGAAGCAGGCGGCCATGGCCGACCGCCTGGTGCTGAGCAAGACGGACCTTGAGGAGGGGCAGGCCGGGCGCGACGCGCTGGAGGCGCGGCTGCGCGACCTCAACCCGGCGGCCGACGTGATCGTTGCCGGGCCGGATGCGGTCTTGCCCCGGCAGCTCTTCGATGCCGGCCTCTATGACCCCTCCACCAAAGCGCCGGACGTGGCCCGCTGGCTGCGCGAGGAAGCCTACGCCGCCGGGCCCGGGGACGGCTCGCATCACGACCATCACCACGCCGGTCATGACCACGATCACGGGCATGATCATGGCGGTCATGACCACGGGGCGCACGATCATGGGGCGCACGACCACAGTCATGACCCGAACCGCCACGACGATCGGATCCAGGCCTATTGCGTCGTGCGGGAGGAAGCGATTTCCGGCGCCGCCTTTTCGCTGTTCGTCGAGATCCTGACCATGAACCGCGGGCCCGACCTCTTGCGGGTCAAGGGCATCGTCAAGATTGCCGAAGAGCCTGACCGGCCGGCGGTGGTGCACGGGGTGCAGCACATCTTCCATCCGCCGGTCTGGCTCGATGCCTGGCCGGACGACGACCGCCGCACCAAGCTGGTCTTCATCACCCGGGATATTCCCCGCGCCTGGATCGATCGCCTGCTGGATGCTCTGAGCGAGAACAAGCCGGCCCTGGCCAGCTGATCGCCACATCCGAGAGGCGCTGAGGGGGACGAATTGCCGCCCCGGTATTGCGGCGACTTTGTGTCGGGCTCTCTCGACCCCATTTCGAGAGTCGCAGGAGACAAGCGATGACCGAGACCACCGAAGCCAATCTGCCCAGCCTCGAAGAGGTCTTCGAGAGCTTCGAGTTCCTCGACGATTGGGAAGAGCGTTACCGCTACATCATCGATCTGGGGCGGCAGCTTCCGGCTTTCGAAGAGTCCTTGAAGACGCAGGAGCACAAAGTTGAGGGCTGCGTCAGCCAGGTCTGGCTGATCGCCTATCCGGACCGGGAGGAGGCGAAGCGCCTGCATTTCCGCGGCGACAGTGACGCCCACATCGTGCGCGGGCTGATCGCCATCCTGCTGACCGCCTTCTCCGGCAAGCCGGCCGACGAGATCGTCGCCGCCGATGGGCGCGCGCTCTTCGACAAGCTGGGTCTGGGCGGGCATCTGAGCCCAAGCCGTAGCAACGGCCTCTTCTCGATGGTGCAGCGTATCCGCACGCTTGCCGCCGCCCACGTGGCGGAGGCACCGGCTTCCTGACGAAAAGCTGGGACGAGCTCTAGAGCGTCCAATCAACCATGATATTGATCGGCTCCGGCAGATCGCCGTTGGCTTGCCGGTAGGCCTGGACGCCCTGGGGATTGCTCAAGCCCGCATGCGGCAGCATGGTCGCCGCCGTGCCGGCGGTCTGCGCGGCCAAGAGCGGCCCGGTCTGCAGCAGGCTCTTGGCGGCGTCGAGCGCATGAAACGGCTCCCGGCTGGCGGGGCGGGCGGCCTGCGCTTTGGGCACACTCTCGCTGGCGCTGGAGTTCTGCGGCCGCGCGCGTTCACTCGCCGTGACAGGCTTAATCGTCCCATGGCTGCGGAAGGCAGCGGGATTGATCAGCTCAATGGTCGTGCGGGGAGTCGCCATAGTCCGCACACTGTACTTAATAGTTTGTAAAGAAGCAAGTCTCGGGCAAATAAAATTTGCTGTATTATTAACTATATTCGTTAGTTAGCACTATTAGTCGGGGTTATATAAACTGCTTTCACCGGCCAGGCCTTGGCGAAAGCTGCGCCATTGCGGTGGTTTCTTAATCTTTCTTTTCGGTGAGCTCGGTCAAGCGCCGCTGCAGCAAGTCCACTTGCTTCTGCAGGGTGTCGAGCTGGTCGGCGCGCGTCGCCGGCTCGCCCGTGCCGGCGTTGCCGCCCTCTTCCTCCTGGCCGGCGAAGGGGGAGAACATGCGCATGGTGCTCTCCAGCAGCGCCATGTTCTTCTTGCCCATCTGCTCGAGCTGCTCGAGGCCGAACATGCCGCCCATGGACTTCTGCATGGCCGCCGTCATCTGCTCTTGATTGGCGGCGAAGCTCTGCATCATGGTTTCCAGGTACTTGGGCAGCATCCACTGCATGCCGTGCCCGTAGAAGCTGATCAGCTGCCGCAGGAAGGATATGGGCAGCAGGTTCTCGCCCTTGGCCTCTTCCTCGACGATGATCTGGGTCAGCACGGCGCGGGTGATATCCTCGCTGGTCTTCGCGTCGTAGACGACGAAGTCCACCCCGTCCTTCACCATCTGGCAAAGGTGGTCGAGGGTCACATAGCTGCTTGTCGCTGTGTTGTAGAGCCGCCGGTTGGCGTATTTCTTGATGGTAACCGGTTCGTTTTCGGCGGAGGGTTTATTGGCCACCAGCTCTGTCCCGTCCTTTACCGTGCGACGCCAAGGGGTTGTCGCGTCAAACGCGCGGATATTGTGCGCTGCGGCAGGGTCTGTCAACTTTGGGCGGGGCGGCCGCTGTCCGGTCGGGTGGGGCGAAGCGAGACCGAGGGGCGATGAGCGAGGGCGAGAGTGGACGCGACGAGAGAGAGGCGCAGGCGCGCTTGATCGCCCGCCGCTATCTCGAGCTTTGGCAGGATCAGGTCTCGGCGCTCTTTTCCGATCCCCAGGGCTTGGCGCAGGCCGGGCGGCTGATGGCCGCCAGCCTGACACCGGCGCCGGAGCAGGTCTGGACACTGTGGCGGGACTTGGCCAATCTGCAGGCCGGTTCGCAGGGAATGGGACAGGAGCGCCATGACCGAAAGCGGACAGGCAACGGCGTCGACGACAGCCCGGCGGGAACCGCGGTTGGGCCCGCGCCCGCTGCCGCTGCATCTGCTGGCCGCGACGAACGCCTGGACGAGCTCCTGGCTCGCTTCCAGGCTCTGGAAGAGCGAATCGCTGCCTTGGAGTCCGCAGTTCGCGCAACGGGCAGCAGCCCTCGTGCGCGAAAGCGCGTCGCTCCCCGCCGACGACCTGCAAAGGGCGCTTGAACAGGAAATCCTGGAGCGCTCCGAGCAGCTGCTCGCCGCCATCCAGGTCTACCGGACGCACAGTTACCGCCGGCCGCCGACCAGCGCGCCCGTGGTCTGGTCGGAGGGCACCACCCGGCTGCTCGACTACGGCACGGGAGACCCGGATGCGGTCCCGGTGCTGGTCGTCCCCTCGCTGATCAACCGCAGCTACATTCTCGATCTGACGCCAGAGGGCAGCCTGCTGCGCTGGCTGGCCGGACGGGGCATGGCGCCGCTCTTGGTCGACTGGGACGCGCCTGGGGAGGTCGAGCGCCGCTTTTCCCTGACCGATTACATCGCCGGCCGCCTGGAAGCGGCGCTGGACCACTGCCTCGCCCGGTTCGATCGTCCGGTGATGGTGATCGGCTATTGCATGGGGGGACTGCTGGCCCTGGCCTTGGCGCTCAGGCGCCAGCGTGACGTGGCCGGCTTGGCGCTTCTGGCCAGCCCCTGGGATTTCCACACGGTCAAGCAGCAGTCCGTGGCCGCCCAGTCCAGCCTGCTCGCCTTCGGGCCTTGGATTGACGTGCTGGGCGAGCTGCCGGTCGATGCCATTCAATCGCTGTTCGCCGCCATCGACCCCCTGGACGGCACCCGCAAGTTCCTGGCGTTCGGGCGCATGGACCCGGACAGCGACCGGGCGCGCGCCTTCGTGGCGCTGGAGGATTGGCTGAACGACGGCGTGCCCTTGGCTGGCCCAGTGGCGCGCGAATGCCTCGGCGGCTGGTACGGCGAGAACAGCACCGCCCGCCTGGCCTGGCGTGTGGCTGGGCGCGTCGTCGACCCGCGCACCCTGTCTGTCCCTTGCCTTTGCCTGGTGCCCGGCCAGGACCGCATCGTGCCGCCGGCCTCGGCCGCGGCGATCGCCCCGCTGATCCCACAGATCGACCTGAGGGAGCCCGCCATCGGCCATATCGGCATGGTGGTCAGCCGCCGTGCGCCGGAGACCATCTGGGGGCCGCTGGTCGCCTGGCTGCGCGAAGCCGATGCCGGAGCGAACCGCTAGCCGCGATTGGCTGTTGGCTCGCTTGCTTTGCCGACGGCTGCCTTCTATGTTAACGCTATTGTGCAGTGCAGCATTGATAAGCGCGGCACACCGCACCTTGGGGTGCTTTCCGTTCATGCCCATGTGCATGCCTAAGCGCATACCCATGTGTTGGTGAGCCTGCCGCAACCAAAGCGAAGGAGGAACGGTCCAGATGAGCGAAGTCGTGATTGCCAGTGCCGCGCGGACCCCGGTCGGGGCGTTCAGCGGCGGCCTGTCGAGTGTTCCCGCATCCTATCTCGGGACCGTCGCCATCAAGGAGGCGATGAGCCGCGCGGGCGTCACCCCGGACGATGTCGATGAAGCCATCATGGGTCAGATCCTGACCGCGGGCACGGGCCAGAACCCGGCGCGCCAGGCGGCCATGGACGCCGGCATTCCTCAGGAAAAGACGGCCTATCAGATCAATCAGCTCTGCGGCTCGGGCCTGCGCACGGTGGCGCTCGGCTACCAGGCCATCCGCAACGGCGACAGCAAGATCGTCGTCGCCGGCGGCCAAGAGTCCATGAGCCAGTCGCCGCACTGCGCGCATCTGCGCAACGGCACCAAGATGGGCGACGTCAAGTTCGTCGACACCATGATCAAGGACGGCCTCTGGGATGCCTTCAACGGCTATCACATGGGCAACACGGCCGAGAACGTCGCCCGGCAGTGGCAGCTCACCCGCGACGAGCAGGACGCGTTTGCCGCCCGCTCCCAGCAGAAGGCAGAGGCGGCGCAGAACGCCGGCCGCTTCAAGGACGAGATCGTTCCGGTGACCATCAAGACCCGTAAGGGCGACATCGTGGTCGACACCGACGAGCATCCCAAGCACGGCACCACCGCCGAGTCCCTTGGCAAGCTGCGCCCGGCCTTCGACAAGGAAGGCACGGTGACCGCTGGTAACGCCAGCGGCATCAACGACGGCGCCGCCGCGGTCGTTCTGATGTCGGCCGAGGACGCCGAAGCGCGGGGCATCACGCCTTTGGCCCGCATCGTCTCCTGGGCGACCTGCGGCGTCGACCCGGCGATCATGGGTACGGGCCCGATTCCCGCCAGCCGCAAGGCCTTGGAGAAGGCCGGCTGGACCGTCGACGACCTGGACCTGGTGGAGGCCAACGAGGCCTTTGCCGCGCAGGCTCTGGCGGTCAACAAGGATCTCGGCTGGGACACCGACAAGGTGAACGTCAACGGCGGTGCCATCGCCCTTGGCCACCCCATCGGTGCCTCCGGCGCGCGCGTCCTGGTCACCCTGCTGCACGAGATGCAGAAGCGCGATGCCAAGAAAGGCCTCGCCACGCTGTGCATCGGCGGCGGCATGGGCATCGCCATGTGCGTCGAGCGCTAATCGAGCGATCGCGGGGCCAGAGTCGACAGCACTCTAGCCCCGCAATCCATTTCAGGCTTTAATTCAGCAGTTGGCGGCCGTCGTTTGGAGACGGTCGCCTGCGGTCGCGTCTCGGCATCGAGGCGGATAAAGCGATAAAGCGAACAGGGAGGGATGTAAGCTCATGGCTCGTTTGGCACTGGTGACGGGAGGAACGCGCGGCATCGGGCGGTCGGTTTCCGAGGCCCTCAGGGATGCGGGCTATCGCGTCGTCGCCAACTATGGCGGCAACGAGGAAGCTGCGGCCAAGTTCACGCAAGAGACCGAAATCCCGTCCTACAAGTTCGACGTTTCCGACTTCGACGCCGTCAAAGCGGCCGTCGACCAAATCGTCTCCGAACACGGCCCCATCGAGGTTCTGGTCAACAACGCCGGCATCACCCGCGACGGGACCATGCACAAGATGACCTTCGAGCAGTGGTCGGCGGTGATCGATACGAACCTGACCTCCTGCTTCAACTGCTCGCGCTGCGTCATCGAGTCCATGCGCGACCACAGCTTCGGCCGCATCGTCAACATCGGCTCGATCAATGGCCAAGCCGGCCAGTACGGACAGGTCAACTATGCCGCGGCCAAGTCGGGCATCCACGGTTTCACCAAGGCCCTGGCGCAGGAGGGTGCCGCCAAGGGCATCACGGTCAATGCCATCGCGCCGGGCTACATCGCCACCGAGATGGTCCGCGCCGTGCCTGAGAAGGTGCTGGAGAAGATCGTCGGCCGCATTCCGGTCGGGCGTCTGGGCGAGGCCGAGGAGATTGCCCGGGCGGTGGTCTTCCTGGTCGCCGACGAGGCCGGCTTCATCACCGGCTCGACCCTCTCGATCAACGGCGGCCAGCACATGTACTGAGCTGCCTCGATAGGACGAAATCGAAAAGGGCTCTCCCGTCAGGAGGGCCCTTTCTCGTTGGAGGTCTTGGCCGTCCGGATCACCACTCGCCGGTGTTCTGCATCGAGCTCCAGGGCTCCTTCTGCGGCAGGGGGTCGCCTTCCTGCAGCAGCTCGATGGAGATGTTGTCGGGCGAGCGGACGAAGGCCATGCGGCCGTCGCGCGGCGGGCGATTGATGGTCACGCCGTTGTCCATCAGGTGCTGGCAGGTGGCGTAGATGTCGTCGACCTTGTAGGCGAGATGGCCGAAGTTACGCCCACCCGTGTAGTTCTCCGGGTCCCAGTTGTAGGTCAGCTCGAGCTCCGGCGAGCTCTCCTCCTTGGCGCGGCCGTGGTCCTTGGGCGCGGTCAGCATGACGAGCGTGAAGCGCCCCTGCTCGCTGTCGTGTCTGCGGGTTTCGACGAATCCCAGCTTGTTGCAAAAGAAGTCCAATGAGGCATCCAGGTCGGTGACCCGAACCATGGTGTGCAGATAGCGCATAGGGTGCTCCTCTGGCCGAATGTGTTTTTTCTCAATCTGCCGCCGGACGGCCGATTTGCAAGTCCGCTGCTTTCGGCCCCAGTGGGAAGCCGCTAGAGAGAGCGAACGTCACCGGAACCGAACGAGAGATGCGACAGGGTCTCCTGATCTTCGACTGCGACGGGGTGCTGATCGACAGCGAGGCCCTGGCGTGTCGCGTCGTTGCCCAAGAACTTTCGGAACACGGCATCGACCTTTCGCCCGAAGAGCTCGATGAGCGCTTTCCCGGCTTCACCGACCAGCGCATTGCCGAAATTCTCACGGCGGAAACAGGGTGCCGCCTGCCCGAGGACTTCCACCGCCGTGTCGCAACGCGAACGATTGCACGTTTCGAGCAGGAGCTTGAAGCCGTCCCGGGTGTGCAGACGCTGCTTGCCGGATTGAACGGTCCGCGCTGCGTCGCATCGAACTCGCTGGAAGAGCGGCTGCGCTTTTCTCTCCACTGCACCGACCTGCTTCGCTTCTTTGCCGGGGAGGCGGTGTTCAGCAGCGAGATGGTGGCCCGCGGCAAGCCCGCGCCCGATCTCCACCTCCACGCCGCCGCCGTGATGGGCTTCGAACCCGGCGACTGTCTGGTGATCGAAGACAGCGTGACCGGGGTGACGGCGGCAAGGGCAGCCGGCATGGAGGTGATCGGCTTCACCGGTGCCAGCCATGTCGGCGCCGGCCACGGCGATGCTCTGATCGCCGCCGGCAGCCGCGAGATTGCCGAGGGCATGGACGACTTGGCGCGGCTGCTGTCTGCTTAGGAGCCGCCGGCGGGCCGAGGCGTCGGCCGCCAGTCGGGCGGGGCCATCTCGAAGCCGGCGAATTCGAAGGCTGGCGAGACGGTGCAGCCGACCAAGGTCCAGGCCCCGAGGGACTCGGCCGTTTGCCAGGCATGCTTCGGGATAATGAGCTGAGGCCGCTGCCCGCGCGCCAGATCGGGGCCCAGGTGCACGGCTTCAGCATCGTGGCCGTTGGGCGAGATGGTGAGGGCCAGCGGCCCGCCCGCGTACCAGTGCCAGATTTCCGCAGCATCGACCCGGTGCCAGGCCGAAACCTCACCCGCCTCCAGCAGGTAGTAGATGGCTGTGCCGGCGCCCCGTGCGCCGTCTGCGGATTGGTCGCGCCAAGTCTCGCGATAGTGTCCGCCTTCCGGGTGCGGCTGCAGCTCGAGATGCTCGATCACCTGGCGGGCCGAGAACTGGCTGATGGACGTCATCTCGGCAGCTTTACTTGGGCGGCTCGGTTTCGACCAGCGACGGGCGTTGCGAGAAGCGCTCGTACCAGGCCGCCAGCTTGGGCCGTCCCTCGCGCCAGCTCATGTCGGGAAAGCGCAGGTCCAGATAGCCGAGCGCCGCCGCCCAGGCGATCGTGCCCTGGCTCGGCCCGGCCTCGGCGTCAGGCGCGCTGCTCTCCATCGCATCCAGGGCATGCAGGATGCGCTGCCGGCGCGCCGCAATCCAGTTGGGGTCCTGGAAGCGCGCTTCCTTGAGCCCGGTCTCGTAGCGCAGGCCCACGGCGGTATCCAGGATGCCCTCCGCCAGGGCCGCGTCGCGCAGGTCGCGCCAGCGGGCGGCTCCGTTCGCCGGGGTCAGGGGCGTCACGCCGTCCAGGCTCTCCAGGTACTCGCAGATCACCCGGGAGTCGTAGAGCGCTTCGCCCTCGTCGGTCTCCAAGGTCGGCACGCGCACCAGGGGGCTGACCTTGGCCAGATCCGCATTGGGCGCGATGGGCGTGGTGGCGACCGGCTGCTCGGTCACGCGGTCGGTCAGGCCCAGCTCCCGGACGAGAACACGCACTTTACGGGCATAGGGGGAGGTATCGGAACACCAGAGCTTCATGGTTCAGGTCCCTGTCTCTTTGGTTTCGGTGAGATGTCAGAAATTGTCCTTGCGCCGGCGGACCTCGGCGAAGACCGCGACCGGGTCGCTGCCCGAGAGGCCGACGTTGGCGGCAAGGCTCGGCAGATCGGCGCGCAGGAAAGGATTGGTCGCTAGCTCTTCGCCCAGGGTCGAGGGCACGGTCGGCCGGTCTTCCGCCCGGGCCACGTCGATCGCGCGGGAGCGGTCTTGCAGGGCCTGGTTCTCCGGCTCGACGGACAGGGCAAAGCGCGCGTTGGCCTGGGTGTACTCGTGGGCGCAATAGACGCGGGTCGCCTCCGGCAGCTTGCGGAACTTCGACAGCGAGCTCCACATCTGCTGCGGCGTGCCTTCGAAAAGCCGCCCACAGCCCAGGGCGAAGAGCGTGTCGCCGCAGAACAGCGCATCGCTTTCGCTGAACCAGTAGGCGATATGCCCGCGAGTATGGCCGGGTACGAAGAAGACCTCGGCCACGGCTTCGCCGAGCGCGACTCGGTCGCCTTCCTCCACCTCGACGTCGATGCCGGGAATCCGGGCCCGGTCGGCCTTGGGGCCGATGATCGTGCAGCCGGTCGCGGCCTTGATCTCCAGATTGCCGCCGACGTGATCGCCGTGATGATGGGTGTTGAGGATGTGGGTGATGGTCCAACCGAGGCGTTCGGCCGCAGCCAGCACCGGCTCCACGACGGCCGGGTCGACCACGGCGGTCTGGCCGCTGGCGCGATCCCGTGCCAAATAGACATAGTTGTCGCTGAGGACGGGTATCTGGTGGATATCGAGTTGGGACATCGGCTGTTCCTCCGCTCGCGGACTTTAACGCGCGCGCTGTCGCCCGCAAGGCGGGCCAGACCGGCGCTTTCTACAAGGCTCCAGCTCTTCGATGTATAGCGACGTCGTCCAACTACGAGACTTTTATGCCAGCCGTACGGGGCAGGTCGCGCGCCACCTCATCCGCCGGGCGGTCCGTTCCTTCTGGTCCGACGTCAAGGGCGACAGCGTCCTCGGCCTCGGCTATGCCGTGCCCTACCTGCGCCAGTTTCGCGGCGAAGCCGAACGGGTCGTCGCCTGCATGCCGGCCCAGCAGGGAGCCATGCACTGGCCGGCGGAAGGCCCCTATGTCGTCGCCCTGGGTGAGGAGACGGAGCTGCCCTTCGCCGATTCCTCGATCGATCGGATCTTGCTGGTGCACGGCATCGAGGAGAGTCACTACGTGCGCGAGATGCTGAGCGAGATCTGGCGGGTATTGGCCGGGCAAGGCCGGCTTCTGGTGGTGGTGCCCAACCGACGGGGGATCTGGGCGCGCTTGGAGCGGACGCCCTTCGGCCACGGCCAGCCTTTCAGCCCGCAGCAGATCCGCAAACTCTTGAAGGCCAACGCCTTCATTCCCGAGCGCGAGGAGCAGGCGCTGTTCATTCCGCCGACCCGCTCACAGGCGCTGTTGCGCGCGGCGGCGGCTTGGGAACGGGCAGGCGGTCGCTGGTTCCGTCGCTTCGGCGGCGTCAACCTCGTGGAAGCCAAGAAACAGGTCTTCGCCGTGCGCCCGGCGCGGGCCGTGGCGCGGCGGCGCCGGGTGCTGATCGCCGTGCCTAACCCGGCTCTGGCCGGCGGGACCGCTGGAGCAAGAACATCCCATTGCGGCCCAGCCAGTTTGCCTTCCAGAGATTGTTGATCTCTCGCGCCTCTTCGCCGTCGCCCAGAATGAGCGCCCGCTCGATGTCGATGCCGCAGCGTTGGCAGAGCTCGACGAAGTCGAGAATCGTGCAGAGGTGGATGTTCTGGGTTTCGAACCAGTGGTCCGGCAGCGATGGGGTCACCGGCATCCGCCCGGCGAACAGCAGGCGCAGGCGCACGCGCCAGTAGCCGAAATTTGGAAAGCTCACGATGGCGTGGCGACCGATGCGGACGAGCTGCTCCATGACCTTGCGCGGGTCGTGGGTGGCCTGCAGCGTCTGGCTCAGCACCACATAGTCGAAGGCGCCGTCGGGGTAGTCGACCAAATCCGTGTCGGCGTTGCCCTGGACCACCGAAAGCCCGCGGCTGACGCTGGCGTTCACCCCGGCCTGACTCAGCTCCATGCCGCGACCGACGATGTCGTGCTCGCGGGCGAGATACTCCAGCAAGGCGCCGTCACTGCAACCCACGTCGAGCACGCGGCTGCCGCTCTCGATCATGTCCGCGATCAGGCGAAAATCGCCGCGCACCACGTGGGCGCCACGCGCCGTCTGACGCTGCGGGTTGGGTTCAGCCGCGGCGAGCCTTTGCTCGATGCCCTCTCCGACGGCGCTCATGTCACCCTGTCATCCGTGTGGTCCGGGGCGCAGGGGTCCGGCAGGCGCAGATGGGCCACCGGCAGGCCCTTGATCTCGGCGCAGCCGTTGAGGAAGCCGTGCAGGGTCTCGAAAAACTCGAACTCGCGCAGCAGGAAGGAGTCATGCCCCTTGTCGCTGCGGATCTCGACGAAGCTGACATCGGCCGCCGCGGCGTTGAGCGCGTGCACGATGGTCTTGGCTTCGCTGGTCGGGAACAGCCAGTCGCTGGTGAAGGACACGACGCAGTAGCGCACCTTGCTGCCCAGGAAGGCGTTGGCCAAGACCCCGCCGTAGTCCGCGGCCAGGTCGAAGTAGTCCATCGCCCGGGTGATGTAGAGGTAGGAGTTGGCATCGAAGCGGTCGACGAAGCTGCTGCCCTGATAGCGCAGGTAGCTCTCGACCTGGAAGTCGGCGTCGAAGCCGAAGGAGAGACTGTTGCCGGCCTGCAGCTTGCGCCCGAACTTCTGGTGCAGGGCCGACTCCGAGAGGTAGGTGACGTGGGCGGTCATGCGGGCGACCGCCAGCCCGCGGCGCGGCACGGTCCCCTGCTCGAGATAGCGGCCGCCGGCCCAGTCCGGGTCGGCCATGATGGCCTGGCGGCCCACCTCGTGGAAGGCGATGTTCTGCGCCGTGTGATGGGCGGCGGTGGCGATGGGAATGGCGGCGAAGACCCGCTCCGGATACTTGGCGGCCCATTCCAGCACCTGCATGCCGCCCATGGAGCCGCCGACCACGGCGAAGAGCTGGTCGATGCCCAGGTGGTCGATCAGCAGCTTCTGGACGCGCACCATGTCGCCGACGGTGACCATGGGGAAGTCGAGCGCCCAAGGCGCGCCGGTCTCCGGATTGACGTCCCGCGGCCCGGTGGTGCCCATGCAACTGCCGAGCACGTTGGCGCAGATGATGCAGTAGCGCTCGGTATCCAGCGGCAGACCGGGACCGACCATATAGGACCACCAGCCTGGCCGGCCAGTCATGGGGTGCGTCTCGGCGACGAACTGATCCAAGGTCAGCGCATGGCAGACCAGAATGGCGTTGCTCTTGTCCGCATTCAGCGTGCCATAGCATTGATAGGCCACGGTAATCGGGCCGAGGTGCAACCCGCTGTCGAGCTTCAGCGCCTCCGTATGCGCCACGACCGCCTGCTCCCCGACAGCGGGTGTCGCAGGTTCGGCTTGACGTTGGGGGCTGAGCCTGCCCTTGCTGGTCATGTCCTCTGGGGCCGTGGCCACTGTAAAAATACCTTTCCGACGGGACCGTGAAGGCGCGCAATAAACGCGCTGGTTTGCTTGTCTGTCAATGGCTTGGGTTCTGCAGTCAAACGCGTCACAGCACAGACTTTTCTTTGATTTTGACCGTTCTACGGACTATCAGTTAAGGGCTCTCGCCAATACGATGGAAACAAGAACCGTGCCGGAAGCGACGCTCGAGGATCTGCGCCGTGAAATCGATGATCTCGACCTCGCGCTCCTGGATCTGCTGAACAAGCGCATGGCCGTCTCGAAGCGGGTCGGCCACGCAAAAGCGCATGGTACGCCGACTGTCCGCCCAGGTCGAGAGACGGTCGTGCTGCGCCGGCTGCTCGAGGCCAATCGCGGCAACCTGCCGGCGCCGGCGTTGGTGCGCATCTGGCGCGAGATCTTCTCCGCCTCGGCCGCCGTGCAGAGCCGCCTGACGATCTGCGTCCTGGGAATCGACGGCGAGGACATCCTGCACCGCATCGCCCGCAACCACTTCGGCGTCA
>JANQIA010000423.1 GCA_028282405.1 Rhodovibrionaceae bacterium
CTTCGGCAGCTCGGGCGATCGAGGGGGTGTAGCTCAGTTGGTTAGAGCGCTGGCCTGTCACGCCAGAGGCCGCGGGTTCGAGTCCCGTCACTCCCGCCATCCGCCTTCGCTGATTTCGGCATAGCCGAAATCTAGCTACGGCGCGACAAGCCGTAGCGTGCGAAGTGGATGCCGCGCCGTAGTCCGTAGGGACGAAGGCGGGCCAATTCCGACCTTCGCCCTCCAGCCCCACCATTTACCACAGCTATTGCCAATTGGTGCTGCGCGCTGCCGCCTCTTGGAAGGCCTTAGGCCCTCATCGCCTCAAGGACAGGATCCCGGCGATGACGATCAGTGCGATGCCGAGCACCGAGAGGGTGTCCGGGATCTCGGCAAAGAAAACGACTCCCCAGATCACAGCGAAGCCGACGTAGGCGAAATCGAAGGTGCCGATCACGGCCGGTGGGCCCTTCTGATAGGCGATGGCCGCGCCGACGCTGCCGATGAGAATCGCGCAGGCGAGGAGGGCCATCGAGAGCCACTCCGCCGGACTCATGGCAGCCCAAGACGCCACGAGAAACCCCTCTCGTGGGCCAGTTGCCAGCAGCTCGATCAGCAGAGTCGCAAGGCCGCCGCCCAGGATGAACGCGACGTTCAATGCAATGGACAGTATGACCGGATTCTCGCCCCGGCACTTGGTGCGGGTCAGGATCATCGCCAGGGCGTAGAGAACGGCGGATAGGAGCGGCAGCAGGGCGAAGAGGTTGAAGTCTCCCGCCTTTGGCCGAAGGATCAGCAGAACCCCGAAGAAGCCGACGAAGACGGCCAGCCATCCCAAGCGACCGACCCGGTCGCCGATGAGGGCGGCCGAGAACAGCGTGATGAAGATCGGCAAGGTGTAGTAGGCGGCCGCGGCGACCGAGAGCTGGATATGCGGCAAGGCCGCATAGTAGGCGACCCACATGCCCACCAGCAGCAGACTGCGCAGCAGAGTCCATCCGAGCGCGGCGGGGATGCGCAGGACTGTGGGGTTCCTCAGCCAGAGATAAGCCAGCAGGACCGGCACGACGAGAACGGACCGCAGGACGAAGATCTGCCAGAGCACGAAGTCGCCGCTGGTGAACTTGATCAGGGCATCACCCAGGGACAGAGCCAAGACGGTGAACACGATCACCGCGACGGCGAAGGGCACGTTGTCCGCTTGCGGACTTGGATCGCTTTGGCGCTGCAAAGCCCGGCACTCCCCCAGCCTAGCGAGAAGACCCCTCAGCAAAGAGCGAGGTGTCGGCTATGTTAGGAACAGGGTCAATCGGGCGGTTGTGCCGTCGCGGCTAAGCAGTTTGTCTCTGCGTTTCACACGGCCCACCGCTCGCCGACTGAGCATCCATGGGCCGCGCAGGTGCTTGCTCGGGACGAGAAAGCCCCGCCGTCGAAACGGCGGGGCTTGTTGTTGTGTAAGAGGTTGGAAGCTGTCTCGGATTCTAGTCCCAGATCGGATCGCCCAGATCGATATCGTCCTTGTCGGTCAGGCCGCCGACGGCTGCGCCTGCGGCGGCGCCCAAAACCGCACCGGTCACCGGGCTGCCGACCAGGGCGCCGCCGACGGCACCGGCACCGGCGCCGATTCCGGCGCCGCTCAAGGCGCGGTCGGTCGGGCTGCTGCCGCAGGCGGCGAGCCCCAAGAGGGCAGTCAGGCCGAGGGTGGCCAAGGTCAACTTCGACATTGTCGTTCTTCCTTTGCTGTTGCATCCGGGGCTGCCGCGCCCATGGCAACCGCGATGCGGATGCGGAGCCCGGACACGACGCCTGCGACGACAACGCTGAACCGGCTGCTTTCTTCCATGGCGTTCAGCTTTTTTTGCCGCATCGCCGGACGGCCCGGTCGTCTGCTGCTTGGTGATTCGGTCTAGCGGCGGGAATCATCCACGCCCGCCTACACCAGACCGCGATGAGCGAAACTCATCGCGGTCTGGTGTTAGTCGTCGGTCTCCAGCGTGTAGATCGACTGGCTGGTCTTGGGCACCGGCACGAAGAGGGCGCGGAGCCTGCGGTCGCTCGGCGCCGCCCGGATAACCGCCCGCAGCACGATGAAGAGAGCGAGCAGGCTCAGGATGACCGCCATGGCGAGGAAGAGCAGCCCGCCGCTGTCATAGGTCTCCATGGCCCAGCCGACCGCCCAGGGGCCGGAGATGGCGCCGATGGCGTAGAGGAGCAGCAGGCCGCTGGAGACCTCGACCAGCTCCTCGTTCGGGGCGTGGTCGTTGGCGTGGGCCAGGCTCAGGGGATAGAGCGGCAGCATGAACGCGCCGTGCAGGATGGCGAGTAGGAACGCCAGTACGCCGCTGGCCAGCGGCAACAGGGCCAGCAGCACGGCGGTCACCGTGGTGCCGACACAGCAAGCGATGATCACCCAGCGCCGGTCGACGTGATCGGAGAGGCGGCCGAGGGGCCATTGCGACAGCAGACCGCCGAGCACGAAGGCGGCCATGAAGAGGGTGATTTGCGAGACCGGAAGGTCTTTGCCCTGGGCGTAGACCGGTCCCAGGGTCCAGAAGGCGCCCTCGACCATGCCGGCGGCGAGACAGGCCACGAAGCCGGTCGGCGACAGGGCCCAGAGGCGCGCGATTCGCAGGCGCGCCTCGGGCACGGGCTTCGGCGCCTTGCTGTCGGCTAGGGTGAGGGGCGCGACGGCCAGGACCAGAAAGATCGCGGCCATGGAGAACTGTTGAAAGGCCTCGACCGGGAAGAGGTTGATCATGAGCTGCCCGGCCACGGTCACCGCGCTGGCGGCGATGATATAGATCGACAGCACCGCGCCGCGGATCTCGTTGCCGGCGCTGTCGTTCAGCCAGCTCTCGATGACGAGGTAGAGGATGGCGAGGCAGATGCCGCTGAGACCGCGCATGACGCTCCAGGCCAGGGGGTCGATGGCGAAGGGGAAAAGCAGAACGATGGTCGCCATCAAGGCGCTGAAGCCGGCGAAGCAGCGGATGTGGCCCACCTTGGTGACCATGTAGGGGCCGATCACGCAGCCGAGCGCGAAGCCGGCGAAGTGGATGGTGCCCATCAGGCCGATGGCGCTTTCCGAGAAGCCTTCGACCTGCGCCCGGATCGGCAGAATGGTGATGAGGACGGTGTTGCCGAGGAAAACGGCGACGGTGCCGCTCATCAGCGGCGCGATCGCCCGCGCTGTCGAGGCCCACATGCCCCCCTCCATACCGCCTGTTGCTTTCTCGCACGACTTGGCAGGGGAGGCGAGGGGCTTGGTTCGCCGAGAGACCTCCGCTAGCGTCCGGCGTGCCGAACTCCTGAGTCGTCCGCGTCGAGAGCCGCTCCCATGCCGATCAAGCTCATCGCCCTTCTGGCCTTTGCTGCCGCCATTACCATTGGCATTCTGGCCTCCAAGGGCGTCTTCGGCCCCACGGGCTCGGCCGACCCCTGCGTCGACCTTACGGGCCAGGAGCGGGAGGCCTGCCTGAATCAGCGTTAGTCTTGCGGCACCAGCCCCGCTGCGCACCCAGACGAACGAGCCCCGCTTAAACCCCCGTTAAGCAGGTTTTGCGAGGTTGCGGCCGCGATGCCGCAGTGCGGCAAGGCGACCGTTGTTCCACCGCGAGACCCCACTATACTCCTATAGTAGGGCGTTCGGTCACGGGCCGGCGGTTCGGCTTGTGGGGAGCGCTGCAGCATTGTAAGAAGCCGCCACCCCGCACAGCGTGGCTTGCGATTGGAGCTGCCCTCATGGCCTCGAGCGAGTTTCTCGCCAACTACCTGCCAATCTTGATCTTTCTGGGCATTGCCAGTGCCCTTGCGATCATCATCGTCGCTGCCTCCTACATCGTGGCGCAGCAGCGTCCGGATTCGGAGAAGGTGTCGGCCTACGAGTGCGGCTTCGAAGCGTTCGACGACGCGCGCAGCAAGTTCGACGTGCGCTTCTATCTCGTCGCCATCCTGTTCATCATTTTCGATCTCGAGGTGGCATTTCTCTTCCCCTGGGCCGTCTCGCTTGGCGACATCGGCCTGTTCGGCTTTTGGTCGATGGTCGTCTTCCTCGGGATCTTGACCATCGGCTTCATCTACGAGTGGAAGAAGGGAGCGCTGGAATGGGAGTAGAGCGCAGCTTTCCTCAGCCGGCCGGCTTGCCTGCTGACCAGGACGCCGTGATGCGGGCGGTGGGCCAAGAGCTGCAGGACAAAGGTTTCCTGGTGACTCAGCTCGACAAGCTGGCTGCCTGGGCGCAGAGCGGCTCCATGTGGCCGATGACCTTCGGCCTGGCCTGCTGCGCCATCGAGATGATGCACACGGCCTGCAGCCGCTATGACCTGGACCGTTTCGGCGCCGTCTTCCGGCCGAGCCCGCGGCAGTCCGACGTCATGATCGTCGCCGGCACGCTGACCAACAAGATGGCGCCCGCCCTGCGCAAGGTCTACGACCAGATGGCCGAGCCGCGCTGGGTCATTTCCATGGGGTCCTGCGCCAACGGCGGCGGCTACTATCACTATTCCTATGCCGTGGTGCGCGGCTGCGACCGCGTGGTGCCGGTCGATATCTACGTGCCGGGCTGCCCGCCGACGGCGGAAGCGCTGCTCTACGGCGTGGTTCAGCTACAGAAGAAGATCAAGCGGCGCGCCGCAATCGCCCGTTAAGGAGTCAGCCTTGGTCAAAAGCGTGTCGACGGAAGGGCTCGAGGAGCTCGCCGCTGCCATCGAAAGCGCAGTGCCGCAGCTGTTCGCGGAGATCGAGGTCGGTGCCGGCGGCCTGATCGTCACGACGGACCGCGCGCGTATCATCGAGCTGCTGACCTTTCTGCGCGACGATCAGAACACCCAGATGAAGCAGTTGATGGACGTCACGGCGGTCGACTTCCCGCAGCGGCTTGAGCGCTTCGAGATCGTCTATCTACTGCTCTCGCCGCGGCTCAACGAGCGCATGACCGTGAAGCTGACCACCGACGAAGACTCGCCGGTGCCCTCGGTCGCCGGCCTGTTCCCCTCGGCCATCTGGGCCGAGCGCGAGGTCTGGGACCTGTTCGGCGTCTTCTTCTCCAACCATCCGGACCTGCGGCGCATCTTGACCGACTACGGTTTCGAGGGGCACCCGCTGCGCAAGGACTTCCCGCTGACCGGCCATGTCGAGGTGCGCTACGACGAGGAGCAGAAGCGCGTGGTCTATGAGCCCGTGAAGCTGGTCCAGGAGTTCCGCAGCTTCGATTTCGAAAGCCCCTGGGAGGGCATGCTGCATCTGCCGGGCGACGAGAAGGCCGGCGATCCTGAGAGCAAGGGGCAGTCCTGATGGCCGAAGCGCAGATCAAGCCACTGACGCTCAACTTCGGGCCGCAGCATCCGGCGGCGCACGGCGTGCTGCGCCTGGTGCTGGAGATGGACGGCGAGATCATCGAGCGTGCCGACCCGCACATCGGCCTGCTGCATCGCGGCACCGAGAAGCTGATCGAATACAAGACCTACCTGCAGGCGGTGCCGTACTTCGACCGGCTGGACTACACCTCGCCGATGAACCAGGAGCATGCCTTCGCCTTGGGCGTCGAGCGGCTTCTCGGTATCGAGGTGCCGCCGCGCGGCCAGTACAT
>JANQIA010000430.1 GCA_028282405.1 Rhodovibrionaceae bacterium
AACTGGCAGAAGCTCTCCGGGCAGACACCGACCACCTTGCCGTTGTGGATGTCGAGCCCACCCTCCCGGATCAGGTACTCGTTAATCACCGTATCGAAGGAGCTGTAATAGACCACGTTGTTGACGTGGCCGTAGATGTCGTTGTCCATCCAGCGGGTCGGGATGGCGAGAAAATGGCTATAGGCCTTACGCTCGGCCGGCGCCTGCTGCATCTGAGAGCTCTTCTTGTTGGCTGCCCGCGTTGGCGGAGAGAAAGCGGCTGAGCGCCTGAAGGCTTTCTTCCGGACGCTCGGTCATCATCATATGCCCGCAGTCTTCGATCACGTCCACCTCCGCCTGAGGCGCCGCGGCAGCCAAAGCCCGCCCGACCTTGGCCGGGGTCATGCGATCACGCGCGCCGAGCAGGAAAAGCGCTGGACAGGTCAGCGCCGCCGCATGAGCCATGCCGTCACCGTAGGCGTTGCAAGCGGCGAGGTCGGCATGAAGCACACCCGACTCCGCCCGGCCCAGGAGGCGATCTCCACCGCCGAGCAGCCAGAGGCCAGAAGCGGGATGTCCGCCCATGTGCGCGGCACTGCCGTGAGCCCAGGCATTGATCATGTCGATCGCCTCCTGCTCGTTGGCTTCGGCCGCGGCCAGCAAGTCGGGATGCACCGGCATCTTGGCCGCCACGCCGCAGCAGGCCAAGGCGCTGACCCGCGTCGAATGACGGGCTGCCGCCGAGAGCGAGGCGATAGCCCCCATGGAATGGCCAACCAGCGCGGCCTTGGAGGCCCCCAAGGCGTCCATGGCCTCGACCAGCCAATCGGCAATGGCATCGATGGACGCGAGCGGCGTGCCTTTGGAGCGGCCGTGCCCAGGCAAATCGAGCGCCGCCACCGACCAGCCGTGATGCGCCAGATAGCGGGTCTGGAAGACCCAGACGGAGTGGTCCATGCCGGCCCCGTGCACCAGGAACACGGCGGGCTTGTCCGCGGAGAAGGCTTGCCCGCCGGTCGCAGCGAAGCAGCCTTCGCCTCTCACCTGAAAGTCCATGGAAACGGATCCTAACGCTGGGAGGCGCGCAGCGCCTGACGCAAGTCGGCGATGATATCGTCGGGGTCTTCCAGGCCGACCGAGAGGCGGATCATGTCCTCCCCGACCCCGCCGGCGGCAAGCTGCTCGGCGGTGAGCTGCGAGTGGGTGGTGCTGGCCGGGTGGATGACCAGGCTCTTGGCGTCGCCCACGTTGGCGAGATGGGAGCAGAGCTGGCAGGCCTCGATGAACTTGCGCCCGGCCTCGCGCCCGCCCTTCACGCCGAAGCTGACGATGGAGCCAGCGCCCTTGGGCAGCAGCCGCTGGGCGAGCGCATGGTCCGGGTGGCTTTCCAAGGCCGGGTGCAGCACCCAGCCGACGGCCTCCTGGCCGCTCAGGAACTCCAGGACCTTGTGCGTGTTCTCCATGTGGCGCGCCATGCGCAGCGGCAGGGTCTCGATGCCCTGCAGAATGTAGAGCGCGGTCTGCGGCGCCATGGTCGGCCCGAAGTCGCGCAAGCCCTCTGCCCTCACCCGCATGGCAAAGGCCGAGGGGCCGAACTCCTCCGAGAAGTCGATGCCATGATAGCCCTCGTAAGGCTCGGTCAGGGTCGGGAAGAGGCCGCTTTCCTCCCAATCGAAACGGCCGCCGTCGACCAGGAGGCCGGCAATGGCGAGCCCATGTCCGCCGAGCCACTTGGTGGCCGAGTGGATGACCATGGCGGCGCCGTGGTCGATCGGCCGCATCAGCGCCGGTGTCAGGAAGGTGTTGTCGATGGCCAGCGGCAGCTTGGCGGCATTGGCGATCTCGGCCAGCGCCTCGATGTCCAGGACCTCGAGGCCGGGA
>JANQIA010000457.1 GCA_028282405.1 Rhodovibrionaceae bacterium
CACGGCGCACGAGAACGACCTGACCCAACGCCTCACGGCCCTGCCGCACGTGGCGACGGTCCAGACGGTGCAGGTGATCAAGACCTCGACGGCACGCCCGGGCGTGCCGATCGAAGTGGATTGAGGCTTAGGCGTACTTCACTTTGAGGATTTCGTAGGCTTTGGCGCCTTTTTGGGTTGCGACCTCGATGGAGTCGCTCACCTGCTTGCCGATCAGGGCGCGGGCGATGGGTGAGGTGACCGCAATACGGCCGTTCTTCACATCGGCCTCGGCCTCCCCGACGATCTGGTAGGTCGTCTTCTCGTCGGTATCCTCATCGACCACGGTCACGGTCGCGCCGAACTTCACCGTGTCGCCGGACAGCTTGCTCGGGTCGATGATCTGGGCTCTGGAGATCTTGTCCTCCAGCTCCGCCACACGGCCTTCGATGAAAGACTGCCGTTCGCGGGCCGCATGATACTCGGCATTTTCCGAGAGGTCGCCGTGCTCGCGCGCTTCCGCAATCGCCACGATAACGGCGGGGCGCTCGACACTCTTCAGATGCTTCAGTTCGTCCTGCATCTGGTCGTAGCCGTCAGCGGTCATTGGCACCTTGTCGGTCATAACTCCTGACCTCGCGTCGCTTCTGTTATGTTGGATTTAAGAATATCGCTTCCAGCACCAAGACTTACCGGGTGCCGGACCCTGTGGTCAGAACAGACCGGTAAAGTAGGATTGCAGCGGGCGGACTTCAAGATGGCCTTCCTTGCGGGCCGCGATGGCCTGCACGGCAGCATCCGCCCCGGCCACCGTGGTGTAGTAGGGGATCGATTGCGTCAGCGCCGTGCGACGAATGGAGAAGGAGTCGGCGATCGCCTTGGCCCCCTCCGTGGTATTGAATACAAGCTGTATGTCACCTGACAGCATGCGGTCGACGATGTTCGGCCGGCCTTCGCGCACCTTGAGCACGCGCTCGACGGTGAAGCCTTGCTCCTCGAGGAACTGCGCGGTGCCGCTCGTCGCGACCACGGTGAAATCCAGGTCGACCAGCTCCGCCGCCAGCTTGGCCATGGCGATCTTGTCGCTGTCCTTGACGGAGATGAACACCCGGCCGCTGCTCGGCAGACGGACGCCGGCGCTTTCCTGCGCCTTGAGGAAGGCGGAGGCGAAGTGGCGGTCCAGGCCGATCACCTCGCCGGTCGACTTCATCTCCGGGCCCAGCACCACATCGACGTTGGGAAAGCGGGCGAAGGGGAATACGGCTTCTTTGACCGCCACGTGCCCGGTTGCCGTCGAGACATCCGGCAGCGTGAAGTCGGCCAGCTTGTCCCCTGCCATCACCCGTGCCGCGATCTTGGCGATGGGAACGCCGATCGCCTTGGCGACGAAGGGCACGGTGCGGGAGGCGCGCGGGTTGACCTCCAGCAGGAAGATCTCGCCGCCGCGGACGGCGAACTGAATGTTGATCAGCCCGACAACCCCGATCCGCTTGGCCAGCACGCCGGTCTGTCGCTTGATTTCGTCGATGACGTCGGGGCCGAGGGAATGCGGCGGCAGGCAGCAGGCGGAGTCGCCCGAGTGGATGCCGGCTTCCTCGATGTGCTCCATGACGCCGGCGACATAGACCTCGTCGCCGTCGCAAATGGCGTCGACGTCCACCTCGACCGCATCGCGCAGGTAGCTGTCGATCAGCACCGGGTTCTTGCCTGAGACCTGGACGGCTTCGTCCACGTAGCGCTCCAGCGCCGCATCGTCGTGGATGATCTCCATGGCGCGGCCGCCCAGAACGTAGGACGGGCGGATAAGCACCGGATAGCCGATCGCGTCCGCCGCCTCGCGTGCCTCTTCCAGGCTGGTGGCGATGCCGTTGGCGGGCTGCTTGAGGTCGAGCGCGGCGAGCAGCTCTTGGAAGCGCTGCCGGTCCTCGGCGAGGTCGATGGCTTCCGGCTGGGTGCCCAGGATGGGGATGCCGGCGGCCGACAGCGCCGCGGAGAGCTTGAGCGGGGTCTGCCCGCCGAACTGAACGATCACGCCCTCCAGCGTGCCCTTGGACTGCTCGATGCGCGCGATCTCCAGAACGCTCTCGGTGGTCAGCGGCTCGAAGTAGAGGCGGTCGGAGGTGTCGTAGTCGGTCGAGACGGTCTCCGGGTTGCAGTTGACCATGATGGTCTCGAAGCCGGCCTCTTTCAGGGCATAGGCGGCGTGGACGCAGCAGTAGTCGAACTCGATGCCCTGGCCGATCCGGTTCGGGCCGCCGCCCAGGATCATGACCTTGCGGCGCTCGCTCGGCTCCGCTTCGCACTCGGCCGGGGCCCAGCCGTCGCCTTCGTAGGTCGAGTACATGTAGGTGGTGGCGGCGGGGAACTCGGCGGCGCAGGAGTCGATGCGCTTGAACACCGGATGCACGCCGGCCAGGCGCCGCCGCTCTTCCAGGCTCGCCGCCGTGCCGCCGCTCAGCGCTGCCAGGCGCGCATCGGTGAAGCCGCAGGTCTTCAGCTTCAGCAGGTCGAGCGGCTCCAGCGGCAGGCCTTCGCTGCGGACCACGGCCTCGCGGTCGACCAGGTCCTTGAGCTGGCGCAGGAACCAGCGGTCGATCCAGGTCGCGGCGAATACGTCTTCGATCGAGGCGCCCTGCCGCAGCGCCTGCGCCACCCGCAGGATACGGTCGGCACGCGGCTGGGACAGCGCCGCCATCACGGTCTCGTGGCTCGGTGCCGTCTCGTCCGGGTCCCAGCCGAGGTCGACCTCGTCGAGCCCGCTGAGGCCCGTCTCGAGAGAGGCCAGCGCCTTCTGCAGCGACTCCTGGAAGCAGCCGCCGATGGCCATGGCTTCGCCGACGGACTTCATGGAGGTCGTCAGCAGCGGGTCCGTTCCCTTGAACTTCTCGAAGGTGAAGCGCGGGATCTTGGTGACCACGTAGTCGATGCTCGGCTCGAAGGAGGCCGGCGTAACCTTGGTGATGTCGTTCGGCAGCTCGTCCAGGGTGTAGCCGACGGCCAGCTTGGCGGCGACCTTGGCGATGGGAAAGCCGGTCGCCTTGGAGGCCAGCGCCGAGCTGCGCGAGACGCGGGGGTTCATCTCGATGACGACCATGCGGCCGTCGTCCGGGTTGATGGCGAACTGCACGTTGGAGCCGCCGGTATC
>JANQIA010000464.1 GCA_028282405.1 Rhodovibrionaceae bacterium
GGGCGCCGTGGCCATCCGGATCAGGATCTCGCGCATCAAGGGAGAGATCGACCAGACGGCGCAGTCGGAGGGGAGGCCCGGCGCGTTTCGGTCGAGATAGACCGTGCGCATCGCCGTCTCCGTCTGGCAGCGCACCGCGTGAACCCGGTCCGCCGGCATCCATATTGCTCGGCCTGGCGGCACCACCCAGACCGCATCCTCGCTGACCACCCGTAAGACACCGCTGGCGGCATGCACGATCTGATGGGTGTCATGGCTGTGGGGTGCGATCCAAGTCCCGGCGGGATAGTCGGTGGCTAGGCCCTCGATCTCGATGCTTGGACCGCGATCTGGCATTTTCTCCATATTCTTTGTCTTGATGCCGGAAGAATGATGTCACGGCTTGGCTTATCGTGTCGAGCAACGATCGAACGAAGAGGGTGCGATGACCCCCGGAACCCAGTTGGCCTTTCTCAATGTGGCGCACTTCCTCTGCCACTACTTCCTGCTGATCTTTCCGACGGCCGTAATCGCCATCGCCGCGGACTGGGGGCTCTCCTACGGGGCGGCGCTCGCGCTCGGCACGCCGCTCTACGTGCTCTTCGCGCTGGCGACCTTGCCGGCCGGCTGGCTAGGCGATCACTGGGACGGTCAGCGTCTGATCGGTCTGTCGTTCTTCGGTCTCGGCGCGTCCAGCCTCTTCATCGCCTTTGCCCCCGACGATCTCTGGCTCATGGTCGGTCTCGGCGCCCTCGGGCTTTTCGCCGCGATCTATCATCCGGTCGGCCTGGCCATGGTGACGCGCCTCAGCGACCGGCCAGGCCATGCCTTGGCGGTCAACGGCGTGTACGGCAATCTCGGACTGGCCGCGGCTTCGCTTGCGACGGGGCTGTTGGCGGATGCCTTCGGCTGGCGCAGCGCTTTCCTGGTGCCGGGATTGGTCGTGGTGCTGGTCGGCCTCGTTCACCTGATGGCGGTCAAGCGCGTCGACGCAAGCGCGCGTCTATCACATCGGGCGACGGCGTCGGATGCGGTCGCCGTGCCGCGTGCGATCCAGATCCGCGTCGTCGCCGTGATCCTTCTGGCGGCGCTGTTCAGCGGCGTGATCTTCAACGGCGTCACGATCTCGCTGCCGAAGCTGTTCGATGAGCGCCTGGGTGCCATTGCGCCGACACTGGCCGGCGTCGGCGGCTACACCACCTTGGTCTTTGCCGTCGCCGCTTTCGCCCAGCTCCCGGTCGGCAATCTGCTCGACCGGGTCGGTGGCCGCCCGGTCATGATCGCGCTCTATGTCCTGATTGCCGCAACCTTGGCGTTGTTGTCGCAAGCCTTCGGTTGGCTTGCCGTGCCGGGCGCCTTGGTGGTGGTGACCTTCATGTTCGCCGGTCTTCCCATCACCGGTTGGCTGCTCGGTCGCTACGTAGCGAGCTCCTGGCGCTCACGTGCCTTCGCGGCCGAGTACGTGCTGTCACTCGGCATGGCCTCCACCATCGTGCCGGCCATCGCGTTCCTGCACGAGAGCGGCTACGGCTTCGACAGCCAATACCTGCTGTTCGCGCTTTCGGCGGGTGTCGTCGTGCTGGGTGCTGCCGCTCTGCCGCGCGCGGCAACGCTGATGCGAGCGGGTCTTCAGACCAAAGCGGCGGTCAGTCCACCAGCTCCGGCGCCTTCTCCCCAGACTTAGCTGGGGGGCCACCCTTCTCGTCCGGGAAGCTAAAAGTGAGGGCGCCGTCTACCAGGTCAACATGCACCAAGCCGCCTTTGGCCAGCTTGCCGAAGAGCAGCTCCTCCGCCAGCGGCTTCTTGATGTGCTCCTGGATGACGCGGGCGAGCGGGCGGGCGCCGAAGTTCGGTTCGTAGCCCTTCTCGGCCAGCCACTGGCGGGCCGCATCGCTGAGCTCGATGGTCACGTTGCGGTCGGCGAGCTGCGCTTCCAGCTGCATGACGAACTTGTCGACCACCCGCGCCACGATCTCCGGCGTCAGGCCGCTGAAGGTAATGATGGCGTCGAGGCGGTTGCGGAACTCCGGCGTGAAGAGGCGGTTGATCGCCTCGGTGTCCTCGCCGCTGCGGGCCTCCCGCGCGAAGCCGATGGCCGGCTTGGCCATCTCGCTGGCGCCCGCGTTGGTGGTCATAATTAGGATGACATTGCGGAAGTCGACGTTCTTGCCGTTGTGGTCGGTCAGCTTTCCGTAATCCATGATCTGCAACAGGATGTTGAAGATGTCCGGATGCGCCTTCTCGATCTCGTCGAGCAGCAGGACACAGTGTGGATGCTGGTCCACGGCATCGGTCAAAAGGCCGCCCTGGTCAAAGCCAACATAGCCCGGAGGGGCGCCGATCAGCCGGCTGACCGCGTGGCGCTCCATGTACTCCGACATATCGAAGCGGTGCAGCTCGACACCCAAGGTTATGGCAAGCTGGCGCGCGACCTCGGTCTTGCCGACACCGGTGGGGCCAGAGAACAGGTAGGAGCCGATCGGCTTCTCCGGCTCGCGCAGGCCGGCGCGGGCGAGCTTGATCGCAGCCGTGAGAGCCACGATGGCTTTGTTCTGGCCGAAGACCATGGTCTTGAGATCGCGCTCAAGATTGGCCAGCGCCTGCTTGTCGTCCTTGGAGACGGATTTCGGCGGGATGCGCGCCATCTTGGCGATGACGGCCTCGACCTCCTTAACGCCGACGGTCTTCTTGCGCTTGGACTCGGGCCGCAGCGCCTGTGCCGCGCCGGTCTCGTCGATCACGTCGATCGCCTTGTCCGGCAGCTTGCGGTCGCTGATGTAGCGGGCAGCCAGCTCGACGGCGACACGGATAGCCTCCTGCGTGTAGCGGACGCTGTGGTGTTCCTCGTAGTAGGGCTTTAGCCCCTTGAGGATCTTGATCGTGTCTTCGATGGAGGGCTCGACCACATCGATCTTCTGGAAGCGCCGTACCAGGGCGCGGTCCTTTTCGAAGTAGTTGCGGTATTCCTTATAAGTGGTCGAGCCGATGCAGCGCAGGCTGCCGCTCTGTAGCGCCGGCTTGAGCAGGTTGGAGGCATCCATGGCGCCGCCCGAAGTGGCGCCGGCGCCAATCACCGTGTGGATTTCATCGATGAAGAGCACCGCATGCGGCATGGCCTCGAGCTCCGAGATCACGGCTTTGAGCCGCTCCTCGAAGTCGCCACGGTAGCGCGTGCCGGCGAGTAGGGCGCCCATGTCGAGGGCGAAAATCGTCGCTTCCTTGAGGACTTCGGGCACATCGCCCTCTTCGATGCGGCGCGCCAAGCCTTCGGCGATAGCGGTCTTGCCGACACCCGGGTCGCCGACATAGAGCGGATTGTTCTTGGTGCGGCGGCACAGCACCTGGATGGTGCGCTCGATCTCGTCGGCGCGGCCGATGAGGGGATCGACCCGGCCCTGGCGGGACTTCTCGTTCAGGTCGACGCAATAGGCGTCGGGCGCCTCGCGGCCTTGCTTGACGACCTGCTCGCTTTCGCTCTCGGACTCGGCACCGTTGACGGTGCGGCTCTGCTCCTGGCCCGGAACCTTGGCGATGCCATGGCTGATGTAGTTGACCGCATCCAGGCGGGTCATCTCCTGCGCCTGCAGAAAATAAACCGCGTGGCTCTCCCGCTCGGCGAAGATGGCGACCAGCACGTTGGCGCCGGTCACTTCCTCACGCCCCGATGACTGGACGTGGATGGCGGCGCGCTGCAGAACGCGCTGGAAACCGGAGGTGG
>JANQIA010000473.1 GCA_028282405.1 Rhodovibrionaceae bacterium
GGTCCTTCGGCCACCCGGCAGGCATCGAGCACCACGATGCGGTCGCCGCCGCGCAGTTGTGTCAGCCGGCGCGCGGCAGCAAGCCCGGCCCAGCCGGCGCCGATCACCAGCCAGTCGGCCGTGACGTTCGCTTCCAGCAGGCGGGGCGGGGGTGCGGGTGGCAGCAGCTCGTTCCAGGCTGCCGGCCCCGGGTCGCGCGGCAGCCGGGTGGCCCGCATCAGTCGACCGCCTCTTCCGGCGCGCTGTCCGAGAGGTCGACCCAGATGGTCTTGAGCTCGGTGTACTGGTCGTGGGCGTGCAGCGAGTTGTCCCGACCGCCGAAGCCGGACTGCTTGTAGCCGCCGAAGGGCGTGGTGATATCGCCTTCGCCGTAGCAGTTGACCGTCACAGTGCCGGCGCGAATGGCGCGGGCCGCGCGCAGTGCCTGCTTGGCGTTGGCGGAGAAGACCGAGGCAGCGAGACCGTAGGGCGTGTCGTTGGCGACGGCGACCGCTTCCTCGGCCGAGGCGACGGTGATCACGGAGAGGACCGGGCCGAAGATCTCTTCCTTGGCTAGCGGGTCGCTGGACGAGACCTCGTCGAAGATCGTCGGCTGGACGAAGCCGTCTTGGCCTTCGCCTCCCAGCGCCACCGTGGCGCTGGAACGGCCTTTCTCAAGGTAGCCGCAGACCTTGGCGAAGTGCTCGGCATCGACAAGGGCGCCCAGGTGGTTCGCCGGGTCGAGCGGGTCGCCGGTGCGCCAGTCCCGCGCCCGCGCCATGATGCGCTCCATCAAGGGCGCCTTGATGGCTTGATGCACGATGAGGCGGGAGTTGGCCGAGCAGTTCTCGCCCATGTTCCAAAAAGCGGCGTTGACGATGTGGCCAGCCACCAGATCGAGATCTTCGGCGTCCGCCAGCACGATGGCGGGGTTCTTGCCGCCGCACTCGAGGGTGATCTTCTTGAGGTTGGAGTCCGCCGAGTAGCGCAGGAAGCGCTTGCCGGTCTCGGTCGAGCCGGTGAAGGAGATCATGTCGACGTCCGGGTGCAGCCCCAGCGGCTCGCCCGTGCTCGGCCCATCGCCGGTAACGACATTGAAGACACCTCTGGGAATGCCGGCTTCCATGGCCAGCTCGGCGGCGCGCAGGGCTGTCAGCGAGGTCTGCTCGGCCGGCTTGACGATCACCGAACAGCCGGCGGCCAGCGCCGGGCCGATCTTCCAGGCCAGCATCAGCAGCGGGAAGTTCCAGGGCAGCACTAGGCCGACCACGCCGATGGGCTCGCGCAGGATGACGGCGAGCGCGTCGTCGCCGACGGGCGCGGTCTGGTCATAGATCTTGTCGATGGCTTCGGCATGCCACCGGATGCAGTTGATCGTCTCCGGAACATCGATCTCGACGCAGTCGCGAATGGGCTTGCCGGAGTCCAGGCTCTCCATCACCGCCAGCTCGTGGCGGTTGCGCTCGAGCAGCTTGGCGAAGCGAATGAGAATGCGCTTGCGCTCGGCCGGATGGGCGCGGGACCAGCGGCCGTCCTCAAAAGCCTCCCGCGCCTTGGCGACGGCGAAGTCGACATCCTCCGCACCGCAGGACGCGACCTCGGCCAGGGTCTCGCCGGTGGCAGGATTGGCGCTCGGGAAGCTGGCACCCGATTGGGCGGCGCGGAAGGCACCGTCGATGAAGGCGGTGCGCGGCAGGATCAGCTCCCGCCCCAGCGCGGCGTACTCTTCACGCGTCATCAGCTCGGACATGAGCAGCCCTCCGCTTCGATCTTGGCTATGGCCGCGTCCATGATCCGCACAGTCTCGGCCAGGGCGCGTTTCTCGTCCTTGTTGAGCGGCTGCAGCGGCCGTCGCGGCGGACCGACCGGAATGCCGCGCAAGGACAGGCCGTGCTTAATGCACTGGACGAACTTGCCACCCTGCTCGAGCACGCGCATCAGCGGCAGCATCGCCGACATAATCCGGCGGCCCTTGTCGAAGTCGCCCTCGACGGCACAGGCCCGCCACAGGGCGATATGCGCCTCGGGCGCGAAGTTGGAGCCGGCGCAGACCCAACTCCGGGCGCCCCAGGCGAAGAACTCCAAAGCCTGGTCGTCCATGCCGCAAGACAACTGGATGTGCGGGTAGTCCCGGGCCAGGAGGTGCAGGCGGTTGATGTCGCCCGAGCTTTCCTTGATGGCGCAGAAGTTGGGCGAGCGGCCCACTCGGTCGAGGAAGTCCTCGCCCATCTCCGCCGCCATGCGGCCGGGGTAGTTGTAGAGCATGACCGGCAGGTTGACCGCGCGGTCGATGGCCAGCGCATGCAGCGCGTTCTCTCGGCCGGTCGGCACGGAGTAGGGCGGGGTGGCCACCAGGATGGCGTCGGCGCCGACCTCTTTCGCCTGCTCGGCGAACCAGATCGATTCTTCGGTGCGCAGGGCCCCGGTGCCGACGATCAAGGGCACGCGTCCTTTGATGACGTCGCGCGCCAGCCGCATGAGCGCGGCCCGCTCTTCGGCTGTCTGGGCGTAGTACTCGCCGGTGGTGCCCGCCACGATGATGCCGTGCACACCCGATGCGATCAGGTGCTCGGCAACATCGGCAAAGCGCGCATGATCGATCGCGCCGTCATCGCCATAGGGCGTGACGATGGGCGTGTAGATCCCTTCGAATCTCATTGTATCGCTCTTGTATACATATCGTGCACAAATAGCGCGATCACATCACGGGCGCAAGGCGAGAAACGCCTCAAACCGGTGACATCAGGCGGACTGTTCGACCGTGATCGGCAGTGGGTCGGGCCGGACGAACATCTCGATGTGATCGCGGGAGAGGGCCCAGTGATCGAGGGTCACGGCAACGGCGGCTTCTGGGTCCCCGGCGGCGATGGCCTCGATGAGCTGGTCGTGCTGGTCCGCGGCGGTATCGATCCGCCCGTGCATGTCTCCGCTCCGTGCCCGCCAGAAGGTCTGTCCGATACGCGCGTGGTCGATCAGCAGGCGCTGCAGGCTCGGCATCAGATAGTGATTGTCCGCCATCTCCCCTATGACGAAGTGAAAGCGGTCATTCCAGAACACCATGCCCTCGACCGAGCCGTTGCCGACGGCCTGGCGGAACTGCTCCTGCACCCTGCGCAGCTCCTCGATCTGAGCCGAACGAGCGTTCTGCGCCGCCAAACGTGCAATGGTCGAGTAGATCAGCGGCGCGGTCAGGAAGAAATCGCGCATGGTCTTGTGACTCATGGGCGAGACGATGGTGCCGCGGTTGTCGCGGATTTGAATATAGCCTTCCCCGGCAAGCTGGCGAAACACGTCGCGCAAGGGTGTGCGCGAAATACCATAGGCGGCGCTGAGCGTTGTTTCATCCAGACTGGTGCTCGGCTCGAGCTCCAGCGTCAGAATTTTTCGCTTTAGGTCGGTATAGAGCCGATCCTTGTCCGATTTCGCCATGATTCGACCGTTTGTAGTGTTGCAACTTACTGTCGTGCCGGCGGAGACTATCCGGCCAATTACGGTTTGCACAGCAGGAACACATATTGTACACAATTCCGGCTGAAGAAACCTGTTTAAAATCAACTGGGCCGATTACCTGGTTGTCGGTCCTCTGCAATGGGAGAGCTTTGCAATGAAGGACTGGCTGACCACGAAACGTTTGGAGACGCTGGCTGATCAGGCGCGGCGGCAGGTCATCGACCGCCGCCGCTTTATGGAAGGTGCGCTGGCGACCGGCATGACCGTTTCCGCTGCGAGCGCGCTTTGGAGCAACAAGGCCGAGGCAGCGACGCCGAAGAACGGCGGGACCTATCGGGTCGGCATGCACGACGGCAACACCACCGACCGGCTGGATCCGGGGACGACGGAGAGCGTCTACATGATCCAGTTGAATCATGCGTTCCGCAGCTATCTCACCGAGATCAC
>JANQIA010000531.1 GCA_028282405.1 Rhodovibrionaceae bacterium
GCATAGCGGACGGTCTCCTTTCACTGGATTGCACTACGACCAGTTTGGCACATCGCGATGCCGTCGGGGGCCGTCCACCCATCATCCTTGGGCGAGCCACGTCAGTGGCGAGTTCCCGAGGATCCACTCATCTTCCCGCGCCAAGCCTCTCCGTGGATGCTCGGAACTCGGCCCCGGGCCTGACGGCCCAGTGGGCCTCGCCCAAGCATGACAAGTTTGGATGCAACGCTGGCTGCCCGCAGCCTCTCCTATCATTTGAGCTGAGCTTAGCAAAAGGCGCTCTAACGACTCTGGCTCTTGATGAAGCGGTAGACCAGCAGCAGGACGATGGCGCCGCCGATGGCGACGGCGAAGCTGCCCAGGTTGAAGCCGCTGACCTCTCCGAGACCCAGGGTCGTTCCGATCGCGCCGCCGACCACGGCACCGCCGATGCCGAGCAGGATGGTGATGATAAAGCCGCCCGGGTCCCGGCCCGGCATGATCAGCTTGGCCAGGTAACCGGCAATCGCCCCGAAGATAATCCAGCTCAAGATCCCCATGTTTCGTTCCCCTTCTCTGTCCTGTGCTCTACAGGGCTCGTTTCCCCCGGACTGTCACCCCGGCCAAGGGCAAAGCCCGCGTGTCCGGGCTCGCGAAGAGAGTTGCCGGAGGCATCTATCAGCCTGTACCAAACCTTGGAACCTAGGCTGATGCTCAAGGCCCAGGGTCCGTGCCCAACTTTAACATGGTTCCCGGCTCGCGGTCTTCGCTGATGCGAAGCCCTTGGCCGGGATGACAGTCTGAGAGAAACTGCAGACGGCCGGGGTGACAGTCCGAGCGTAACCGCGGACGGTACCGCCCCTCCTCTCGTCACCCCGGACGCGTCAGCGAGCCGGGGTCTACTCATCGGCCAGGACGGGCTTTCGGATCGTGTCATGCTGCTCGCAGCGCATGGGAAATGGGCGCCAGCCCGTGCAAGCGTCTACATGGATCCCGGCTCGCGGTCTTCGCTGATGCGAAGCCCTTGGCCGGGATGACAGTCTGAGAGAAACTGCAGACGGTCGGGGTGACAGTCTGAGAGAAACCACGGACGGTACCGCCTCTCCTCTCGTCACCCCGGACGCGCCAGCGAGCCGGGGTCTACTCATCGGCCAGGATGGGATGTAGTCGTTCAGCGCGGGCGTTGCGGTGACGGCACTCATCGCTCCGCAATTCGTGCCCAGCCCAACCATGGGCCCCGGGTCAAGCCCGGGGTGACGCGCGGAGGGAACGCAACCCTATCTGCCTTCCCCTCCAATGAAGAAGCCGGGACTCTGCCCTGAATCCCGGCTTCCGCAAAACGCAACGAGTCTGTCCCGCTAGCTGGCGGACTCCACCGCCCGCCGGGCCATCACGTTCACCAGGTGCGCGCGGTAGTCCGCCGAGGCGTGAATGTCCGAGTTGAGACCTGAGCTCGGCACGGAAATGCCGGCGATGGCATCGGGCGAGAAGTTGCCGGCCAAGGCCTGCTCCATCTCAGCAACCCGGAAGGCGCTGGGCCCAGCTCCGGTGACGGCGACACGCACCCCGCCCGGCCCCTGGCTGACGAAGACGCCGACGATGGCGTAGCGCGACGCCGGGTTGGCGAACTTGGCGTAGCCGGCCCGCTGGGGCTTGGGAAAGCGCACCTTGGTGACGATCTCACCCTCCTCCAAGGCCGTCTCGAACAACCCGGTGAAGAAGGAGTCCACCGGGATCTCGCGCTTGTCGGTCACCACCGTGGCGCCGAGCCCGAGCAGGGCCGCCGGATAGTCGGCCGCCGGATCGGCGTTGGCGATGGAGCCGCCGATGGTGCCGCGGTGACGCACCTGCGGGTCGCCGATGCCGCCGGCCAGCTTGGCCAAGGCGGCGCAAAAGCCCTTCACGGCGTCGCTCTTGGCGACCTCGGCGTGGGTGGTCATGGCGCCGATCACCAGGCTGTCGCCCTCGACGCTGATGCCCTTCAGCTCGCCGACGCCGGAAAGGTCGATCAGGTCGCTGGGGCTGGCCAGACGCTGCTTCATGGTCGCCAGCAAGGTCTGCCCGCCGGCCAAGAGCTTGGCTTCGTCGGCACCCTGCAGGGCGGAGGCGGCCTCGGCCAGAGAAGCCGGGCGGTGATAGTCGAAGTTGTACATCTCTTTCCGTCTCCTTCTCTGGACCGTTATTCCGCCGCCATGCGCCGGGACTGACAGACGCGCCAGACCTTCTCGGTGCTGGCCGGCATGTCGATCTCCTGACCCAGGGCGTCGGTGATGGCGTTCATCAGCGCCGCAGGTGCTGCGATGGCGCCGGCCTCGCCGCAGCCTTTCACGCCGATCGGGTTGTGAGTGCAGGCCGACTCGGTCATGTCGACCTTGAAGGACGGCAGGTCGTCGGCTCGCGGCATGGTGTAGTCCATGTAGGAGCCGGTCACGAGCTGGCCGCTTTCGTCATAGGCGCAGCTCTCCAACAAGGCTTGGCCCACGCCCTGGGCGATACCGCCGTGCACCTGGCCTTCGACGATCATCGGGTTGATCACCTTGCCGAAGTCATCGACCGCTACCCAGTCGACGATCGTGGTGATGCCGGTGTCCGGGTCGATCTCGACCTCGGCGATGTGCACGCCCGCCGGATAGGTGAAGTTGAGCGGGTCGTAGAACGCGGTCTCGTCGAGGCCCGGTTCCACCCCCTCGGGATGGTTGTGCGGCACATAGGCGGCGAAGGCGATCTCGGCGAGCGACTTGGAGCGGTCGGTACCGGCCACCGTGTAGTTGCCGTCCTTGAACTCCACGTCGCCGACGTCGGCCTCCATCAGATGGGCCGCGATCTTGCGGCCCTTGTCGATGATCTTGTCGCAGGCCTTGACGATGGCCGAGCCGCCGACGGCCAGCGAGCGCGAGCCGTAGGTCCCCATGCCCATGGGAATCTGCCCCGTATCGCCGTGCACGACCTCGACCTGGTCGTAGGGAAGACCGAGGTAGTCGGACACCAGTTGCGAGAAGGTGGTCTCATGCCCCTGACCGTGGGAATGGCTGCCGGTCATAACGGTGACGCTGCCGGTGGCGTTCATGCGCACCTGGGCCGATTCCCAGAGGCCGACACCGGCGCCGAGGGCGCCGACCACCGCCGAAGGCGCGATGCCGCAGGCTTCGATGTAGGCCGAGAAGCCGATGCCGCGCAGCTTGCCGCGGGCCTCGGATTCCGCCCGGCGCTGGGCAAAGCCGCTGTAGTCGATCATCTCCAGCGCTTTATTCAGCGAAGGCTCATAGTCGCCTATGTCGTAGGTCAGCGCGACCGGCGTCTGATAGGGGAACTGGTCCGGCTGAATGAAGTTCTTGCGCCGGAGCTCCGCCGGGTCGACGCCGAGCTGGCGGGCCGCCACCTCGACGATGCGCTCGATCACATAAGTTGCCTCCGGTCGGCCGGCACCGCGGTAGGCATCGACCGGCGCGGTGCTGGTGAAGACCGCCTTCACGTTGCAGTAGACGACGGGGGTGATGTACTGCCCGGCCAGCAGCGTTGCGTAGAGGTAGGTCGGCACGC
Source organism: Rhodovibrionaceae bacterium (assembly GCA_028282405.1). Classification (GTDB taxonomy): domain Bacteria; phylum Pseudomonadota; class Alphaproteobacteria; order Kiloniellales; family DSM-21159; genus JANQMX01. The sequence continues at coordinate 3,520 of JANQIA010000531.1, forward strand.
AGGTGGCGAAATTGGAGAGATAGGCCCCGAGGTTCGCCGTGGTCATCACCTTGAGGGCGGTGAACTTGTGGTCCGCATCCAGCCCCAGGGTCACGCTGCTGACATGATCGCGTCCGTGCGCGTCGGCCAGGAAGCTCTCGCTGCGCTCTGCCGTCCACTTGATCGGGCGCCCGTTGAGCTGCTTGGAAGCCCAGAGGCAAGCCGTCTCCTCGGCATAGCAGTAGATCTTGGAGCCGAAGCCGCCGCCTACATCGGGGGCGATGACGCGCAGCTTGGTCTCGGGAATGCCGAGCACGAAGGCGCAGAGAATGAGCTTCAGGAGATGCGGATTCTGGCTGGTTGAGTAGAGCTCGTAGGCGTCGGTGCCCGGGCTGAACTCGCCAATCGCCGCGCGCGGCTCGATGGCGTTGGGAATCAGGCGGTTGTTGACCAGATCGAGCTTCACCACATGGGCCGCCTGGGAGATCGCGCCGTCAACTGTGCCTTCGTCGCCCAACTCCCAGTCGTAGCAGAGGTTGTCTGGCGCTTCGTCGTGCAGCAGCGCGCCCTGCATGGCGCCTGCCGTGTCGATCACCGGCGGCTGCTCGTCGTAGTCGACCTCGATCAGCTCCGCCGCATCCTTGGCTTGGGCCAGGGTCTCGGCGATCACCATCGCGACGTGGTCGCCGACATAGCGCACCTTGTCCCGCACCAAGGGGAAGTGCGGCGGCGACTTGTGGGGCTCGCCGTGCTTGTCGTTGACCACCCAGCCGCAGGGCAGCGAACCGACGCCGTCGGTCTCCATGTCCTTGCCGGTAAACACGGCGACGACGCCGGGCGCGGCCTCAGCCGCCGAGGTGTCGATGGACTTGATGACGGCGTGCGCGACCGGCGAGCGCAGGAAATAGGCGATGGCCTGGCCGCGGCGGTTGAGGTCGTCGGTGTAGCGGCCGCGGCCGGTGAGGAAGCGCTTGTCTTCCTTGCGCGTCACGGACGCGCCGATTCCCGTATCGGGCATTCTGCTTGCCTCCCTTTGGCGAGGATTAGGCGCTCATCCGCTCTGCGGCGGACTGAATCGCTTTGACGATGTTGTGGTAGCCGGTGCAGCGGCAGAAGTTGCCCTCGAGCCAGTGGCGGATCTCGCTCTCGCTCGGCTTCGCGTTCTTGCTCAGGAGGTCGACCGCGCTCATCACCATGCCCGGCGTGCAGAAACCGCACTGCAGGCCGTGGTGCTCCTTGAAGGCGGCCTGGACGGGATGCAGCTCCCCGTTCGCCAAGCCCTCGATCGTCGTGACCTCGTCGCCGTCGGCCTGCATGGCCAGCATGGTGCAGGACTTGACCGAGTTGCCGTCCACGAGAACGACGCAGGCACCGCACTGACTGGTGTCGCAGCCCACGTGCGTCCCGGTCAGGGCCAGGTTCTGCCGCAGAAATTCGACGAGCAGCGTACGCGGCTCGACGTCCGCGGTGACCTCCTTGCCGTTCACTTTCATCGTGACGCTTGGCATCACCTCTCCTCCTTGTTGCTTACTTCTCGCTTATTGCGGCGTCCCCGCTTGCGGCCTGGGTGCGGCCCGTGGGGTTAGCCAAGAGTTGGGGACTATAGGGCAACTCCGCCAGGATTTGCACCCGCCCATTCGGGTGCAGAGCCAAGCGCGGCAATCTTGGAAAGCCTAGCCCTTCCGACGCTGACACAGCTCTTGTGTGGGCGTATCGGCCGCAGCCCGCGTCCAAGCCGAGCAAAGCGGTTTGTACTTTCGTCCAACAGGGGCATAATCTATTGAAACCGTGCTGTGCTATCCTGACGGGAGGATACAGGGGTGATAGGGAGGCTGCTGCCTCGCCCTATTCTATCGCGCGGCCAGAATGCAGGTTCCGCCGAGGACGGCGAAGGGATTTCGGACCTTCGTCAGGCCCTGCGCGAGATCAAGCAGGCCAACCGCGCCCGGCATCAGGCCGAGGCGGACAGCAAGGCTGCGCAAGAACGCTTGCACGAGGTGGTCGATAGCCTCTCCGAAGGCTTCCTGCTGTGCGACCGCGACGACCGAGTGGTTCTGTTCAACGCCAAGTACCTGGACTTCTTCCCGCAGCTCAGGGACCTGCTGCGCCCCGGCATTCCCTTCGTCGAGCTTGTCACCGCCACGGCCGAGCGCGGCGCCATCCGGCTGAGCGAGCCCAAAGAGCGGACGCGCTGGATCGCCGAGCGCATGGACGCTCACCGCCGGGCCGACGGGGTTCGCATCGAGGCCCTGACCAACGGGCGCTGGCTGCAGATCAGCGAGAAGCCGATGGAGAACGGCGTCGTCGGGCTCTATACGGACGTCACCGAGATCAAGGCGAGCGAAGCCAAGCGCCGCGACCGCGAGCTCACCGAGAAATCGCAGCAGCTCCAGAGCACGCTCGACAACCTGGTCCAGGGAGTCTCGCTCTGCGACAAGGACGGCCGCCTGGCCTACGCCAACGCGCGGATGCGGCAGATTGTCGATCTCCCTGAGGCAATGCTCCGTGTCGGCACGAGCTTCGATGACATTCACCGCTACGAGAGCAATCGCGGCACCATTATCGACGAGCTGACCGCGCGGCAGACCACCCAGTGGCTGAAGCGCGAAGGCGACGTCAAACCTATGCGTTTCGAGTACCGGCGGCATGACGGCCATATAATCGAGGTGCAGCGCGCGCGCATGCCGGACGGCGGCTTCGTCTCCACCTATACCGATGTGACGGAGCAGACCCGGGCCGCGCAGGCCCTGGCCGAAGCCAAGAGCGATCTGGAGCACCGGGTGGCCGAACGCACCGCCGAGCTCTCCCTCGCCACGGCCGAGGCGCAGGCGGCGAACCTCAGCAAGACCAAGTTCCTGACCGCGGCCAGCCACGACCTGCTGCAGCCGCTCAACGCCGCCCGCCTGTTCGTGTCCGCCGTGGACGGAGACGACTTGAGCGACGAGACCCGGCAGTTGGTGGAGCGCATCGACACCTCCCTCGACTCGGTCGAGGAGCTGCTGAAGACTCTGATCGACATTTCGCGGCTGGATGCCGGGGTGGTGACGGCGGATTTCGCCGACGTCGACATTCAGACGCTGCTCAGCTCGCTGGCGAGCGACTTCGCGCCTTCGGCCGCGAGCAAGGGCCTGCGCCTGACGGTCCGCCCCTGCTCTGCCGTGGTGCGCTGCGACGTCTTGCTGCTGCGGCGCATTCTGCAGAACCTGCTCAGCAACGCCATCCGCTATACGGAAGAGGGCGGCGTGCTGCTGGGCTGTCGGCGGCGACGCGACGGGCTGCGCATCGAGGTTTGGGACAGCGGGCCGGGCATTCCGGAAAACCAACAGGAAGCCATCTTCCGCGAGTTTCATCGCCACCCCCACCCGCAACAGGCGGAGCAGAGCGGCCTCGGCCTCGGTCTTGCCATCGTCGAACGCGCGGCGCGGGCCCAGGGCCTGGAGATCGACCTACGCTCGACTCCCGGCCGAGGCTCGGTCTTCTCTCTCACGGTGCCCTATGGCGATGCGGCGGGCGACGACAGCAAGCCGGCATCGGCGCACCCGGCAGAGCAGGGCCTTGCCGACACCTTCGTCGTGGTCATCGAGAACGACGAGGACATCCGCGACGGCATGAGGAACCTGCTGCAGCGCTGGTCCTGCCAGGTCTTGGCTGCCAGCGACACGGTCGATGCGCTGGCGCAGCTTGCCGATGCCGAGCTCTGTCCCGACCTGATCGTCGCCGACTATCACCTCGAGTCCGGCAATCTCGGCCTGCAGTCGATCACGGCGCTGCGCCGCCATTTCGATCAGGAGGTCCCGGCGCTGATCATCACCGCCGATCATTCGCCGGAGGTCGCGACCCGGGTGCGCGAAAGCGGCTACGAGTTGCTGCACAAGCCGATCAAGCCGGCCGAGCTGCGCTCGCTGATGGCCCACCTGGTGCTTTAGAGCCTCTCCAGGGCTGCTTCCCAGGCGCGCTGCAGGACGGTTTCTCCTGCATGTCATCCTTGGGCGAGTTGCGCAGGCTCGAAGAGCCGGAGCAGCGAGTTCCGAGGATCCACTCGTCAGCCCGCGCCAAGCCTCTCCGTGGATGCTCGGAACTCGGCCCCGGGCCTTAAGGCCCAGTGGGCCTCGCCCAAGCATGACAGAAAGTGGGGCAGCCATTGTTCTTCGGTGCCAGCCCTGCTGCGCGTGAGCGCCTAAGAACGGTGCCTAATGATTCCCCGGGTGGTCGAAGAGCGCGGTTTCGTTGTGGCCGACGATGGCGTCGAAGTCGATCTTGTTCGCCTCGATGACCGCCTGGGTACGGCTGAAGACCTTGAGCTTGCGCAGGATGGCCGAGACATGCGCCTTGACCGTCGTCTCGCCGACGTCGAGCTCGTAGGCGATCTGCTTGTTCAGCTTGCCCTCGCGCAGCATCTGCAGCACGCGAAGCTGCTGTGGCGTCAGGCTCTTCAGGCGCTCGACCATCTCGCTGCCGGCCGCGCAGGGCTTGGCGTCCCGGCCGTGCGCCTCGCGATAGCTGGGCGGCAGATAGACCTCCCCGTCCATCGCCTTGAGCAGCGCCTCCACCAGCTCCGGCCGCGCCGTCGACTTAGGCACGAAGCCGGCCGCGCCATAACTCATGGCCTCGGCGATGATGCGGTGATCTTCCATGCCGGAAACGATGAGAACCGGCAGCTTCGGGAAGCGGTTCCGCAAGGTCAAAAGTCCGTGAAAGCCTTGGGTGTCCGGCATGCTGAGGTCGAGCAGCACCAGATCGAAGTCGCCGTGCGTCTCGACCTGCTGCAAGGCCTCTTCCATGCTGCGGGCCTCGACGGTGACGCCCTCGCTGAAGGCTTCTGTGGCCGCACTCCGCAGAGCTTCTCGGAAAAGCGGATGATCGTCGGTTATCAGAACTTTGGTCATCTATTCTGTCGCGCGCCTATATGATGGGCTCAGCACAGCATGGTCTCCGGAGCCCCGCCAGAAGAGAAGATAGGCGACGAATTTTCTATTGCACTTTGGTAGAGCCAGCCGCCCGGCGCCTGCCGGCGCCCGTTCACATCTTGCGCTCGACCATCAGCTTCTTGATTTCGGCGATCGCCTTGGCCGGATTGAGACCCTTGGGGCAGGTCTTGGTGCAGTTCATGATGGTGTGGCAGCGGTAGAGCCGGAAGGGGTCCTCCAGCGCATCGAGCCGCTCGCCGCTGTATTCGTCGCGGCTGTCGGCAATCCAGCGATAGGCCTGCAGCAGGATGGCCGGGCCGAGGTAGCGGTCGCCGTTCCACCAATAGCTCGGGCAGGAGGTGGAGCAGCAGAAGCAGAGAATGCACTCCCAGAGGCCGTCGAGCTTGGCGCGCTCCTCGGGCGACTGCAGGCGCTCGCGCTCCGGCGAAGGGGTGCGGGACTTCAGCCAGGGCTCGATCAGCTCGTACTGGGCGTAGAGCTGGCTGCAGTCGGGCACCAGGTCCTTGACCACCGGCATGTGCGGCAGGGGATAGATCTTGGCGTCGCCGTCGATCTCGTCGATCGGCTTGAGGCAGGCCAGGGTGTTGGTGCCGTCGATGTTCATGGCGCAGGAGCCGCAGACCCCCTCGCGGCAGGAGCGCCGGAAGGTCAAGGTCGGGTCGACCTCGTTCTTGATCTTGATGAGGGCGTCCAGAACCATGGGGCCGCAATCGTCCAGGTCGAGCGTATAGCTATCGACCTGCGGGTTCCGGCCGTCGTCCGGGTTCCAGCGATAGACCTTGAAGGTCTTCGGCCGCTTGGCCGGCGCGGCACCGGCCCAGCTCTTGCCGTCGCCAATCTTCGAGTTCGCTGGAAGCGCGAATTCCGCCATGTCTTTTGTCTCGTATCTCGCTACGCGTGTTTTGACGATGCGTTGGGGTTGCGCGCCTAGGCCCTAGTAAACCCGAGCCTTCGGCGGAATCGACTGCACCTCGTTGGTCAGCGTGTTCATGTGCACCGGCCGGTAGTCGATCGTCACCTTGCCGTTGTCGTCGACCCAGGTGAGGGTGTGCTTCATCCAGTTCGCGTCGTCGCGCTCTTCGAAGTCCTCGCGCGCATGGGCCCCGCGGCTTTCCGTGCGGTTGCGCGCGCCCTCCATGGTCGCGACCGCCTGATAGATCAGGTTGTCGTACTCCAGGGTCTCC
>JANQIA010000050.1 GCA_028282405.1 Rhodovibrionaceae bacterium
TCAGGCGGTCGACGTCGCGGCTGCCGGTGGCGAAGTCGACCGAGCCGACGACCAGGAACAGCGAGGCCTTGTAGAGGCCGTGGACCACCAGGAAGGTCATGGCGGCGGCAATGGCCACCGAGGCTTCGGCGCCGAGGAACATGGTCAGGGTGCCGAGCGCCATCAGGGTGGTGTAGGCCAGCGCGAGCTTGAGGTCGGTCTGCCGCAGGGCGAGCACCGAGGCGAGGATCGCCGTCGTCGCGCCGAACAGGGTCAGGGTCCAGATCCACTCGTCGGTCCCGCTCAAGACCGGATGCAGGCGGGCGAGAAGATAGACGCCGCCCTTCACCATGGTGGCGGAATGCAGGTAGGCGCTGACCGGGGTCGGCGCTGCCATGGCGTTGGGCAGCCAGAAGTGGAAGGGCACCTGCGCCGACTTGGTGAAGGCGCCGACGAGCACGAGGATCAGGATGCCGAGATAGAGCGGGTTGTCGCGGACGATGTCGCCGGCGTTGAGCAGCTCCACCATGTCGAAGGTGCCGCCGGCCATGCCGAGCAGAATGAAGCCGGCGAGCAGGGCCAGGCCGCCGCCGCCGGTGACCAGCAGCGCCTGCAGCGCCGAACGGCGTGCCTTTTCCGAGCGGTGGTCGAAGCCGACCAGCAGATAGGAGGCGATCGTGGTCAGCTCCCAGAACACGAAGAGCGTGATCAGGTTGCCGGCCAGCACCAGCCCCAGCATGGCAAAGGAAAAGAGGCAGAGATAGAAGAAGAAGCGCCCGAAGTGGTGATGGCCTTGCAGGTAGCGGGCCGAGTAGAGCGCGATGATCACGCCGATGCCGCTGATCAGGAGGCCGAAGACGAGGCTGAGGCCGTCGACCAGGAAGGTCAGGCCGATCCCGAGGCTCGGGATCCAGTCCATGTGGAAGACGACGACCTCGCCCGCCTCGATGGCGGGGATCAGCGTGGCTAGCCCGATGAAGGCCAGCAGGTGCAGCGCCACCGGCACCACGCCGGCAAGCCAGGAGGGACCTGCGGGTGCGGCGCCGTTCGGAGCGTTGGCGGCTGCGGCGCTCACGGCGACCAGCCTGCGCCGAGCCGGCCGGCCACCGTCGCGCGAGCGGCAAAGCCGCGCGTGGCCGCGCTAGCGCAGGTCCACCGCGTGTTTGCTCGAAGGGCGCCGTGTAACATCAAGCTCTCGTTTGGAACGACCCAAGGAAGGGATACGGGGAAGGACGAGTCGCGGGGCCGGCCTCTGCCGTGTCTCGCGCCAGAACTGCTATGCCAAGCCGCCTTTGTCCAGGACTTCTCGGCTCGTTCTGTTGACGGAGACTCTCATGGCTAGGGCTGAACCGGTGAGACGAAGCCCGGCGGCTTTACCGCCAGGACCGAGCAGGCGACCTCGCCCAGCACGGTCTCTGCCGTGTTGCCGATGAAAAAGCCTTGGACGCCGCTTCGCCCGATCGTTCCCATGACGATCACGTCGACGTCCTGCTCGTGGGCGAAGGCAGAGACCACCTCGGAGGCCTCACCCTTGATCAGGTGCACTTCCGAGCTGTTGACCCGGTCGTCGTAGCTCGCCAAGAGTCGGTCCAGCTTGTCCTTGCTCTTCTTGTGCTCCTCTTCCGACAGCTTATCGATTGTCGACTTCGGGATCTTGGTGAAGGCACTGGCCCGCATGTCCTCCTCGCCCGCCATGCGCCAGGCGTGCAGGACATGGAGCTCGCCTTCGTCGATCCGCTTCAACGACGTGGAGAGGTCCATGATCAGGCGGGAGATGGCATGGCGCTCCGGGTCGTCCGGGTCGGGGTCGATGGCGGCCAGGATGCGGTCGTAGTGGAAGCGCTTGCCGGGCTGCATGATCCAGACCGGGCAGGGGCACTTGCGCATCAGGTGAAGGTCGACGCTGGCGAACAGCCGATGATAGCCGTCGACCCGCCCCGAGGCGGTCTTGAGCAGCAGGTCGTGGTGGCCGCGATAGACTTGCTTGATGATCTCGATGAAGGGGATGCCCTGCAGCACCTCGGTCGTCACCTGGATGCCCTGCTGCCGCAGGCTCTCGGCAGCGGCCTGCAGTTGGTCGCGCCGGAAGGTCAGCAACTCGTTCTCGCCGTCCTGAGGGCTGCCACCCGACAGTCCGCTGATACGCCGGCTCAGCTCGCCCTCTTCCGCGCTGAGCGTGCTGACGAGACAAAGGCTGGCTTCGTTGTTCCGCGCAATCAGGGCGGCCCGCTGCATCAGCGCTTCGTCGGAGTCCGGGTCGTCGCAGACCACCAGAACGTTCTTGAAGCGCTGCATGGAAGTTCCTCTTAGTCTGTCTGCCGCGGAACGGTTTGGTTGCGTTCCTTATCATTTGGCAAGCGATTTGAAACGAGCCAGATACGACAGAGGCTTTGATAAGCCAAATCGATTTAGCGAAGAGCTTTGATAGAACTCACCTCTCACGCATGCGACTCGGCCATGGGCTTGCGCTTCGATCTGCAGGGCCGTGACCCCTCTGCGCAAGCAATTGGCGGGGCGAGGGGCCGCCGACTATAAGGGAGCGGCCATGGAGCAAAGCAAGACTCTCCTCATCGTCGCCCATGCGCCCTCGGACAACACCCGGCGCTTGCGGGATGCCGCCGTGGCGGGCGCGCGCGACCCGGCCATCGAAGGGGTCGAGGTCGTCGTCAAGCCGCCGCTGGAAACGGTGCCGGAGGATGTGCTGGCCGCCCAGGCCGTGCTGCTCGGCACGACGGAGAACCTCGGCTACATGAGCGGGGCGCTGAAGGACTTCTTCGACCGCTGTTATTACCCCTGCCTGGAGCAGACCCAGGGATTGCCTTATGCGCTCTACATACGGGCCGGACACGACGGCACCGGCACCCGTCGGGGCGTCGAGACCATCGTCACCGGCTTGCGCTGGCGCGCCGTGCGGGAGCCGTTGGTCTGCCGCGGCGCCTTCGAGGAGTCCTTCGTCGAGGAGTGCCGCGAGCTCGGCCTGCTGATGGCCGCCGGCCTCGATGCGGGTGTCTTCTAGCGCCGTATCGCTCAGGGGCAGAGCGCGTTCACGTCGAGCAGCGTCGGCAGGGGGGCGGCAACGCTCTGCTCCTGCGTCGTCGCCGAGATCACCGCCACCACGGCTTCCGTAGTCCGCGAGAACACCGGCCCGCCCGAGGTGCCCTTGCTGACCGGGCAGTTGAGGATAACGCCGCCGCGCGGCGACAGCGCGTCGACGAGGCAATCCCGGCGCGACAGCAGATGGACGCTCGGAAGCCCATAGCCGAGAATGGCCAGCTCCTCTCCGGGCGCCGCTTCTCCCGGCGCAATGGAAAGGGGGGCGGCCTGCGCGATTCCCGTCAGGCAGAGAGCGGCGAGATCCTCGCCGTCCGGGCTGCGCCAGAAGCCGTTGACCTTCAAATGCTGCTGCCAGCTTCCGCGGTCGTAGCCGAGCAGCAGGTGAACCTGATCGGGCTCGAGGCCGTCGATGCAGTGGGCCGCGGTCATGGCGACCTGCGGCGCCACGACAAAGGCGGTGCAGTGTTTCCGTTCTTTGTAGCCGGCGTAGTTCAGCCGCCCGATCGCAGCGGCGTCCTCATCGTCCAGCGCCACGGTTGGCGGTGGGGACAGAGAGAGCGCGACTAAGACGCCGCAGAGTATCGCTAAGCCACGCATGCAGGAGCCGTCCAGAGATGTTGGTCGCGTCCGCCGATGACAGACGCCGTCTCGCCCCTTGCTATCAAGCTATGCGTCGTCGGGCTAGATGAGAAAGACGATATCGGCGCCCTCGAGCTCGGCCACATTCCAGCCTTCGAAGGTGATCGACGAGGTTTCGTCGACCTGGACCCTGGCGCCGGCGTCGGTCTGCGTGACCTCCAGATCGCTGACTTCGTCCACGTCGAGCGGCGCCATCAGGAACACCGTATCGCTCTCGCTGAAGTCCTTGAGCACGTCGTTGCCGAAGAGGGTGTAGAAGCGGAACTGGTCGGCCCCGCCGCCGCCATAAAGCAGGTCGTCGCCCAAATCGCCTTGCAGGACATCGTTGCCGGCGCCGCCCTTCAGCGTGTCGTTGCCGTCGCCGCCGCGCAGGAGGTCGTTGTCTTCATTGCCCTCGAGCAGGTCGTCGCCGTCGCCGCCTTCCAGACTGTCCTTGCCCAGGCCGCCCATTGCCTCGTCATTGCCGAGGCCGCCTTCGAGCCAGTCGTCGTTGCGCCCGCCGTCCAGGCTGTCGTCGCCCTCGCCGCCGTCCAGGCTGTC
>JANQIA010000134.1 GCA_028282405.1 Rhodovibrionaceae bacterium
TAAAGGGTGTCGGCTAGAAGCTCTCAGGCGAGGATTCTCGAAGTGTTTCGCCCGGCAACCCTGTTACGCACGGTGGGGCATCGCGTTGCCTTCATCATCCCGTGCTACAACGAGGAAGCGACGATCGCCGCTGTCGTTTCCGAGGCGAAGAGCCGGCTGCCGACCGCCGAGGTCTACGTCTACGACAACAACTCGAGCGACCGCACGAAAGAGCGCGCCCGCGCGGCTGGCGCCATCGTCCGCGACGAGCCGCTACAGGGCAAAGGCAACGTGGTCCGCCGCATGTTTGCCGACGTCGAAGCCGATGTCTTCGTCATGGTCGACGGCGACGACACCTACGATTTGAGCCAAGTCGATCTCCATGTCGCCGAGCTCATCGACGAGAACCTCGATATGCTTGTCGGCCTGCGCCGGCATGAAGACGCCACCTCGGAGCGACGCGGGCATCAGTTCGGCAACCGACTCTTCAACACGGTGGTGCGCTCGCTCTTCGGCAAAGGCTTCACCGATATCTTCTCGGGCTACCGCGTCTTCTCGCGACGCTTCGTCAAGTCCTTCCCGGCCGTCTCCGGCGGGTTCGAGATCGAAACCGAGCTCAGCATCCATGCGCTGCAGCTCCGGCTCCCCGTGCGCGAGCAGGAAGTCGCCTATCGGGTGCGCCCTGAGGGCTCGACCAGCAAGCTGAACACCTTTCGCGACGGCGCACGCATTCTCTGGATGATCTTCCTGCTGCTCAAGGAGGTGCGGCCCTTGCCGCTGTTCGGCGCGGTGGGGGCCGGCTGCGCGCTGCTGTCGCTCGGACTCATCTATCCCGTGCTGGTCGAGTACTTCGAGACCGGATTGGTGCCGCGCTTTCCGACCGCAATCCTGTCCATGGGCCTGATGCTGCTGTCCTTCTTCAGCTTTGCTTGCGGCTTCATCCTGGATGGGGTCACCCGTGGTCGCAGCGAGGTGAAGCGGGTGCTCTATCTCGCGAGCGGGCTGCCGGTTGTCACGGAGCCGGCCGAGGCGTTGCCGGCAAACGCGGCGGCCGAGACCCAAAGGGAATCGCAGTCGTGGAGCGGCTAAGCCGCTATGTCCTGGCCTCGCGCTTCTCGCGCTTCGCGCTGGTCGGCGCCAGCGGCTTTGTCATCGATGCACTGGTTCTGTTGGCCGGCCTTGCCGCCGGGCTCGACCCCTTTACCGCCCGCCTGATCGCCGTTGTCGCCGCCATGTCCTACACGTGGCTGCTCAACCGGAGCTTCACCTTCGGCGCCTCGCCGGACCATCCCCTGCGCGAATGGCTGCGCTACATGGTCGCCAACGGGGCTGGAGCGGCCTTGAACTACGGCATTTATGCTCTGTTGCTGCTGCTCTTCGCGTCGACCCTGACGCCCCTGGTTGCACTCTGCATCGCCTCAGGCCTGGCCATGCTGGTCAACTACTGGTCCAACGGCCGCTTCGTCTTTACCGGCGCTCGGCATTCTGAATCCTAGCAGTTCTGGATCTCCCCGAGCGCCGCGCCCATAACTCCCATATGACACGCGCCGGCCAGCCTCGCGGAGGAGGGAGCCCGGGCCTCTTCGAGGCTTCGGCGCCGCGTCCCTTGGCCGATGCCTTGCGGCCACAGAACCTGGGCGAAGTGGTTGGGCAGGACCACCTGCTGGGCGCCGAAGGCCCGATCGGGCGCATGCGGGCCCAGCGGCGTCTCGCCTCCATGATCCTCTGGGGACCGCCGGGCTGCGGCAAGACCACTATTGCCCGCCTGCTGGCAGAAGAGGTCGATCTCGCCTTCGAGCCGCTATCGGCGATCTTCTCCGGCGTCGCCGACCTCCGGAAGGTTTTCGCCCGCGCTCAGGAGCGACGTTTGGCCGGGCAGGGGACGCTGCTGTTCATCGACGAGGTGCACCGCTTCAACCGCGCCCAGCAAGATGCCTTTCTGCCCCATGTGGAGGACGGCACCGTCATCCTGATCGGTGCGACGACGGAGAATCCTTCCTTCGAGCTCAACCCCGCGCTGCTCTCGCGCGCCCAGGTTTACGTCCTGAAGCGTCTCGACGAAGCGGCCCTGGAGCAGCTCCTCTCCCGTGCCGAAGCGCACGAAGGCCGCGCCCTGCCGCTCGAGACCGAGGCGCGGCAGGCGCTGCTGGCCATGGCGGACGGCGACGGACGCTACCTTTTGAACATGGCGGAGGAGCTTTTCGCCCTGCACGGCGATACGCCGCTCGACACGGCGCGCCTGACCGAGGTGGTGCAGCGCCGGGCGCCGCTCTACGACAAGGGGCAGGAGAGCCACTACAATCTGATCAGCGCGCTGCATAAGTCGCTGCGCGGCTCGGACGCCGATGCGGCGCTCTATTGGCTGGCGCGCCTGCTGGCCGGCGGCGAGGACCCGCATTACATCCCTCATAAATGTTCGAGTTGCGCGAGGGTTTGACAATGACCGCTGATGGCAATCCGGTGATACTGAATGTTTCCGTCGTGTCGGAAACGGTGTGATCGTCCGATGAACGGACCAGTATCCCGCAATCGTCTGAGGTTATTTCCGGAAGTGTATACTCGTATTTACCGGTATTGTTATATTGAAGGGAAAGATCGCTCCAGTTTGTTCCACCGTCCTGAGTGAAAAGAATGTCCACATTTCCCTCAAACCCGCCCGATTCCCATTCGCAGGTCATCTTTTCACCAATGTAAAAAGTC
>JANQIA010000141.1 GCA_028282405.1 Rhodovibrionaceae bacterium
CACCGACTACATCCGCCACCGCCTTTCCACCGCAGGCGGCGACCCGGGGCTGTTCACCGACGCGGCCTGCCAGGCCATCCACCACTACGCCCACGGCATCCCGCGGCTGATCAACACCCTCTGCGAGATGGCGCTGGTCTACGGCTATGCCGACGACCAGAAGGCCATCACGCCCGAGGTCGTCCACGAGGTCGTCAAGTACCGACAAAAAGGCACGATCAATCCCTATAAGTCGCATCCGGCGGATGGCAGGAACGAGGCCGCGCAGTCCGCCAATGGGAGCGGTGCGCCGCGGCCCGCCATGCCGGCGCCCGCGCAGCTGGGGCCAGCGAACCAGCCGACGATGCGTCATTTGGCGGAGACGCCGGCACCGGCGCGGGACGTTGGCCGAAGGCATGCGCCTAGCCTACCGGCCGATGCAACGGCCGAACGCCCACTGCGCGCGGCGCCTACGGACGCGGAAGACGGCCATGAGGGCCCAACTGCAGCCGGCCCATCGATTACGGCTGTGCCCGCCGGCCCAAGCCGGCCCTCTGCGTCACGCTTGCCGAGCATCGATCCACGCGCACTCGGCCGCCGCATTGCGCCGATCCGAAGCAAGTCGCAAAGCAAGACTTGAGGGCTCGCTTTTCTGCCGCTTGCCACGCGTCGAATGCGACGCTCCGCTGCAGGCCCTTTCCTTGACAGGGCTCGCCTCTCTGCACTAGGGAGATGGCTGTGTGACGCGCTATGTGCGCCTCACTATTGGGCTATCTCCGAAGCGTCCATGAAACCAAGCGTCTTTATCCAGGCCAATCGCCGCCAGTACCTCGGCGCCGTGATCGGCGAGCACGCGCTCAAACGCAATTCCAGGCATGCCGATGCCTTCGATGTTCGAATCATGCTCCAAGAGGACATCCCGGTCTTCCGAGAGTACGAAGGCACGGGCTACCTGTTCGACGGTCACCCGCGAACTTGGCGCAACCAGGACCTACAGTCCTTCACCCCGCTGCGCTTTCTGCCGCCTGAGTTGATGGGGTATCAGGGACGCGCTGTCGTGATCGACCCGGACATCTTCGCTGTCGCCGATGTCTGGGATTTGCTCAACAAGGATATGCAGGACAAGGCGCTTCTCTGCCGCACTCGGTTTTGGGAAGACGGCACGGTGCGCTACCGCGCGTCCAGTGTGATGCTGCTCGACTGCGCCAAGCTTGCGCACTGGCGCATGGAAGAGACCTTTCGAGATATGTTCACCTGTAGCTGGGACTATCTCGATTGGGTCAACCTGAACCGAGAGCCGGAAGCGAATATCGGGACGCTGGAAGACGAGTGGAACGATTTCGACACCCTGACGCCGGAAACCAAGATGCTGCACAACACCAAGCGCCGGACGCAGCCTTGGAAGACGGGTTTACCCGTAGACTTCAATCAAAGCGACAAGGTCGTTTTCGGCATCAATTTCGCTTGGCTGCGCAACCTGCGCAATCTGCTGCGCGGCCTGCCTGCCCGTGGCCGCTACAAGCCGCATCCGGACAAAAACCAGGAGAATCTGGTGTTCGGCCTGCTGCGCGAGTGCCTGGACAGCGGCAAGGTGAGCGAGGCGCAGCTACGCCGGGAAATGTCCTCCAACCATTTGCGCCATGACGCTTTGGAGCTTATCCGTCGCGTCCCGGCTCTTCCTTAGGAAGACGGGCGCCCCGCCGGCTGGCTCACCCCTGACCGGCGCTGGACCAGCGAATGTCGATGGAGCCCCAAGCCCTCACCGTGACCGACCAGCCGATGCCCCATAGCTCTGGGGGGATGGAAGACGGGATGAAGTCGGCCGCCCCAGACGAGATAGAGGAACAGGCGCAGGCGACACCCCGCGTCTGGGTGCTGATCAGCGACAAGCGTGGCGACGACAGTCAGAGCCAAGTGATCGCCCGCTCTCTTGGCTGGCCTTACGAGGTCAAACAGCTCCGCTTCACCGCCAAGGCCGACGCTATCCGGGAGAAACCCTGTGAGGCCAGCAGCGACGGCCTAGACCCGGCTTGCCGCCACTTGCTTCAACCGCCTTGGCCCGACGTGGTGATCAGCGCCGGCTGGCAGCAGGAGCCAGTGGTCCGCTGGATCAAGCAACAGTCCGGCGGGCGCACCAAGCTGGTGCAACTCAATCGGCCCTATGGCATCGACGATTTCGACCTCGTCGTGGTGCCGCCACAGCACGCCGTACCGAACCGTGACAACGTGCTGCGTCTCAGGCTGCCCCTACACAGAAAAGACGATGCAGGCGCCCTGGACGAGGCCGCTGCCGGCTGGCTACCGCGCTTCCAGCAACGACCGCGCCCTTGGATTGCCGTGATGATCGGGGGGCCGACGCCCCCTTTCGTGATGGACGATGCAACCGTCGACAAGCTCATGTCCGACTGCCGGGCCGATGCGAAGCGCCTCGGCGGAACGCTCTTCGTCACAACAAGCCCGCGGACACCGGAAAGCGCCCTACAGCGCATTGAAGCAGGTCTTGGGCCCGACGATTTCCTGCACGGCTGGAGTCGTGGCCAGACGGAGAACCCCTATCTCGCCCTGCTGGCGCTCTGCGACCGCTTCGTGGTGACTGCCGATAGCCCTTCGATGATCTCTGAGATCATCCACCTAGGCAAAGCTGTCAGCGTCTATCCGCTGCCGCAAAGGCTCACCCGGATGAAGCGGCTGAAGCGGTTGGCACAGCGGCTGGTTCACGGCCTCCATCCCGGCGCGGGGCAGCTTGGGCCCCTGCACCGGCGACTCAGCGACTGGGCCAACCGGAGCCTGCGGCTGCGCTACCATCGGGACTTGGACTATTTCCGCCGTTGGGTCATCAGCCAAGGCTGGGCTTCCTCGCGGGTCGAGGCAGACCCGAAGCCTACATCGGCACCGGATGATTTGGAGCATGTCAGCCAACGCATCCGCGCTCTCGTGGAACAGAAGCGCTAACGCGCAATGCCCTCGAAGATGCGCTTGGACGTCTTGGGAAAGCCCAGTCGCTTGGCGAAACGGCGATAGAACGGCTTCGTTGCAAGCAGAATGCGATAGCGCACGCCCGGATGCCGGTGGGCGATGCCGACGATCAACCCCTCCCACCACGCGGGCGGACGCACCGTGACATGGGCATTCTCCCCACTCGGCAAGCTCTTTTTGGCCGGAAAGCACGCGACGTTGGCATAAACGAAGCGCCGCGCGTGGGCGAAGAGCTCATCGAGGATCCAAGGCAGGTCCTCCTCCGGGCAATGTTCTAATACATCGGTGCAGACCACGCCGTCGAACTTGCCTTCCGGCAGGCGACTGTAAGGCTCGTAGCCGGGATCGTACTTCGCCACCTCCGGATGGCCCCAATAGGACATCAAGCTGTCGACAACCTGGCCATCCGACAGCTTGATATCGCGCCAGCGGTATTGCTGACCTTTGCCGCAGCCGTAGTCGAGCAGGCTGGTCGCCGCGGTCATATCGATCAGCTCACGAATAGCCTCGGCATGGCGTGGCATGCTCTTGCCGGGAAAGGTGTCTTCGGCGGTCTTGCCCTTCATGCGGGCACCGTCATCGTGCATCTCTTTGTACAGCCGCAGCAGCTCCTGATAGCGCTGGCTCGGGGACTGGCGGCTGTATACGGGACTGGAAATCGCGCTCATGGCTCTTTGCTGATTGTCACCTGGAATCGTCAGGCCGGAGACAGGCTAGTAGATGGTCCGCGCCATGCGGTCCGGATAGTCGCGGTCATAGGCGCCGCCGTCGAACGGCTCCTCCATCAAGGCCTGGAGGATCTCACCGGCGCTCGGCAGCGCATCGCGCGGCACCTGGGCCTCAGACGTCCAAAGGCCCGAGCGGGCCAAGGCCTTCTTGCACTGGAAATAGGTTCTCTCGACAGTGATGAGAATGACCGACTGCGGCACCTTGCCGTTCATGGCGAAATCTGCGCAGAAGCCCTCATCGGCGACCAGTTCGGCTCGGCCGTTGATCCGCAGTGTTTCGCCAATCCCGGGGATCAGAAAGATGAGTGCGACGCGCGGGTCGCGCACGATGTTGCGTAAGCTATCCAGGCGACGATTGCCGCGGCGGTCCGGCAGGGCCAAGGTCTTCTCATCCAGGATGCGCACAAAGCCTGGGGGGTCGCCGCGAGGCGAGCAGTCCAGCCCCTCCGGCCCGCTGGTCGCCAGGATGGCGAAGGGCGACTTCTCGATGAAGGCCCGATAGTGCGCCGAGATGTAGTCGATCTCCTTCACCAGGGCGGTCGACCCCGGCGCGCCATAGAGCGCCTCCAGCTCCGTCTCGCTCGTCACGCGCGCGAGGCTTTCCCAAGGCTTTTGAGGCCCATCCATGAGGCGTATCACTCCGGAATTCCACGGGGTTGTTGAGCGGCCCTTAGCACGCCCGCGCCGCGGCGTACAGCCGCTCGCCCGGAAACTCTGCTATCCGCCGAACGCTTGCTTGCCAAGCCCTGTCAGCGGTGAGACACCACGGACGTCTCCCTGAGCCATCGCGCCATGCCCGGAACCACCAATTTGCCCACCCTGGGGCGGCAGTCTCTGCCCCGGCAACCCAACCATCAGGCTGCGGCCTACCCGCAGAGCTACTACGCCGCAACGAGGTATGAAGCGACGGAGCGCGGCAGCCTTACGCGCCCGACTGAAGCCGACGTCTGCGTTATCGGCGGCGGGCTTGCCGGTCTGACAACGGCTCTCGAGCTGCAGCGCCGCGGCCAGGAAACGGTATTGCTGGAGGCCAATCGCATCGGCTGGGGCGCCTCCGGCCGCAATGGCGGCTTTGTCAGCGCCGGCTATTCCGAAGGGCTCTCGGCAATCACTGCCAAGAGTGGCTTGGAAGATGCGCGCGCGCTCTACCGCCTGTCGCGAGAGGGAGCAGCCTATGTCCGGCAAAGGGTTGCTGCCGAGCCCGAGGCCGGCATCGGCCTCGTCGAGGGCCGCCTTTCGGTTCTGCGCATCGACGGTGCCGATCGCACGAAACGGATGCGCGACCGCATGGAGAAGGATTTCGAGCACGCGATGGTCTACTGGCCGACCGATCGCGTGCGTGCGGCGCTGCAAACCAAGCGCTACTTCCAGGGCCTTCAA
This sequence comes from Rhodovibrionaceae bacterium, assembly GCA_028282405.1. GTDB lineage: Bacteria > Pseudomonadota > Alphaproteobacteria > Kiloniellales > DSM-21159 > JANQMX01. The sequence goes on from JANQIA010000141.1 coordinate 5,064, forward strand.
GACCCGGAAGGGTTTCACATCCATCCGCTCAATTACGCCCTTGCCCTGGCGCGCGAGGCCGAGCAGGCCGGTGTTGCGATCTATGAGGCCACCCGGGCTTTGGCTCTGGAACGCGAGGGCGGGCGCCATGTCGTACGCTGCGCTGCCGGTGGCTACGTCACTGCCCGCGAGCTTGTCTTCTGCACCAGCGGATACGAGGGGCACCTCTTTTCGCCGCTGACTCGTGCTATTCTTCCGATCGCCACCTACATGATCGCCAGCCGCACGCTCAGCGAAGACGAACGCCAGGCGATTTCCCTGCCCTATGCCATTAGCGACGAGCGGCGGGCCGGCGACTACTACCGCCTGTACCGCGATCGCCTGCTGTGGGGTGGGCGGATCACCACGCGACGAGAAGAGCCGAAAGCACTCGGACGCCTGCTGAAGCAGGACGTCAGCAGCGTCTACCCCTCACTCAGCCGGCTGCAGCTCGCCTACGCCTGGTCGGGCCTGATGGGCTATGCTCTGCACAAGATGCCGTTGATCGGACCCTGCGGCGCAGACGCCCACGGAGATGGCCCGCCGCAGGACGGCCTCTGGATGGCGACCGGCTTCGGCGGGCATGGCTTGAACACCACGGCTATGGCTGGAGAGTTGATTGCCAGCGCTATCGCAGAGAAAGACGATCGCTGGAAGCTCTTCCGCCCCTACCCGCGCCAGCCGGTCGGCGGCAGGCTCGGCCAAGCCGCGGTCCAGCTCACCTATTGGGCCATGCAGCTCCGCGACTGGTTGGACGAGCGCAGGACCGGCTGAAGGTCTGAAGCGCTTCAGTAAGCTTCCACATTGATGACGACCGTCTTGCGCACCGCATTCGGATCGCTCCCGGTCATCGGCCAAACGGCATGCCAGGAGTTGAAGGTCTTAATGAAGACCAACGCCTGGTTCGCACCGAAGGGATAGGTCCGCAGGGTATCGAAGCCCTCGAACTCGCAATTGACGTTTCGCTGATTGTAGATGCGCGCCTTATCCCTGGGCCAAACCACGCTGGTGCCGCCGCCCACACTATCGTCCCAGCCTTCCGGCCCGACCATGGGCAGGACCAGCGTGATCACTTTGGCGGCGTGGTCGGTATGCGGCCGAATGTTGCCTCCGTCCGTCGGCATGGCCGCAAAGACGAAGCGGCTGCTCAAGGTCGGCACATGCTTGGGCGGTCGGCGGGAGAACAGCGTGCGGGTGGCGAGCTTTACCCGCTTCCAGCTGCTGACCGCTCGCGGCGAGAGCTCGAGATCGACGCCTTGCCCCCGGAGGCTGCCGAGCAGCTCGACCAGGAAGGCTTCGCTTTTGATGTAGTCGTGGAACCTCTGCCAGACCGGCGTTGCCGATACGATCTTTCGGTAGAGTGGACCGCGCACGCTCTCGGACAGGAGGTACTGCTTGCCGATATGGTCGCGACCCTCGAGCTGCTCGAAGGCTGGAAAGGACGCTACCATCTCGGCATAGTCCTGTTCGTTCAGCACGGGGTGTGCAACGCCAATGGGATAGGGCTCGTAGTCGAGCTTGAGGTTTTCGAAGCGAAGCATACCGAGGACCGAGCCGAACGGGAATCGTGACAGCGAGTGTGGCGAGGAACATAGGCGCTGCTGGCATTCAGCCGCACCCGACCGAGCGCTAGCCTTGGCGCAAACGTTCGACGCAATACTCTGCAGATATCATGCGGTTGCGGCGATAGCAAAGTCGTCTCAGCACAAGGCTGCCACTAGCGCTGCAGCGGCCGCCCTCCGACGCTCACATGCAGTAGCTGGGGTAGGGTAGGCGCTTGTTGCTTTCCAGGTGCGCGTAGCGACCGCCGCTCATGCGCCGGCAATCCAACGCAAGACCCTCAGCCACGATCATGGCGCTGACGTCCTGACCATCCGGCAGGAAGCAGACGGCGATTGGCCGTTTGTAGATGCGCTTGCCTGTCAAGCGACAGCGCACATCGCTGCCGTCGATCGATGCGGACAGGAAGTTCGCCGCGGCAGCACCGCTCCAGGTGTTACGCTCTGGCGCTACGATGCCCCACAGTCTGACCTCCATGTCATCGACCATGATGTGATTGCCATCGAGAGCCTTGGCGGTGCCGGCGACCATGTAGGGCGCGAAGTTGCTCTCCTCACCGGCCCAACAGAGCGGAGCAGTCGTCAGGCCGACCGCAAGGGAGACTGCCAAAGCAGCGGCTTTGAAACTCGCCATAACACCCCCTCCTCTTCAAGACGACAGGGTAGGGCAAAAACTCGGATGGCACCGGTCGCGTGCCGGATGCCCGACTTTCTTGTTTCGGCCGTCGATGTGACAGAAATACGACAGGTATGGTTAACCCGACGTAAAGCGATTCTGAACCGTTCTGGACGCAGAGCGCTTTGCCAACCGGATCTCGGGCCCGTTGGTCGAGGGGCCGCCATCCCTCAGGTGAACAGCATAGAGTAGAGCAGCATATCCACCGTCTTGCCGTCCGCAGCCAGCGGCAATCCGAGCACCGAATAGGTCTTGTAGTCCCGATGGGTCCAGCTCAGCGGCTGATCGGCGAGAAAGTAGGGGCTCCTGTTCTCCACCAGTTGGCGGGCGCGGCGCTCGACGGTTTCGATGCGGTCAAGCTGGTCGAGATAGAATCCCGTCGTGTCCTTGCCGATGGCCGCCACGATCGCGGTACCGACCAAGCGAATGCGAAAACGCAGCGGCGCGGTCTCAACATCGAAGAGCGTGAGGTTTGGCAACAGCTCCGGCATTTCCAGGGGATCGAACTCACTTCTCCCCGGGAGCTCGCCCCGGCACTCGGCCGATACCGCGGCGCGTTTCTTCAGCCAGAGACGATAGAGCGCAGTGTGCACGCCTCGCTCGGGCATCCCGGGCAACAGCGTTGCCGGTTCAATCTCTTCTGCGCTCGGCGCATCGCCTCGCATCACTTCTGCACGCGGTCGAGCAACAGGTTCGAGTCCTCGAACAGGCGCAAGGTCTCCTCCATATCGTATGGTACCTCGCGCAGCGACTCGGGATCCCACTCGCTGCGGCCAACGCCAAAAAAGTCGCCGCCATAAACGTGAATGGCACCGGTCAACTTGGAGATCGGGTTGGTCACCGAATGAATGATGTCCTGCCCAAGCGGAACGGCGTCGCCGGTGGAGAGCGCCTTGGCGCCCGCGGCTTCGATGGCCCCCTCCTTGTCGCCGTCCAAGCGCCGCCAGAAGACATTGTCTTCCCGGCCGCCATAGATTCCGATCACGGCCCACATCTCATGATTATGCGGACGCAGTGTCATGCGCGGGCCCCAGACGACGTTGATGACCGTAAGGTCGGGGGCGTGATAGAGCTTCTGGATGCCGCCGCGCTGCGGAACGCCCAGTGCAGGGAGCATTTCCTCCGGCGCGGAGCAGGCTCGCGCCACGACCTCACGAACGGCTTTATGGTTGTCGCCTTCTGCGCGCGCGTGGCGACAGTCGTCGATGAAACGATCGAGATCGAACATGGCCCCCTCTCCAGCACACACCGGTCGGCCAGCACTTGTGACCCTTGACCGGTCCCCCCTCTTCCAATCGCGAGTTTGCTCCCAATTTCACATTTCAACAAGCATCGGAACAGCGGTTGCCGGGCGAAAGCACCGCACTGACTTGCGATGCGGACCCATGATAAGCTGAGACTCGGTTGATGCAGCGTCGGAGTGAGTGAGATGCCTGCTGGAGGTCCTAGCAAGCCCGAGACAAGACTGCTGAAGTTCCTTGCCTTTCACAGCCTCTGCGGCGTGGCGCTGGGCTGCGCTCTCGTCATCGCAATCCTGCTGACGGACATGTTCGGCATCACCACACTGATCGGGCAGGCCGACGCCTGGGTCGAGGCACTGCTCTTGCTGTTCGTTTTCTTTTCCGTCACTTTCGGTAGTCTGGTGGTCGGGACCGCGATTATGAGCCACAAGGACTGATTGCGGCAGCCACCAGAGAGACTGTTGCTGAGGTCGCGACAGTGCGCGCGCCGGACGGTGCCAAAGGCTTGCGCCGCGAGAAAAGGCAACACCGGCGCCAAAGGGGGTGATGGCGCCGGTGCCGCCGCCGATAGGGACGAGCCTTGTCAAGGTCGTCGGGGTCTTGACTCGCCCCCA
>JANQIA010000151.1 GCA_028282405.1 Rhodovibrionaceae bacterium
ACGGACGAACCCCAAGACCCCCGCCGGGGATGCTCCCAGCCTGAGCCCAACCCGAAACTCCAGGTCGAAAATCTTGCCAACTGGTGGCACAGGTGCGCCGGCAACTGAGGAATTTAGGTTGAAAATTCCCCACCCTGACGCAACCTTCGCGTAAACCTGGGGGCACTCCCCCAGGTTTACGCGAACACCGCGCCTCCCAGATCCCCCTCTCCAACAGAGGGGGCGGAGGGCGCGGTGGTCACACTTGGGGACGTTGTCATGATCCTTGATCTTCACCGGCAGGGCCTGAGCTTGTCGGCCATTGCCCGGCGCACCGGGCTGGACCGCAAGACGGTGCGCCGATGCATCGCACGCGGGCTGGAGGCGCCCGTCTACTCATCACGACCGCCCAGGGACCCCATCATTGCCCCTTGGCAGGACTACCTGCACCAGCGCGTCCAGGCCGTGCCGGAGCTGACGGCCAAGCGGCTGCTGCGCGAGATCCGCGAGCTCGGCTACACTGGTGGCTACACCGCCGTGAAGACCTATGTGCGCGGCGTCCGACCCGCCGCCAGCCCCACTTTCGAGCGCCGGTTCGAGACCCCGGCGGGCCGTCAGGCCCAGGTCGATTTCGCCCACTTCCGCACCACCTTCACCGATGAACCGGGAACGGAGCGCGTGCTGTGGCTGTTCTCCTTCGTCCTCGGCCACAGCCGCTTCCTGTGGGGCCGCTTCGTCCCGCACCAGGACCTGCAGACGGTGCTGCGCTGCCTCGCCGCCGCCTTCACCGCCGTCGGCGGGGTCCCCGAGCAGGTGCTCTTCGACCGCATGAAGACGGTCGTCCAGGGCGACGGCGACGAGGGCATCGTCTACAACAAGACCCTGCTGGCCTTCGCCGCCCACCACGGCTTCGTGCCCAAGGCCTGCCGCCCCTATCGTGCCAAGACCAAGGGCAAGGTCGAGCGGCCGTTCCGCTATGTCCGCCAGGACTTCTTCCTGGGCCGCAGCTTCCGCAGCCTCGAGGACCTGAACCGCCAGTTCGAGCAGTGGCGCGACGAGGTGGCCAACGCGCGGTGCCATGCCACCACGCACCGCATCGTGGCGGAGCACTTCGCCGAGGAACAACCGTCCCTGAAGCCCCTGCCGGCCGGCCCCTTCCGCGCCGTGCTGAGCCTGGAGCGGCGCGTCACGCGCGACGGTATGGTCTCCGTCGGTGGCAATCTCTACAGCGTCCCCGACTGCACCCGGCGGCGCGCCGTCGAGGTCCATGTTCTCGCCGACGAGATCCGCATCTTCGAGGACGACGCGCTGATCGCCAGCCATCCCGTGCTCGACGGCCGGGGGCTGCGTCGCATTGCCGATGGCCACCGCACGGCGCCACCGCCGCCCAACAGCCAGACCCCGCGCGACCCGCCGCCCGAGCCGATCACTATCGAGGGCAGCCGCGTGCCGCGCCGTCCGCTCGACGTCTATGCCGAGGTCGGGCGCCGATTGGCCGAGGAGGCGCGGCCATGACCACCACCGTCACCACCACCGGTGCCGCCTCCACCGTCGACAGCCTGCGGCGCCACCTGGTCGGCCTGAAGATGCCGCGCGCCCTGGAGATCCTCGACCACACCATCCGCCAGCTGGAGCGCGGTGAACTCGCCCCGCTGGAGGCGCTCGACGCCCTGCTGGCCGAGGAATACACCGGCCGCGAGGGACGCCGCGTGAAAGCAGCCCTACAAATGGCCCGGCTGACCACGGTCAAGACCCTGGCCGACTTCGACTTCTCCTTTCAGCCGTCGCTCGACCGCAATCGCATCCTCACCCTGGCGCAACTCGAGTTCATCGACCGCCATGAGGTGGTGCATCTGCTCGGCCCGCCGGGCACCGGCAAGAGCCATCTCGCCCTGGCGCTGGGCGTCGAGGCGGTCAAGGCCGGCCGCAGCGTCTCCTTCGCCACCCTGGCCGAGATCGTCGCCGCCCTCGCCAAGGCCGAGCGCGAGGGCACCCTGCGCGAGCGCATCCGCTTCCTCTGCCGGCCGGCGCTACTGATCGTGGACGAGATCGGCTATCTGCCCGTCATCCCCGGCGGCGGCAACCTCTTCTTCCAGCTCGTCAACGCCCGCTACGAGCGCGGCGCCATGATCCTGACCTCCAACCGGGGCTTCGCCGAGTGGGGCGACGTCTTCGGTGATCCCGTCGTCGCCACCGCGCTGCTCGACCGCCTGCTCCACCATGCCGTCGTCATCCAGATCGAAGGCGCCAGCTACCGCCTGCGCCAGCACGCCGGACTGATCCCGGAAAACACCCTGGCCCGACCGTCCACATCACCGCCCCCGACGGCGCCGAAACGAAGGGGCCGACCACCCAAAAACAGGAACCCCGATCAACAGCCAAACCCATAACCCTTCATTCAATGTGGGGAAAATTCGCGCGCCACTTCTGGGGATAATTCACGCGGCGTTGACA
>JANQIA010000187.1 GCA_028282405.1 Rhodovibrionaceae bacterium
GCCTTCTCGCTAACCTCGCTTCGCTCGATAAGCTGCGAAGGCTGGTGACCCCGGCAGGATTCGAACCTGCGACCTACAGATTAGGAATCTGCCGCTCTATCCAGCTGAGCTACGGGGCCGATCCATGGTCGGTGCCGTCTACGGCGTCTCGCGCTATAGCATTGCCGCCGGCAAGGGGGAAGGGCCGGGGAATTCCGCAGAGCTCGCGCCGTTTCCGCCCGTTTAACGATCAGCGACTGGTGGTTCGCAATTTAGACCCATAGAAGCTGTGATATTTTAGCGCCAAAGGCCGCGGGCCGTTGCGGCGGAAAACGGCAAGCCGGCAGACTTGCCGATGGCCCGACATCAGCGCGACGGCACATTTCCCTGGTTTCCTATGAAGCCACGTGGCGCATTACGATAAGTTGCTGTTTTAAATCATAAAAAGTCGGGCCGCACATCAGCCAGTGGCTTCTGTTCCAATCATTCATTGAACAGGAGACGTCGTATGGTTGCGAAATCCCGTAAGCCCAAGGGGGGCGGTGACGGCCCCTTCCGCATTCGTTTGAACGCGTTCGAGGCCGACGACGCGCGGCCGACGCTCGACCTCTCTTTCTGGGTCGGCCGTAAGCTGCTCGGCCGCTCCGAGATCGCCGAGGACGGCCAGGTCAAGCTCGACCAAAGGCTGCTGGCGGCCGCCGAGACCGTCCGGCTCGGCCCCAAGGAGGCCGATCTCGACTGCCTCTCCGAGGTGGGCCTGAACCTCAGGCGCGATGTCTTCGCCAAGTCGCTCGAAGCGGGCGTGCTCGATGTCGCGCGGCAGCGTTGGATTGCCTGGCTACTGGTGACGCACTGCGTGACCGGACGGGTGCGGGTTTGCCGGCGCAGCCCCTGGTGGTTCGACGATCTGACGGTGCTGGCCGCCCGCCCAATCGCCCGCTCGGTCAGCCGGGCGAGCCTCGCGGCCTCCTCGTCGATCGCCAGCCGGGCGATCGACGAGCCGGCGGTGCGCCGGGTCTCGCCCTTCTCCTCCATCGACGAGCTGATCGCCTGGCCGACCCTCTGCAAGCCGATCTGCGACGGTGTCGTCGAGGTCTATCGCCGGACATGTTGCTGCGATCCCTGGATCGTCTACGATCCGCGGCTCGAGGAGCTGCTCCAGAGGTTGGAAGAGTTGGTGAACAGGATCCCGGAGCCGATCCCGGATCCCTGGCCCGGACCCTTCCCGGACCCGCGGCCGACTCCGCGCCCCGGGCCGCTTCCTGGCCCTGGCCCAGACCCGGTTCCCATCGATCTCGGCCCCTTCTTCAAAGAGGGAGCGCTCGACCAGATGGCTCTGCGCGCCGGCGAGGACCTGGCGGCCATCCGCGCACTGCCGCCGGATTTGCTGCCGGAGTACATCAACGCCCGGCCCTACCTCTTCTGCCGCGGCTATTCCTGCAGCGCACCGGTCAAGGTCGCCGAGGGGAACCTGACGGTGGATGGTCGCTTCAACATCTGCTGGACAGAGTTTCCGACGCTCTTGCGGGTCGGCTGCCACCGGGAGTACGCCTATGTCGTCAAGCAGCCGCTTGGGCACCTGATGGTCGTCGTCTACGATGGACTATCTGCCAACGATTGGCACGGCTACGACGACGACCCGACGCTGACGACCTACAGCCCCTTGGCCTACGGCTGCCGCGTCAATCCGGCGGGCAACTTCGTCTTCCTGAACGCCATCGCCGATACGGGCGCGCATGAGCTGATCACGCCCGATGCGGACGGCGCGCTTTCGGTGGTGCCGCCGGCCCTGACCAGCGGCCTGGTCTTCCCCGATGCCGGCACCGCACCCGCCGGCGTCACCGAGCGCAACTGGGGCGGGACCCTGAAGCTCAACTACACCATCTCGGAAGGGATGCAGGACGTCGGCGCCAAGTACTACCGCATCGGCGTCACCGAGGCGGACGCCTTCGGCAACGCGGTCGGCGGCACCGACTATCTCACCGCGGGCCTCTCCTGGAACAAGGCGGTGCCCGACGGGGGCGGCGGGGTCGACATCGTGCCGGTGACCCTCGGCCCCAAGACCGTGGGCGGACAGACCGGGCTCTACCTCATCCCTTACGACACCAATCCGACGACCGAGTGGCTGGACGGCCAGTATCACGGCTTCCTGGACACCAACGATGCGCGTTGGAGCGACCCGACCAGGCGCCACCTGGTGACCATCGAGATCTTCGATGACGCCGGCCAGCGCCTGCGGCCCAGCGGCACGCCGGCCTCCGGCCTGGGCGGGGCGGAGACGGACGCCGCCTTCACCTTCCGCCGCCGCTTCCAGGAGACGGGAGCGACCGACAACGTGCCCTTCGGCGCCCTGACCCACCTCTTCTGGTGGGACAACCGGCCGGTCTACGCCAAGATCGAGGACCTGCGGAAGGACGGCCTCCAGTTCAACGACGAGTGCCTCTTCTTCGAGGGCGATGCCGGCAGCACCTTCAGCGTCGGCTACCGGGCCTTCCACGAGAACGAGCTCTTCCAGTACCGCCACCGGATCACTTGGCGGCGCGGGCTCTCCGGCGGGTCGGGCGAGCTGCAGCCCTATACCTCGACCAATGCCGGCGGGCCGCCGCTCGCCGCGCCGGTCGGGATCAGCGGCAGCAACACCTACGCCCAGATGCTCGACACGGCGACGAACCCGAGCCGGACCAAGTGCGCTTTCACGATCTATCTGGTGATCCAGAACAAGCTGACCGACGGCGACGACTGGGGCTTCCTGCACGCCAACGACTCGGCGGCGGTCGCCATCGAGATCACCTCGTGAGCCGGGCGCGCGTCGGCGCCGGATAGAACAGACCCCGTGTCCCTGCGGCGGTCGGGCGAAGGCCCGGCCGCCACTTTTTTTCGCCGACCGGCGGGCAGTCCCGCCGCCCGGGCCCAGGCAGCCCGCGTTAACACTGTCGGTAAACTTTACAGTTTTTCCGAGAATCCCGGGATTCCGCCAAAAACCGTCGGTATATTTTACAACGCGCGTTCTAATTGATTGGGGCCGTTCCAGCTAACCTATTGATATGACGCAACACTGTGAGTTTGGCATCGTTCTTGCTTTTTGGTTAATCGAGCCCAGAGGAACAACGGCGATTGGCGCGCTGCCACCCGCGATCGCGCGCGCGACAGAGACACACCCCGTATAGGTGCTGGGCGGTCAGGCTGTGGGGGTCCTGACCGCCCGATTTTCCTCAACGCTCTCCGACCTTATTGAACCGACTAGACCTGAAACGGCGTGCCGGCCGTTGTCGGGCGCTTTATTGTACCAGGCCGCGATGCGTAGGCCTCATCGCGGCCTGTATGGCGTTCAAACGCCACGCAGGCTTTCCTCGCTTCGCTGCGGACGCGCAGTCGCGCTTGCCACGCTGCGATGAGCTTCTCTCATCGCAGCTTGGTATTACT
>JANQIA010000221.1 GCA_028282405.1 Rhodovibrionaceae bacterium
CGCTCGCGGAACAGCCGGCCGAACTCGATCAGCTTGCGGTCGAACTCGGTCAGCTCGAAGGCCATCTGCTGCTTCTTGTCCGCCTCCTGCGCCTGCGAGAAGAAGCGGATCATCGTGTTCATGATCTGCCCGTGGTCCTCGCGCGTGACCTTGCCGATGACGTTCTGCTTCAGGCGGGACAGCGAACCGAAGGGATCCAGCACGCCGTCGTGCAGATAGAACTGGCCCTCGGTGATGTAGCCGGTGTTGTCGGGCACCGGGTGCGTGACGTCGTCGCCCGGCATGGTGGTGACGGTGAGGACGGTGACCGAGCCGCCCTTGGCATAGTCGCAGGCCTTCTCGTAGCGGCGGGCGAGCTGCGAATAGAGATCGCCCATGTAGCCCCGGTTCGAGGGCACCCGCTCCATGGCGATGCCGACCTCCTTCAAGGCGTCGGCATAGGCGGTCATGTCGCTCATCAGCACCAGGACCCGTTTTCCCTCTTCCACCGCGAAGCGCTCGGCCACGGCCAGCGCCATGTCGGGTACCAGGAGCCGCTCGACGATGGGGTCGGAGGCCTGATTGACGAACATCACCGTGCGCGAAAAGACGCCGGCATCCTCGAAGGTCTTCCGGAAGGTGTAGTAGTCGTCGAAGATCAGGCCGAGGCCGCCGAACACGACAATGTCCGCATCCGCCTGAATGCCGATGCGGGCCAGGAGCGGATTGAAGGGCTCGCCCGAGACCGAGAAGATCGGGATCTTCTGGCTTTCCACCAGCGAGTTGAAGATGTCGATCATCGGCACGTCGGTGCGGATCATGCGCTTGGGTACGATGCGCTCGCAGGGGTTCACCGTCGGCCCGCCGATGTCGACCTTGGGGTCCATCATGAGATCCGGCCCGCTGTCGATCGGCGTGCCGGTGCCGTCGAACACGCGGCCCAGGATGTTGGGAGAATAGATCACCTGCATGGGGTGGCCTAGGAAGGTCACCGTGGCACCGGTCGAGATGCCCTTGGTGCCGGTAAAGACCTGCAGGGACACCCGGTCGCGCTCGATCTTGATGACCTGGGCCAGAGACCGGCTGCCATCCAGCAACTCCAGCACCGCCAGATCGCCGAAGCGGGCGGCAGCGCCGTCCCCGGCCGCAGATTCCGGCACCTGGACTTTCAGGATATCGCCGACGATCTCCAGCACCCTGGAGTAGCGAACCAGCTCCCGTGACATCGTCGCCTTACCCCCTTCCGCCCCTGCGTCAGGTCACCTGATAGAGCGCCATCTCGGTCGCTCCGTTATGAACAGTAGTGCCTGCCGTTCCCATCACAATACCCTGCAGATCGGCCAAGGCCCCGATTGCGGCCGCTTTGCCCGTCGTTTCGGCGAAACTGCAGGCCGCTTCGACTTTCGGCCCCATCGAGCCCGCCGGAAAGCTGTACTTGCTCAGCTCCCTCGGCGCAGCGCGCTTTATGCCGCGGGCTTGCGGCGTTCCCCAATCGAGATACACCGCATCGGCGTCCGTCGCCATTATGAAAAGGTCTGCATCGAGCTCTCGCGCCAACAACTCACTGGCGAAATCCTTGTCGATCACCGCCTCGACACCGTGCAGCGTCCTGTTTTTGTCATAGACCGTCGGAATTCCGCCGCCGCCGGCGCAGATCACGATGGTGCCCTTCTCCAGCAGCCATTTGATCGGACGGATCTCGAAGATCCGCTTCGGCGCTGGCGAAGGCACGACGCGCCGCCACTTGTCGCCGTCCTGCTTGATGGCCCAGCCCTTCTCCGCAGCCAGGCGCTCGGCGTCTGCCTGGTCGTAGACCGGCCCGATGAACTTGGTCGGCTGCTGAAAGGCTGGGTCGGCGCCGTCCACCTCGATCATCGTCAGGATGGTGGCAAAGGGAACCTCTTGCGGCAGCAGGTTCCCCATCTCCTGCTCGATCATGTAGCCGATCATGCCTTCGGTTTCGGCCCCCAAGACATCGAGCGGATAGGCTTCGTCGGGTTTGTAGGCAGCGCCCTGCAAGGCCAGCAGGCCGACCTGCGGGCCGTTGCCGTGGGACACGACCAGCTCGTGCTCCTTCGCGATCGGCGCCATCACCTCGGCGGCGACACGAATGTTCTCTCGCTGGTTTTCAGCGGTCAGAGCCTGGCCGCGGCGCAGCAAGGCATTGCCGCCCAGGGCGACGACGACCCGCATGGCTCAGCTTCCCATGGTGGCGACCAACACCGCCTTGATGGTGTGCATGCGGTTCTCCGCCTGCTCGAACTGAATGCCGGCCGGCGACTCGAAAACCTCGTCGGTGACCTCCATCTCGGCGATGCCGAACTTCTCGTACATATCCTCGCCGACCTTGGTCTCCCGATTGTGAAAGGCCGGCAGGCAATGCATGAACTTGGTCGTGGGGGTGCCCGAGGCCTTCATCAGCGCCTTGTTGACCTGGTAGGGCGTGAGCAGCTTGATGCGCTCCTGCCAGACCTCGGCCGGCTCTCCCATCGACACCCAGACGTCGGTGTGGATGAAGTCGCAACCGGCTACGGCTTCCTGAGGGTCATCGGTGATTGTGAGGCGGGCGCCGTAGGTTTCCGCCAGCTCCCGTGCCGGCCCCTCGAACTCCTCGGTCGGCCACAGCGATTTCGGCGCGGCAATTCGAACATCCATGCCCATCAAGCAGCCGGCGATCATCAGCGAGTGCCCCATGTTGCTGCGGGCATCGCCGACGAAGGCATAGGAGATACTGGTGAGCGGCTTGTCGCTGTGCTCGAGCATGGTTTGCAGGTCGGCCAGCATCTGGGTCGGATGGAATTCGTCGGTCAGGCCGTTGAACACCGGCACGCCGGCATACTGCGACAGTTCCTCGACCACCGCTTGGCCGAAACCGCGGTACTCGATGGCGTCGTACATGCGGCCCAGGACCCGCGCCGTGTCCTTCATGGACTCCTTGTGGCCGATCTGCGAGCCGGAGGGGCCGAGGTAGGTCACGCCGGCCCCCTGGTCCATGGCGGCGACCTCAAAGGCGCACATGGTTCGGGTCGAGGTCTTCTCGAAGATCAGGCAGATGTTCTTGCCTTTGAGGTGCTGCTGCTCGGTCCCGGCATACTTGGCGCGCTTCAGATCGCGCGACAGGTCGAGCAGGAAGCGGACCTCCCGCTGATTGAAATCGAGCAGCTTGAGAAAGCTGCGCCCTTTCAGATTGAACGCCATGAAACGTCTCCCTGAGGCTAGTCTAGCGTGTAAAGCGTGACGTCAGTAAGCAGGGTCGCGCAAGAGAGGGCAGGTCATGCAGTGGCCACCGCCACGACCGCGGCCAAGCTCTTGGCCACTGATGGTGATGACCTCGACCCCGGCCTTGCGCAACAGGGTGTTGGTATGGGTATTGCGGGCGTAGCCGACGACCACGCCGGGCTCTATGGCGACGACATTGTTGCCGTCGTCCCACTGCTCGCGCTCCTGCTGGAACTCGTTGCCGCCGGTGCCGATCACCAGCAGGTCCGGTAAGCCGAGGGCTTCTTTATAGAGATCGAAAAGGTGCGCGCGTTCCTTGTGGACGGCGATGCCGAACTTCTCGTCCGGTGACAGCGTGAAACAGGTGATCTGATCGACCACCTCCTTGAAGGCCGTCACCTTGTCATGGTCGAGGCAGGAGAAGACCGTATCCAGATGCATTGCGGCGCGGCTCTTGGGCATGGCGCAGGCGATCACCCGCTCGACGGCGTTGGCGGCGAAGAGCCGCTCGGCAAGCTGCATGACCGCTTGGCGGGTGGTCCGCTCTCCCATGCCGACCAGCACGACGCCCTTGCCGATCGGCATGACATCGCCGCCCTCCATGCTGGCGTGGCCGAAGTCCTCGTCGCTGTCGCCCCACCAGATCTTGAAGTCGTCCTCTTTGAACATGGGGTGGAACTTGTAGACCGTGCGTTGAAAGAGCGTCTCGGGCTTGCGCGCCGGCCAGAACATCGGGTTGCAGGTGACGCCGCCGTAGATCCAGCAGGAGGGATCCCGCTGGAACAGGGCATTGGGCACGGGCGCCACCAGGAACTCGCTGCCGGCCATGGCCTCCTGCAGCGATTGAGTCACCTCCTCTTTCGGCAGGTCGGAGACGACAATGCCGCCGAGCAGATGGCGGGCCAGCGTAGCCGGGTCCATCTCCTCGAGCCAGGGGCGCATCATCCGTGACAGAAGTGGCCCGACGTAGTTCGGCGTGATGCGGCGGTCGAGCACGAAGGCACGGGCGTCCGGCGACTTCTCGAAGGTTTCGGCCAAAAGGTCCTGCAGATCATAGACCTGCACGTCCCGCGCCTTCATTTTCAGGCGGAAGTCGTCGTGGTCGACCCGTGCCTGGTGCACCCAGATGACATCGTCGAACAGAAGATCGTGGCAGTTGCCCGGCGTCAGCCGCTCGTGCGCCAAGGACGGCCGCGCGATCAGAACCTTGCGCAGCTTGCCGATCTCCGAATGCACTCCGAACGTCATTGAGCCGTCCCTCCCTTCAAGACAGATCGCGTGGTCGCACAACTCATCCGAGCATGGTCCCGACGCTGATCGAAACCATGATGATCGCCGCAAGAATGAGCAGCAGCGGCCACATGAACTTGAGCCAGCGCTCGTAGGGTACCCGCCCGAGCGCCAAGCCGCCCATGACGACGGCAAAGGTCGGGTTGATCAGATTCACCAGGCCGCTCGCCGACTGATAGGCCGTCACCACCAGATGGCGCTGCACGTCGGCGAAGTCAGCCAGCGGTGCCATGATCGGCATGGTCAGAACGGCAAGGCCCGAGGACGACGGCACGAAGAAGGACAAGCCGACCTCGATGCCGAACATGGCGTTGATGAAGGCAATGGGCGACAGGCCGCTGACCGCGCCTTCGGCCCAGAAGAGGATGGTGTCGGTCATCTTGCCGGCGTCCATCACCACCACGATGCCGCGGGCGATGCCGATGACGAGCGCGACGCCAAGCAGGTCGCGGGCACCGTCGACGAAGGTGTTGGTGAAATCCTCCTCGCTCATGCGGGCGATCACGCCGACGACGATGGCGGCAACCAGGAACAGGCCCGTCATCTCCGCCATCCACCAGCCGCCGGCGGAGACACCCCAGATCATGATCCCGAAGCTCAGCGCGAAGAGGATCAGCACGATCTTTCGAATGGGCGTGAACTCCAGATGCTCGGGCGCATCGCCCACGGACCGCCCCTTCAGGAAGTGCGCCTCGTTGGATTCGCGCCGATCGGCGACGATGGAGAGCTCCGGGTTCTGCCGCACCCTTTCGGCATAGCGCATCACGTAGATGACGCAGGCGAGCCAACAGAGAATGAGAATGACGAAGCGCAGAACGATGCCGTCGGTGAAGGGGATGCCCGCCGCATCGGCGGCAATCACGGTGGCAAAGGGGTTGACGGTCGAGCCCAAGGTTCCGACGCCGGCGCCGAGCATGATGATGGCCACACCCGTCACCGCGTCGTAGCGCGCCGCGATCATCACCGGGATGATGAGCGTGTAGAAGGCCAAGGACTCCTCGGCCATGCCGTAGACCGTGCCGCCGGCGGCGAAGAGCGCCATGAGGATGGGGATCATCCACTTCTCGCGCCCCTTGAGACCGGTCATGGCCCGTTCGATGCCGGCGTCGATGGCCCCGGTCTTGGTGACGATGCCGAGAAAGCCCCCGATCACCAAAACGAAGAGCGCCACGTCGATGGCGCTCGCCTCGTAGGTGCCCGGGTCATAGAAGCCGGCAATGGGTGCCAGCACCACGTCGAAGAAGCCCTGCGGGTTGGGCTCCACCTCCTGGTAGGTGCCGGGAACCGGCACGTCCCGGTCCAACGCTTCGTTGAAGACACGGTCGTACTCGCCCGCAGGGACGAACCAGGTGGCGATCGCCACCAGGATGATCAGGCCGAAGAGGATTGTGTAGGCACTGGGAAACCGAAGCTTCATGACGCCGCCGCTCCTCCCTGCATCGTCCAGCTCTCACAAAAAGTACGCCAAAAACACGTACTAAAAGTAAGTATTAATCTAGACAGCGCGATTTTCTAAAGCAACAACAACCCCTTACCCCGCCCTGCGCAGCTCCGTGCAGTCGAGCGTATGCTCGGCAATCATGCGTTCCTCATCGGTCGGAATCACCAGGACCAGCGGCCGGCTATCGCCTTGGCTGATGCGCGTGGCCCCCTGTGCATTGGCGGCCTCGTCGAGGGTCACGCCGAGCCAAGCCATGCGCCCGCAGATGCTCTCGCGGATCTCCGGCGCGTTCTCGCCGATGCCGGCAGTGAAGACGATGGCGTCGAGGCCACCGAGGACCGAAGCCAGCGCCCCCATCTCCTTGGCCGTGCGGTAGGCGAAGAAGTCCAGGGCCCGCTTGGCGCCGGGCGCTTCGCTGGCAAGCAGGTCGCGCACGTCGTTGCTGACGCCCGACAGGCCCTTGAGGCCGCTGCCGTGGTACAGCAGATGCTCGAGCTCTGCGGCGTCCATTCCTTTGTGGCCGATCAGGTAGAGCACGACACCGGAGTCGAGCGCGCCCGGCCGGGTGCCCATGGGCAGGCCGTCGAGCGCGGTGAAGCCCATGGTGCTGTCGAGGCTGCGACCGGCCTTGAGCGCGCAGAGCGAGGCACCGCTGCCGAGATGGGCGACGATCACCCGGCCGTCCGCCACCTCCGGCGCGACCTGCGGCAAGGCCTGGGCAATGTACTCATAGGACAGCCCGTGAAAGCCGTAGCGCCGCACGCCCTCGTCATAGAGCGACTCGGGGATGGCGAAGCGGTCGGCAAGCTCGCCATGACCGCGGTGAAAGGCGGTGTCGAAGCAAGCCACCTGCGGCGTGCCCGGCCAGCGCTCCCGGATGGCCTTGATGGGGGCCAAATTGTTAGGCTGATGCAGCGGCGCCAGCGGCACGTAGTTTTCGAGTTCGGCAAGAACGGCCTCGTCCACCATCACCGGTGCGTCGAAGTTGGGGCCACCGTGCACCACCCGGTGGCCAACGGCCATCGGCCGGGCCCCGGCCAGGCGCTCTTCCAGCCAGCGGTTCAAGATAGCCATGGCGCTTGGCACATCGGCGACCTCGTCCGGGCCGTAGGACTGCTCGATCAGCACAGCCCCCTCGGCGTCCTTGGCGACGAAGTGCGGCTGGGCGCCGATGCCCTCGATCTGCCCCTTGAAGCGACGCTTGAGCGCTCCGCCCTCGACGGCAAAAAGCTGGAACTTGATGCTGGAGGACCCGGCGTTGAGAACCAGGATGCTTTCGGTCATGGCGCGGGGCTGCCTTGCCTATCTTCGCCGTGGAGCCTAGTGCCCCTTCATGCAGCACACCAGTCTCGACGGATTAAGTATTTGTTTCGCGGATACAACAGCATAGGCCTCGGCGCGGCACCACCCCCTTCGGCGTCATCATTCGCCAACTAAGAAGGAGTCCATTCGACGGTCGAGGCAAAGAGATAGCCCGCGCCGTAGACTGTCCGGATCAGACCCTTCTTCCCCTCATCAGCCTGCAGCTTCTTGCGCAGCCGGGAGATGCGCACGTCGATCGCTCGGTCGAAGCTCTCCTCGCTCCCGGCCTTGGTCAGAAGAAAGTCCCGCGTCAGCACCCTCTGCGGCGCCTCCAGGAAGGCCTGCAGCAGGCGTGCCTCGGCGGCACTGAGCTCCACATCGGCACCCTGCGGCGACGTCAGGGTCATGCTGCCGGCATCGAAGCGCCAGCCGGCAAAGCGCGCGACGGCCGCGACCGGCGCTTCGCCCGAGCTTTCGCCTTCGAAGCGCCGCAGGACGGAGCGCACGCGCGCCACCACCTCGCGCGGGTCGAAGGGCTTGATCACATAGTCGTCGGCGCCAAGCTCCAAGCCCACGATGCGGTCGGAAGGATGCTGCCGGGCCGAGAGGATGATGACCGGTGTGTCCGCCTGCTCGCGAATGCGCCGCAAGAGGTTCATGCCGTCGCCGTCCGGGAGTCCAAGGTCGAGCAGACAAAGGCTCGGCGCCTCCTGCCGCAACGTGGCGAGGAAGGCGCCGCCCGAGCTGTAGCTCTTGGTGCGGAAGCCGTGTTCCTCAAGCGTGCGAGCGATCATCTCCGCGATCGGCCGCTCATCTTCGACGATGGCAATGGTCTTGCTCATGGGCAACGGTGGCGAGATTGGCTCGCTGGCGCTCTCCATCCTTGTCAGGCCGAGCGCCCGATGAGACCGGCCAGGGCCTCCGTCGCGAAGGGCTTGGGCAAGACCGGGAAAGGACAGCCTGCCAGCGCCTCCCGGTCCTGGCCCTGGGCGAAACCGCTGATCAGGCCGACCTTGATGGTGGGCGTGATGGACTTGGCTTGCCTGGCCAAAGCGATGCCGTTCATCTCGCCGGGCATGATAATGTCCGAGACGAGATAGCGGATCTCGCCGATCGAGCGGATCATCTCGAGCGCTTCCTCAGCATCCTCGGCTTCCAAGACGCTGAAGCCGAGATCGATGAGCTGGCGGCGCACCACGGCACGCACGGCGGCATCGTCCTCCACCAGAAGCACCAGCTCACCCTGCCCCTCCGCCAAAGGCGTCGCATCCGGGTCCTCGAACGCCTCGTCCGGCGCGCTATCCGTCCCGGCCCTATCGGCGCACGGCAGATAGAGAGTGATGCAGCACCCATCGCCCGGCTGTGAGCGCAGGGCCACGGTGCCCGAGGCATGACGGGCAAAGCCGTAGACGGTGCTGAGACCCAAGCCGTTGCCGGCACCGAATGTCTTGGTGGTGTAGAAGGGCTCGAAGGCGCGCTGGCGCGTCACCTCGCTCATGCCCATGCCGTCGTCCTCGACATCGATGCGCACGTAGTCTCCCGGCTGAAGCTCGAGCTCCGCCGCACGCTCGGCCTCCAGTCGCTCCTCGCCAACGGCATAGAGGATGCGCCCGCTGCCGTTCATGGCATCGCGCGCGTTGAGCGCCAGATTGAGCAAGGCGTTCTCGAGCTGGCTGCGATCGACGCGCGTGGGCCGTGGCGCGTCCTTGATTTGAACCACGATCTCAATGGAGCTGGGCAAGGAACGGCGCAGCAGGCGGGCGAGATCGTTCAAGGTCGCCGCCACGTCGATCGGCCGCGGGTCGACCGCCCCGCCCCGCGCAAAGGCCAGGAGCCGGCTGATCAGGCTTGCCCCGCGATTGGCGGCTTCGATCGCCGGCTCGACCAGCTCGACGAGATCCTCGTCATCGTCCGCACGGGCCTTCACATCCTTCAAGTTGCCGAGAATGATGGTCAGCAAGTTGTTGAAATCGTGCGCCACACCCCCGGTCAACTGGCCGATGGCTTCCATCTTCTGCGACTGCCGGAGCGCTGCCTCGCGCTGGTTCTGCTCGGTCACATCCAAGGAGAGGACGAAGCAGCCCCGAACCATGCCGGCGGGGTCAACGTCCGGCAGCAGCGTGCTGCGCATGTCGGCGTAGGCGCCGCTCGGCCCCTTGCGGCGATACTCGTAGGTCATCTCCTCGCCGTTCAAAGCCCGTTCTATCCTCGGCTCGAGCTCCTCAAACAGGCTCTCGCCCAGGACCTCCACAACCGGCCGGTCTTGCATGGCCGCAACGCTCAGCCCGAACCAACTGGCATAGCGGCGGTTGGCGAAGGTGTAGCAAGGCCGGGTGTCGATGTAGGCGATGAGCGCGGGGATCGCATCGGTGATAAGACGCAAGCGCTCCTCGCTGTGCCGCAGGTCGGAGGTGCGCTCGGCGACGGCTTGCTCCAGCGCCTCCTCTCGCTGGCGCTGATCGGTGATGTCCGTGTAGGTCGTGACGAAGCCGCCGCCGGGAAGCGGGTCGCCCTTCACCGCGATGACGTCGCCGTTGGGACGCACCCGCTCCAGATAGTGGGGACGGAAGCTGCGCGCGATCTCGACCCGCTCCGACACCAGGGTTTCGATGTCGCCGTCGCCATATTCGCCGCGCTCGGCGTTGTGGCGCATGAACTCCGAGAAGTGGGTGCCGATCTCGGCCAGATGCTCGGGAAACTCCAGAAGATCGAAGAAGTGCTTGTTGCGCCCGACCAGGCGCAGCTCGCCATCGAAGGCGGTGAAGCCTTGGTTGATGTGGTCCAGGGCGGCCTGCAGCAGCCTTAGCTGCTGCTGCTCAGATGAGCCTTCCGGCATGGCGAAACGCGCTCCAGCTCGAGACAATCCAACACACGATTGTTGTACACCAAATAATACGCATCAACCCGAATGAAATATTTTGAATTTCTTCTGCAACAATTTGCAACAATTCAAACAAACTTCAGAAAAGACACCTCCCTAGTCTCGGCCTGAATAAGAGAAAGCGGGGCCAAGACGACCCCGCCATCATAATGGGAGGACCGACACCTGGCCATGGCCAGCCATACGACAGGTGAGAACGGGCAGCTAGAGGCTCTGCAGGCCGCGTTGGAGCAGCTCGATCAGGGTATCACCGTGTTCGACCGAGAGCTGCGCCTGGTGGGCTGGAACCAGCGCTTCTTCGAGCTCTTGGAGTTCCCGCAGCGTTTGGCCCAGACGGGCACTCACTTCTCGGAGTTCATGCGCCACAACGCCGAGCGCGGCGAGTACGGCGACGGCGACGTCGATGCTCTGGTGTCGGAGCGGGTCGAGATCGCGCGCAGCTTCCGCCCCCACTACCTGGAACGGGTCCGGCCCAACGGCGCGGTCATCGCGGTCAAGGGCGAGCCGCTCCCCGGCGGCGGCTTCGTCACGACCTACACGGACATCACGAAAGACCGCCGCTACATTCTGGAAACCGATGGCCTGACCAAGGAATTCAAGGGCTTCGTCGCGGTTCGTAACGTCAATCTCAAGGTCCGCAAGGGCACGATCCACGCCATGATCGGGCCCAACGGCGCCGGCAAGACGACCGTCTTCAACCTCCTCACCCGCTTTCTTCCCGTCAGCAGCGGCAGCATCCGCTTCAAGGGCAAGGACATCACCCAGACCGGCGCCGACGCCATCGCCCGCATGGGCATCGTGCGCTCCTTCCAGATCTCATCCGTCTTCCCGCATCTCAGCGTGCGCGAGAACGTCCGGGTCGCCCTGCAGCGCAAGTATGGCCGCGACTCCCAATTCTGGCGCCCGGCGCGGGAGCTCGACGGCCTGAACGACGAGGCCGAGAAGCTGCTGTTCGAGGTCGGCCTGGAGGACTACGCCGAGCTGATGGCCGTGGAGCTGCCCTACGGCCGCAAGCGCGCCTTGGAGATCGCCACGACCTTGGCGCTCGATCCCGAAGTCATGCTGCTCGACGAGCCCACCCAGGGCATGGGCCACGAGGATATCGGCCGCATCACCGACCTGATCCGCAAGGTCGCGCAGAACCGAACCATTCTGATGGTCGAGCACAATCTCAGCGTGGTCGCCAATCTCTCCCAGTGGATCACGGTGCTGCAGCGCGGAGAAATCCTGGCGGAAGGCACCTATGGCGAGGTGTCGCGCAATCCGGATGTGATCGAAGCCTACATGGGGTCGGCCCATGCCTAACAGCGACATCCCGATCGCCGCCGGCTCGGAGGCCGCCATGAGAGCCTCGGCGACTGTCGAGCCGGTCATCCAGGTCGAGGGCCTGCAGGCCTACTACGGCGAGTCCCACATCCTGCACGGCGTGGACTTGACGGTTCACGAGGGCGAGCTAGTGACACTCCTGGGCCGCAACGGCGCCGGGAAGACGACCACCCTCAAGTCCATCATTGGCATGGTTGGCCAGCGCGCCGGCTCCATCCGCGTGCTCGGGCAGGAAACCGTCAACCTCAAGTCCAACCGCATCGCCCGGCTGGGCATCGCCTACTGTCCGGAAGAACGCGGCATCTTCTCCAGCCTGTCGGTGGAAGAGAACCTCTATCTGCCGCCCGTCATCGGCGAAGGCGGCGTCAGCGTCGAGGAGCTTTTCGAGCTCTTTCCGAACCTCAAGGAACGCCGCGGCACCAAGCAAGGTACCCGCCTGTCCGGCGGCGAACAGCAGATGCTGGCCATCGCCCGCATTCTCCGGACCGGCGCCAAGGTGCTGCTGCTCGACGAGCCCACCGAGGGCCTGGCTCCGGTCATCGTCCAGCAAATCGGCAACATCATCCGCAAGCTCAAGGAACGCGGCTTCACCATCCTGCTGGTCGAGCAGAACTTCCGTTTCGCCGCCGGCCTCGCCGAGCGCAACTACGTCATGGAAGACGGACGGATCGTCGACATGGTGCGGCATGACGAGCTGGCGGCCAAGGAAGCGCAACTCCAGGAATTCCTGGGCGTATGACGCGACGTTGTGACACCGAGTGAGAAAGAGAGGACAAGAAACATGTTGAGGAAAACCCTTCTCGCGACCGCCCTCGGCGCGAGCGTCTTTGGCGCAAGCGTCTTTGGCGCAAGCGTCTTCGCTGCGGGCGCCATGGCCCAAAGCGCCATCGCAGCCGAGCTCTCCGACGACATGGTCAAGATCGGCGTCCTGACCGACATGGCCGCGGTCTATGCCGACCTGTCCGGCGACGGCTCCGTGCTGGCGACCCACATGGCGGTGGAGGACTTCGGCGGCAGCGTGCTCGGCAAGCCGATCGAGATCGTCTCAGCCGACCATCAGAACAAGGCGGACATCGCCGCATCCAAGGCGCGCGAGTGGATCGACACCCAAGGCGTCGACATGATCACCGACCTGGTGACCTCCTCGGTCGCGCTGGCCGTTCAGGAAGTCGGGCGGGAGAAGAACCGCATCACCATGGTGACCGGTGCTGCGACCTCTCGCCTGACCGGCGAGAGCTGCTCGCCGCTCGGCTTCCATTGGGCCTACGACACCTACTCTCTCGCCAATGGCACCGGCACCGCCGTGGTCAAGAACGGTGGCGACACCTGGTTCTTCATCACCGCCGACTACGCCTTCGGCCACTCGCTGGAAGGCGATGTCTCCAACATCGTCAAGGCCAACGGCGGCGAGGTGCTCGGCACCATCCGCCACCCCTTCCCGTCTTCGGACTTCGCTTCCTTCCTGCTTCAAGCGCAAGCCTCGGGCGCGAAGATCGTCGGCCTGGCCAATGCCGGCTCCGACACCATCAACGCCATCAAGCAGGCCTCGGAGTTCGGTATCGTCGAAGGCGGCCAGAACCTTGCCGGGCTTCTGATGTTCGTCACGGACATCCACAGCCTGGGCCTCAACGCCGCCCAGGGTCTGTTCATGACCACCGGCTGGTACTGGGATCTGAACGATGAGACGCGGGCTTGGGCCGCGCGCTTCGAAGCCGAGGCCGGCAAGAAGCCGACCATGATCCAGGTCGGCACCTACTCGGCCGTGCTGAGCTACCTGAAGGCGGTCGAGAAGGCCGGCACCGACGAAGCCGGCGCCGTCGCCGAAGCCCTCAAGTCCATGCCCGTCAACGACGTCTTCGCCAACGGCGGCACGGTCTATCCGAACGGCCGCATGGCGCATGACATGTACCTCGCCCAGGTGAAGACGCCTGGCGAGTCGGCGGGCGACTGGGACTACCTCAACATCGTCCGGACCATCCCGGCCGCGGAGGCCTTCCAGGACCCGGCGAAGAGCGGCTGCGCGCTGAGCCAGTAACGATCCACTGAAACGGCTGTCCGTGGGCGAAATCCGATGACGATGGTTTTTGACGTTCCGCTGTCCTTCCTGGCTTTGCAGCTCTTCATCGGGCTGCAGAACGGGGCCTTCTACGCGCTGCTCAGCCTTGGGCTTGCCGTCATCTTCGGGATGCTCAACGTCATCAATTTCGCCCACGGTGCCCAGTACATGCTGGGTGCCTTCGCCACCTGGCTCGGTCTCGAGTATCTCGGCATCTCCTATTGGTGGTCGCTCCTTCTGGTGCCGATCGTTCTCGGGCTCTTCGGCATTCTGATCGAGCGGGCGCTGCTGCGCTGGCTCTATGACCTGGACCACCTCTACGGCCTGCTGCTGACCTTCGGCCTGGTGCTCATCATCGAGGGCTTGGTGACCGATGGCTTCGGCTCCTCGGGCCTGCCCTATGACAAGCCGGCTCTCTTCGCCGGCTCCGAACGCCTCGCGCTCAGCGGGCTGACCGGGAACGAGCGCGATTTCATGGTGGTGCCGATCTATCGCCTCTGGATCATCGTGGCCGCGGTCATCCTCTGTATCGCGACCTGGTACATGATCGAGCGGACGCGGCTCGGCAGCTATCTCCGGGCCGCGACCGAGAACCCGGCACTGGTCCGCGCCTTCGGGGTCAATGTGCCGCTGCTGATCACCCTGACCTACGGCTTCGGCGTCGCCCTGGCCGGCTTCGCCGGCGTGCTGGCGGCCGGCCTGCAGGCGATCACGCCGCATATGGGCAGCAACCTCATCATCGTCGTCTTCGCCGTGGTGGTGATCGGCGGCATGGGCTCCATTCTGGGCTCGATCATCACCAGCTTCGCCCTTGGTCTCGTGGAAGCGATCACCCGCATCGCCTACCCCGAGGCCTCCAACATAGTCATCTTCGTGATCATGATCCTGGTGCTGCTGACGCGGCCCGCCGGGCTGTTCGGACGGGAGGCCTGAACCATGGCACGCGCACTCGTTGCCAGCCTGACGGAAACCGCCGCGACCCTATCCTTGCGGCAATGGTTGCTGGTGCTCGCAGCCTTGGCGGTGCTCGTCGCGCTGCCCTTCTTCGTCTATCCGGTGTTCCTGATGAAGGTGATGTGCTTCGCGCTCTTCGCCTGCGCCTTCAATCTGCTGCTCGGCTTCACCGGCTTGCTCTCCTTCGGCCATGCCGCTTTTTTCGGCTCGGCCTCCTATGTCGCCGCGCACGGGCTCAAGGTCTGGGGCCTGACGCCGGAGATCGCCATCGCTCTTGCGACCCTGGTTGCAGCCGCGCTTGGGCTCGTCTTCGGCTTCATCGCCATTCGGCGCCAGGGCATCTACTTCGCCATGATCACCTTGGCCCTGTCTCAGATGGTCTTCTTCGCCGCCCTGCAGATGCCCTTCACCGGCGGCGAGGACGGCATCCAGGGCGTACCGCGCACCGCCTTCCTCGGCATCTTCGACCTGTCCAGCAACCTCGCCTGCTACTTCTTCGTCATGGCGGTCTTCGTCTTCGGCCTCTTCGCCGTCTGGCGCACGGTGCATTCGCCCTTCGGGCAGGTTCTCAAGGCCATTCGGGAGAACGAGCCGCGCGCCGTCTCGCTGGGCTACCGTGTCGACCACTACAAGCTCACGATCTTCGTTATCTCGGCCGCGCTCTCGGGTCTCGCGGGCGGTACCAAGGCACTGGTGGTTCAGGTCGCCAGCCTGACCGACGTGACCTGGCAGATGTCCGGCGAAGTGGTGCTCATGACCCTGCTCGGTGGAATGGGTACGGTCTTCGGACCAGCCGTCGGCGCCTTCGTCGTTCTAACCCTGCAGAACTACCTCAATGCCTTCGGGTCGTTGGTTACCATCGTCATCGGCGTTATCTTTGTGATTTGCGTCCTGCTGTTCCGCCGGGGCATCGTCGGCGAATTGCAAGCACGACTGGGCCGCCGCCCAAGCTGACTCGGAAGGACTGGATGATTATGAGCGCAGGCTCCCCTTATGACAGCGGCCTGGACCGCAACGACGCCAACTTCGTACCCCTGTCGCCGCTATCGTTCCTGCGGCGCACGGCGATGGTCTATCCCGAGCGGACAGCCATCGTTCACGGCGCGCTGCGGCAGACCTGGGCGGAGACCTATACGCGCTGCCGCCGTCTGGCCTCGGCGCTCGCCAAGCGCGGCATCGGGCTGGGCGACACGGTCTCCATCATGGCGCCGAACGTTCCGGCGTTCGTGGAAGCCTCCTTCGGCGTGCCGCTGTCAGGCGCCGTGCTCAACTCGCTCAACATCCGGCTCGACGCCGATGCCATCGCTTTCATCCTGCAGCACGGCGAAGCCAAGGTATTGCTGACCGACCGGGAGTTCTCGGGCGTCATCAAGGCGGCGCTGGAGAAGCTGGAGAGCAAGCCGCTGGTCATCGACATCGACGATCCGCTGGCCGAGGGCGGCGAGCTGATCGGCGAGATGACCTACGAGGACTTCCTGGCCGAGGGCGATCCGGACCATCCCTACCAGCTACCGAAGGACGAGTGGCAGGCCATCGCCCTCAACTACACCTCCGGCACGACAGGCAACCCGAAGGGCGTCGTCTACTCGCACCGGGGCGCCTACCTCAATGCCGTGAGCAACGGCATGACCTGGGCCATGCCGCATTTTCCGGTCTATCTCTGGACCCTGCCGCTGTTCCACTGCAACGGCTGGTGCTTTCCCTGGACCATCACCGCCATGGCCGGAACCCACGTCTGCCTCCGGCGAGTCGAGGCGGGCGCGATCTTCAGGGCCATCGAGGACTACGGCGTCACCCACCTCTGCGGCGCGCCCATCGTCATGGGCCTGATGATCAACGCGCCCGAAGAGACCCGCCCCAAGACCGACCACCGCGTCTCCATGATGACGGCCGGCGCAGCACCGCCGGCGGCGGTGATCGGCAAGATGGAGGCCATGGGCTTCGACGTCTGTCACGTCTATGGCCTGACCGAGGTGTACGGCCCGGCCGTGGTCTGCGCCTGGAAGCCCGAGTGGGATGCCCTGCCCGACGAAGAGCAGGCCCGGCTGAAGGCGCGCCAGGGGGTGCCCTACGAGCTGCAGGAAGACATGATCGTCGCCGACCCGGCCACCTGCGCGCCGGTGCCGAGCGACGGCGAGACCATCGGCGAGATCATGATGCGCGGCAACATCGTCATGAAGGGCTATCTTAAGAACCCGGCCACCACCGAGAAGAGCTTCGCCGGCGGCTGGTTCCACACCGGCGACCTGGCCGTTATGCACCCGGACGGCTACGTCGAGATCAAGGACCGCTCAAAGGACATCATCATCTCGGGCGGCGAGAACATTTCCTCCATCGAGGTCGAGGACGTGCTCTACAAGCACCCGGCGGTGCAGGCAGCCGCCGTGGTCGCCAAGCCGGACGACAAGTGGGGCGAGACGCCCTGCGCCTTCATCGAGCTCAAGCCCGGCGAGACGGTGGAGCCGGAGGAGATCGTCGCCTTCTGCCGCGAGCACCTCGCCCACTTCAAGTGCCCCCGCGCCGTGGTCTTCTCGGAGATTCCCAAGACCTCGACCGGCAAGATTCAGAAGTTCGTCCTGCGCGATCAGGCCCGGGCGTTGTAGGCGTTCGGCGAAGTCAGTCCGCAGCACTGCTAAGGTGAAGCTTCGCGAAGGGAGATTGGCGCGATGCCCGGCAAGGCAGGCGCCGTCTTACCAGTGCGGCTGTGTTACTGCGTTTTGGCCGCTTTTGAGGAGTCGGACTGAGACGGATTGTTCGCATCGCCGATGAATACAACGGCCGTCTCGTACTCCTGAATGGCTTTCTCGCGGCGACCGAGGAAGTCTTGTAGGTGCCTGCGCAAGACCCGCGCTGCCTCGCGCAAGGCAGCCTGCTGCGCCCTCTTTGCGCTCTCCAGATCGCTGGCGGCCTTCTTCTCGGCCTCTGTCGCTTCGGAAAGCGTCTTCTCTGCCATTGCAATGACGTCATCCGGGCTAGAAGCGGCTTTCTCCTCGGTCAGTTTGCGCTCGGCCGTTGCGCGCGCGTTTTGCCTCTCTTCCAACTCTCCACTCGCCTTGTCGACAAAGGCAATGGTATCGACCTTGGACCTCAGCGCCGGGTAGAGGCCCGCGACCTCGTCAAGGGCTGCATAGAGGCGCTCGGTCCTATCCGCTGTGGAAGGCTTGGCGGGCAAACTGTCGAGCTTGGTGTTTGCAGCAGGCAGCGTCTCTTGGGCCGCTGCATCCAGCTCGGCACTGAGCTCCGTTAAGCGCGCCCCCTGTTTGATATCCGCATTTCCGCTCCAGGCGCTCTTGATCGTCGTCACGAGGGTCGAAGTCGGCGCATCGTTCACCAGCTTTTGGAGAGCGGCGAAGTCCGTCTCAACGGCTTTGCCGTAGGCCTTTTCATGCTTCTCTAGCAGCCGCCCCATGGCGGACGTGGGTTTCTTGTCGACGGCGTCGGCACCCTGACCGACGGTGCCGTCGTCCTGACGCACTTGCTTCAGGAGATTGCTGTCGAACTGGCCGCTGAGGCCAAAGAGCGCCAGATTCTTGGCCGACTTGATGATCGGCGCCGCATCTGCCGCGTACTTCTTGACGTACCAGTTGCCGATGTCGTCCTTCGCCATGACATAGTTCGTGTTGCCCGCGCCGGCGACGCGCACGCTGTTAATGGTCTGCCAGAACTGCTTGTCTATCTCGGCGTTGATCTTGGCCTTTTCCCTGTCGGTGACCGCATCATTGTAGATCCAGCCGATTAACGGTGTGGTTCTCAGCCCATGCTCCGTCAGCATGTTCTCCCAGCCCAGGCGAGGACTGTCCTGGAGGTTGGTTGCCAGAAAGCTGCTGCGCAGATAGGCCCCCGGAGGCCGAATGTAGGCCATACCGGCGCGATGCTCGTAGGCAATGCTGAGAGCTTCCGCCGTGAAACGGGCCGGCTCGGATTCCTTGCCGAACTCCTTGGTCGCCACCAGCAGTTCGTGCCGCAGCGCCGCGATCATGTCGTCGAGGACCTCTTTGCTGTGCTTACGCGGCGTATCGAGGGCCAGGTCGGCCGCGCTCGGCTGCTGCGGTAGCGCTAGTTTCGCAACAGCCTGTTTCGCCTTCGTGATTTTGTTCTGATCTTCGCCGTTGGGATTGGCCTGCCTGGCAGCGGCCACAGCCTGTTCGAAGACTGCAAAGATAGCCCCTCTGAACTTGCCGTAGTCGCCGCCGGCACCGTCCTTCTCCGCCCGCTTGAGGATTTCTTCGCGACGCGCTTGCAGAGTTTTCAAGTTGGCTTGCGCTTCCTCCCGAGCGCCTGTCGCCTTTGTTTGCTGGTTCATCGCTTTCTGGAGCAGACGCTTTGCATCGGTAAGCAGCTCTTTCAGGCGCCTTTCGATTTCCGGTTTCTTTCCCAGGACTTTCCCGCGGAGGGCGTCGTAAACCTGTGTCGCACTCCCCGCGGCAATCTGGTCGAGAGTCGCAACGCCTTCGACCGCGAAGTATGTTCTCGCCTGCTTCAAAAGCTGGAGGCGCGGCTCATCTTTCAAGGCCGGCGGATAGTCGGCGATCTCAGTGTCGAGAGCTGCAACGAGGGATGTCCGCGCCGTTGCGCCATCGATCATGCCGTCGTCCGACGCTGCATTGACCACGGCGCCCTGCAGCAGAGTCGGGTCGTTGCTCGTCGCTGAGCCGGAACCTTCGAGAAGAGCGACCGCACTCCAGCGCGGCGCCAGAGCGCTTAGCTCGGCATCGATTTCGGCCCCCGACCGCTTCGGCTCCATCTGCAGCTGAGCGGTCGCGCCACTATCGGTGACGCCTGCCGCTGCAAGCAGGGCTTTGACACGTTCAACACGTTTCTCGGCCTCCTCCTTTGCAGCTTCTGCGGACTCGACAGCCGCCTCGGCCGACTGAACCGAAGCGCTCAGCCGGGTCCGGAAGAAATCTAAGGCCCGCTCGTTGGAGCGCAGCAAGGCGGCCGCCATGGCGCGCCGCTCGCCGGGCTCTCGCGCCGCGAGCCCTTCTCCGTGCGTTCGACGATGGCGCAGTTCATCGGCCTGAATGCGAATGGAGTTGCCGGTGGCCTGCAGGATGCGGATGTAGCGCGCCTGGTCCTGCTCCAGTTGACCTTTCAGTTCGGCCGACAGACCCTCTCGCGGGCGGACCTCCAAAAGCAGCTCGTGATCGGCGATGAACAAAACCTTCTTGGAAAAGCGCACCAGGGCTTCCAATAAGCGGTCGCGCTTTTCGGCAATATCGTCATCGCGACGACTGCCACCCAACTTGGCCGAAGCCAGCAGATAGCGCTCGATGAGGGTTTCCAAGCCGTCCGGCAAACGACCGCGCTCGAGACCAGACGCAGAGGCAGCCGCCTGGACGTCTTGCCAGCGAGCTTGAAAGGTTGTCAGCTCGGCAGCTCGGAAGGTCGGTCCGCGAACCAGACCGTAAGTGCGTTGTTTCAGCTCCTTGAGCTTCGAACTCCCCGGAAAGCTCACTTCGCCGTAGGCCCGAAAGCGTGCGTCGGCTTTTTCCAGAGCCTTGATCGCGATCTCTATTTGATTTGGATCGTACAGGACCTTTGCCAACGATGCATCGGCCTCTCTGTAAGGGAACCTCACACGCGGTTCCTGATTTGGTTTAGCAAACTCTTTCGCTTCTTTCCATATCTCAGGCTCCCGTTTCTCCAACCAAGCTCTCAGCTCATCGATATCATTGTCTTCCCTTGCCCGCGCGTACATCACCTGGGTCAGGTGCCAGGGTTGCGTCAGAAAGGCGATCAACTCGGCATAGGCCTTGCGCAGCTTCCACTTGTCACTTTCCATCAACTTATCTGACTCGTTTACAAACTCCAGTGTGGCCAGGGCATTGTTCCAGAGTTTCCGCAACTGTACGCGCGCATCACCGAACGCGGTCGCAATGATCACTATGCGCTTGGTAAAGGCCTTGGCAGCAGCAGAGTTCCGATTATCTCCAAAAAGAGCGCGCCCGTGCTGCGCGACCACTTCACTTCTGGCAAGGCTCTCGAAGATCAGGTTCGAGTGATCCTGCTGTAGTTCCTTGTCGCTTTGTTCCCCGCCGGGCCGCGCCGCCTTGAGTGCTGCGAGGTTCGCTTGGCTCGTCGAGTCGCCTGCTGCGACGCTCGCTAACTCAGAAACGAATATGGAATAGGCGACATTAACAGCAGCGCTTCGCCAGAGCTTCTCAAACGCACCGTCTGTTGCCGGTCTCCACAAGCTCTCCCACGTCGTCAGATCATTGAGATCCTGGTCGGAAAGCGGCACCCCGAGATACTTCTTGTACGCGAGCCTCAAGAGCTCGCGCGATTGCTTGAGCCTGTCGAGATTTGCTCCTCTCCTGACCGAGACGCTCAACATCGTCTGCAGGTCATTGACGGTGACCGGAAGGAAGGCCTCCTCCGCGGACGCCTCCTCCCAGATGCGCGTGTTCTCTTGATCGTGAAAAAAGACGATGGCGCGATCGTAAGCCTCAATGGCCAAACGGCCTTCCTCAATGAAGGGCTCCAGGTCCTCCTGGCCTGCGTCCTCGTAGAGATAAAGCACCCCGTTGACGCGGGCAGCAGCCTCCTGCCAAGTCTTCTTCTCATTGCGAACCCGAGAGCCATCCTTCGCTCTGCAGTTCGCCTCGTCTGGCCTCAAGATGTATCCTGGCTGATACCATGTACGATGACTGCGCATGCATTGGCGGATGGAGTCGTTCGGCCACTGCAGACGGTCGCGCAGCGAGACCAGGAGCGGCTTGGCGCCGATTGCCAGGGCCGCGAACTGCTCGATCTGCACGTGCTCGTGATCGGCCAGCGGGCCCTTGTAGACGTCAACGTCGATGCGAGCGACGGCGCAGCCGGCGAGCAGGACGGCCAGCATCAAGACGCTGCAACGGCACCAAGAGCCGCGCCAGGCCGGGTGCTTCTCGCCTAAGCCTCTTTGCGCGGTCATGAGGAGCCCGCGTGCGCCGGCGGCAGCGCCGCGTCGACGTCACGCTCCAAATCCTGCAGCTTCTGTCGCTCGCTGCGCAGCTCTATCAGCGCTTGGAAAAGCTTCTCGTCCAAGGCGTCATCCGCCTGGCTGGCGCGCGCCTCGGCGATGATGCCGAGCGACTCGTCAATCGCTTCGAAGAAGTCCTCCGGGCTCGAGCCCATGACCACGACCAGACGATGATCGCGGGGTGCTTCGCGGAAGCCTTCCGGCCCGAAGACCATCAGCCGACGGCCAGTTGTCAGTTTTGCCAGCTGCTCTGAGGCGCCAGCGTCAATCCGAACACCGCCGGTCTTCTCTTCCTCGAAGCCAACGCTGGAGCTCAGCGAGTCGATCAGGGGGGCTGGAACCCAACCGCTGGCGAACCGCATGAAGCTGATGAAGCTGGCTTGCCCGTGCAGGCGGATACGATAGACGGTGGGCGGCAGCTGCTCCTGCGGATCGAAGGCGCCAAGGTAGTAGGTCTGCTGGATTTCCTGCGAGGGAGTGTTCGCGCCCAGCACCGTCGCCCCGACACTGCTGCCGATGATCTCTCCGGTAGTGCAGCCCGTGAGCCAAAGCCCCAAAAGACCGAGCACCGACGCAACCCGACGCCTCGTTCGGCAATCACCCTCTTGCCGCATCACCTTCTCCCCCCACAAATTCTGCTTATTGTTTTTGTTCTCCAGAAAAAATACACGACCAACGGTAGTATACTATTTCAAATAAATTTATCGCGTCAACAGTCGCCTCTTGGTGGTTCCATCTTTCGTCGATTTCTCCAATGAAGTTCGCCTTATCGCGGGCTCTGCCCAGCCGGGGGCGCGGGCCCGTGAGACATCAGTGCAGGCGATTCTCTCTGGAAACGAACCGACCTAGCGGTCAGCTCTTCCGGCGCTGGACGAGGTTGAAGCTGATGCTGATGCGCACGCCGGCGTCGCCCTCGGCCTCGCTCAGGTTGGGCTCGACCTCGTGGGATAGCCAGGCGGGGAAGAGGATGAGGCGCCCTTCGACCGGCTCGAAATAGACCTCGGTCCAATTGTGCGCCTGCTGGCGCCCCTCCGCGTGAATGCGCGGCCTGAGCATCTGCGCCTGCACCCGCGGGTCGGTGAAGTAAATGCGGCCCGAGCTCTCCGGCGCTTGGATGTAGTAGACCCCGCTCCAGATCACGCCCGGGTGGACGTGTGTCCGATTGAAGGCATGCCGCGGGCTGATGTTGGCCCACATATTGTCGATCGCAGGCACGAAATCCGGATCGTAGGCCTGGTCCTGATAGACTCCGCCGGCGGCCTCCAGCACCTGGGTCGACAACTCGGCGAACTCATCGCGCCGATTGAGATCGTCCTGGCTGTGCCAAGCGCCGGCCTGCTTGACGTTGGAGCGATGCAGCCCGTCCGCATCCTGCTCGCGCATGGCGTAGATCGCCTGCTTCAGCGCCTGGTTCAACGCGGCGCCACCGGGCACGTCCGTGAAATAGATGTACGTCGGAAAGTAGGCTTCCCGTTTCAGAAGGTCGCTCACGCCTGCCCCTTCGGCCATCCCTGCCCCGGCTTCTTGCCCGATCGCCGCCACTCAGTCGAGGGCGGCCGCGTCCTGCAGAAAGAGCACGCTACAGCGAATACCAGCCGGCAGGGCTTCGTCGCTGTTGTCGAGCTTGAGGCGCACCCCGAAGGTCCCGCTTGCCGCATCGAAGACGCGATCGACGACCGAAACGACCGCCTCGTAGCGACCGCCGATCGGCTGCACCGGCTCAACGATGGCCTTCTGGTTCAGGGCGATCTCGCCGTAGCGGCGCACGGGCACGAAGACTTCGACGTTGAGCTCGTCGATGCGCGCCAGGCTGAGCAGCGGCGCCTGCTCGTGAATGTACTCCCCAGCCGCCTTGCTGACCTCTGTGACGATGCCGTCGATCGGGCTGCGGATGGTGCGGCGCTCCAGGTTCGCCTCGGCCAGTGCCAGCTCCACCTTCGCCACCTTTCGGCGGAGCGTGGCGGACTCCACGTCGAGCGCGGAGATCTCCTCTTCCACCATGGCCTCGTCGCGCGCCTGGTCGGAAACGATGCGTCGTTGAAAGAGCTTCTCGGCGCGCTCCGCCTCCTCCCGCAGGTAGGCCAGGCGGGCCTCGCGGGAGCGCACGTCCACATCCTGCTCCGCCTCGATACGGGCCAAGTCGACGGCCAGCGTCTCCAGGCTGGCCTCCAGGCGGGCCAGGACCTGGCCCTTGATGACGTGGTCGCCACGCGTGACCTGAATCTCCTCGAGGATGCCTTCGTCGGCGCTGCCGATCTGGGCGATGGTGGTCGGCTCGATCGTGCAGTCGAGGGCCTGCTGTTGCTCATCGAGCGACTGCGCGCCACCCGGAGACGACAGCGTCAGCCAGAGCGGCAACAGCGCCAGGCCGGCAACGCCAAGCCGAAGAGAGGTTTTCTTGCTCATCATCATTCGGACCGTCCGGTGAAGGCGAGAGTGGTGCCCAGGCGCTCGTCCCAGGCCAGCAGCTCCCGCCGCATGCGGGCATAGCGCCGCTCCATGGTGCGCTGCGCGTTGTCGAAGAGCTGCTTGCCGAGCCAGGGGGCGAGCGGCGAGCCACTCAGGCGCATGCCGGACTCGGCGATCAGCGGATCTTCCAGAGAGAGCGCAATCTCGATGTGCCCCGGCTCGCCTTGCCGGCCGCAGCGCCCGAAAAGCTGCCGGTCGATGCGCGCCGAGTCGTGCCGTTCCGACATGATGATATGCAGCCCGCCGCGCTCGGCGACGCCGGGCCCGAGCCGAATGTCGACCCCACGCCCGGCCATGTTGGTGGCTACCGTCACGCGGCCCGGCTGCCCGGCCTCGGCGATGATCTCGGCTTCGTGCGCGTTCTGCGCTGCGCTTAGGACCCGGTGGGCGATACCGGCCTCTTCCAGGTAGCGGCTCGCTTCCTCCGAGGCGGCCACCGAGCGCGTGCCGATCAAGACGGGCACCTGGGCTTCGGACAGAGCCTTGCTGCGCGCGACGATGTGGCGCCACTTCTCATCCATGCTCTCGAAGATGCGGGTGGGCGCGTAGACCCGCGCCATAGGCCGATTGGTTTCGATGGATGCCACGGGAAGACGATAGACGCTCCAAAGCTCGCGCCGGGCTTCCCGCGCCGTGCCGGTCATGCCGGCCAGCCGGCGATAGCGGCGGAAGAAGCGCTGATAGGTCATGCGGGCTAAGGGGACGCTCTGCCCCGTCACCGTGCAGCCCTCCTTGCTCTCGATCATCTGATGCAGACCTTCGCCCCAGGCGCGATCGGGCATCACGCGCCCGGTGTATTCGTCGATGATCGCGATCTTATCATCGCGCACCAGATAGTGCTCGTCGCGATGAAAGAGATGCAATGCGGCCAAGGCGTTGCGCGCCATCTCCTCCCGATAGAGGCTGCCGCGCCAGGGGCCGCCGAGGGCCTCGCCGGCCTCGCTCAAAGCGGCCTCACCTGTTTCGGTCAGCTCGATCTGCCGCTTGTCCCGCCGAATGACGAACTCGCGGCCCAGGTCGAAGGGGGCGACCATGCGCAAGACCTCCTCAGCGCGCCGCCGCTCGCTCTCCGGATCGCTCTTGCCGGAGATGATCAGCGGCGTGCGGGCCTCGTCGATCAGCACGCTGTCCGCCTCGTCGACGATGGCGAAGTGCAGGCCGCGCATCACCGGCTGGGTAGCCGGCTCCGCCATCTCGTGCAGGCGGGCCAGCTTGCCGCGCAGATTGCTGTTGCGGAAGCCGAGCGCGATGCGGTCGCGCAGGTAGTCGAAGGCCGCTTCCTTGTTGGTGCAATAGACGATGTCGGCGCGATAGGCTTCGCGCCGCTCGGCATGGTCCATGCCGCCGACCACGACGGCAACGCGCAGCCCCAAGCCCTGGTAGATCAGCGCCATCAAGGTCTTGTCGCGCTGAGCCAGGTAGTCGTTCACCGTGACCACATGCACGGGGATGCGGGCCAGCGCCGCCGTCGCCGCCGCCAAGGTCGCGGTCAAGGTCTTGCCCTCGCCCGTCTCCAGCTCGGCGATCATGCCTTGCAGCAGCGCATAGCCGCCCTTGACCTGAACGTCGTAGTGAAAGAGGCCGGTTCTACGCCGCGCGACTTCACGGACGGCGGCGAAAGCAGCGGCCACGGTCTCGTCGCGGAAGCCGCCGCGGATGAGCTGCCGCCGCAGGTCCTCGACGAAACCGCGCAGGACCGGTTCGCCCATCCCCTCCAGCTCCTCGCGCCGGGCGTTGACCTTGCCGACGAAACGATGGACCCGGGTCCGGCGCAATGGCGCGGCAAGTCCTTTTCCGAGCCCGACCAGCGCGCCCGTCGTTCTGCGCTCCCAGTTCGACGGACGATCCGGCCTCTCGGGATAGAGGCTGTGTCTCGGCAGTGTCAGTTGCGAGGAGGCGGCCATGGCGTCACAGGCTGAAGCGGCTGAGGAAGAGCTGCCGGAGCTGGCGATAGAGCTGATAGGCCAGCGGCCGTTCTCCGTGGTCGAAGCGCACGAAGACGCGGGCCCCGACACCGGTGGCGGCGATGGGCTCAGCGAGCCTGAGATCGAGCTGATAGAGCAGCTCGAGCGCCGTCTGCCCGCTGGGATCGCTCGGGTCGACGGAGATCTGGCCACCGCCCTCGGTGGCGAAGGCAGGGCTGGGAAGCTGATCGGTGACGAAAGGCATCTCCCGGATGACCTCGGCCGGCAAGACCTGGGAGAAACGGTCGGCAAAGCGAACGCGCACCTCGCCGGTTTGCCCACGCACCAGGTCGATGGCGCTCTGCGGGACAACCACCCGCACTAGCGGGTCGGCGAGATTGGCAACATAGCCGACCGACTCGCCCTTCTGCAGATAGAGGCCTTCCAAGTCGGTGGCCGTCCCCGTGAGGAAGCGCCCACCGGCGGGGCTGCGAACGGTCATCTGCTCGGCCCGAGCCAGGTTGAGCGCCAGCTCCGCTTCCGAGTGCTTGATCCGCTCGGCGACCACGCGGGCCTCAGCCAAGTCGACAACCCGCAGCGCGTCATAGCGCAGGCGCAGCTCGGCAAGCTCCGCCTCGACCACCCGAACCCGCGCCGGCAGCAGCGGGTCGCGAAGCTGCAAGAGCGGCTGGCCTTGCGCCACCACGCTGCCCGGGGTCGCCAAGATCTCGGTCACCACGCCGTCGGCGCTCGCGTTGACCAAGGTCTCCTCCTCGGCCCAGACCACCCCCTCCGAGACCGTGCCGAAGGGAATCGGCACCACGGCGACCAGCGCCGTCACGATGACCGCCACGACCCCCGTCACGACGAAGGCGCGCGGACGCTGCTCGCGCAGCACCGGGCTGTTGAAGAGAAAGGCGCAGGACTTCAGCAAGGGCCAGACGAACATCATCATCCCGGCCCAGATGCCGAGAATGACGCCGACAACGAAGAACTCCGAGGCGACGAAGACGATGATCGTGAAGGTGATGAAGAGGCGGTAGCAGAAGGCAGCGATGGCGTAGAAGAAGAACCAACCGGCCTCCCCCGGCGCGGTCACCGGAGAGATCGCATTGTCGACGCCGAAGAGATAGCGCTGGATGAGGTAGCCGATGTAGCGGTTGGAGCGCGGGCCGAGATTGGGGATTTCGATCAGATCGGCCAGCACATAGTAGCCGTCGAAGCGCAGCAGCGGGTTGCCGTTGAACAGCAGGGTCGAGACACCGCCGATCAGCATGACGTTGAAGGCGAAGGCCTTGAGCAGACCGTCCTCGAGATTGAGCCAGAGAAAGAGCGCCAAAGCGGCGAGCAGCAGCTCGACCATCATGCCGGCCGAGCCGACCAGCGCGCGGTGCCACTTGCTGGGAAAGGATGAGACCGAGGTCGCGTCAACGTAAGGCACCGGCATGAAGACGAGGAACATCACCCCCATCTCGTGCACCTCGCCGCCGCCGACCTTGGCGGCGTAGCCGTGGCCCAGCTCGTGCAGCGCTTTGACGAAGGGATAGGTAATCGCCAGCAGCAGCAGGCTTTCGGTCGCCAGCACGCGGTCGGCGATGTTGTCGGTCAGCGCCGGCCAGTGCATCACGGCCAGCACGGTCGCCGAACCGGTAATCGCCAGGAAGAGCAGCAGCCCAAACCAGGAAAAGAAAGGCCGGACGAAGGGTAGCGTGACCGTGAGGAAACGGTCCGGGTCGATCAACGGCAGCCGCATGGCCAGCGGATTCATGAACTTCTGCAGCAGCTTGCGGCGCTGCTGCTTGTCGGCCCGCGCCGCCATCTCCTGCAGGTCGGGGCTGCTGTCGCCTAGCAGAATGTCCGCGTGGTGCAACTGGGCGAGCAGCCGGATGACCTCGTCTTGGGTCAGGTTGTCGTCGCCCAGGCGGTCGCTGGCCAGCTCCCAGATCTCCTCCACCGTGCGCCGACCGTCCATCAAGCTGATCAGCAGGTGCGCCTCGGGCGTGAAGCGGTGATG
Source organism: Rhodovibrionaceae bacterium (assembly GCA_028282405.1). Classification (GTDB taxonomy): domain Bacteria; phylum Pseudomonadota; class Alphaproteobacteria; order Kiloniellales; family DSM-21159; genus JANQMX01. The sequence continues at coordinate 27,797 of JANQIA010000221.1, forward strand.
CCGGCCGGACGCCCGGTCGCGCACCACGTACCAGCGCTGGCCGCGGAAGCTGTGACGATGGATGCGGGCATGGGGCCGCAGGGCGGGCCTGAGCTGAGCCACCCGGTACCAAGAGGAGCTTCGTAAGCTCATCGACATAGCGTGCCTTTAAGGCCACCAGGCCCAAAGCTTGAACCGCAGCCAGTGCAAGAGCTCCTGCGTCCAGATCTGGATCAGCAGCCGGCGCCCGGCATCGGTCTTGGCCACGCCCTCCATGCCGGGGCGCAGGCCTTCGCTGCGGTCGTCGAGCACCGCCTCGACCCGGAAGAAGTTGCGGCCCTCGCGCGCCTCGGTGATCGGGGTGATGCGCTCTACGGTGTAGGGCAAGGTCCGGTCGAGCAAGGCAGCGACCTTCAGCTCGCCCGTCTGGCCCGGCGCGATCTCCGTCACCCGAGCCTCGTCTACCTCCAAGATGACCCGGTAGGAGTCGAGTGGGGCGATGCGAAAGAGCTCCTCCCCGCGCTTGACGGCCGAGCCGATGGACTGGCTGAGGTCACCGGCGACGATCACGCCGTCGAAGGCCGCCACCAACCTGGTGCGCGCGAGCTGTTCTTCGATCAGGGCGATCTGCGCTTCCGCCTGCTGGATCTGCGCGCGCACGATGTTGATGCCGGCGCGGTCGCGGTTGGCCAGCGCCTGGTCGTACTCGGCCTGCCGCTGCTGGCGGGTGGTCGTCCAGCGCAGGTGCTCGAGCGACAGATCGCGGTCGTCGAGGGTGGCCAGCACCGTGCCGGCGCTCACCTCGTCGCCGGCCCTTGCGGCCTGGGAGGCGACATAGCCATCGAAGGGTGCGACCAGCACGCGCTGGATGCGGCCTTCCACCTTGGCATCCGCGGTCACCCGGTAGTCGTCCTTGTAGAGGGCGAAGAACGCGACCAAGAGGGCGATGGTGCCGAAGGCGAGCTTGCGCCCGAGATAGTGAGGCCCGAAGAGACGCCCGGTCTGAGAGACCAGAGACTCCCAAATCTTCGAGACGAGGAGCCGGTCGTTGCGCCGCTTCTCCTCCAACAAGGGGCCGACCGCCGCGGCAATGGCATCGCAGAGGTCCACGGCATCCTGATCGAAGGGACTCTCGCCGGCCCGCTGGAAAAGCAGCGCGCCAAGCGGCTTGTCCTCGTGGATCAGCGGGACGGTGAGGACGGTGGCCTCGTCCAACAGCCCGGCCAGCTCGCGATGCGCAAGCGTAATGTGATAGTCCCCCTCCTCAGGCGTCGGAAAGAGGACCGCGCATTCCTGGTCGCTCGCCTCTTCCATGGCGGCCGCCATGGCCTGCACCAGGTTCATGCGCCGCCCGAACTCGGCGGTATGAGACAGGGCGACAACCTTCATACGCTGGCCGGAGAGCATGCCCAGGCCGACCAGGTCGCAGTTGAGACGGGTGGCCAGCTCGGTGACCACCGCCTTGCAGGCCGCGCTATAGCTTTGCTGCTCGATCAACAAGGCGATCAGGTCGAGCGCCGCGCTGGTCTTGTCGAGGCTATGGGCGGCCGCCTGTCCCTCCTTCCGGCGCCAGGCCAGCTCCAGCCAGGCGGCACCCCACTGCAATTGGCGCATGACCGCCCGCAGTTCTTCGGCACTGCGGTCCGCCACCTCCAAGGCCACGGCGCCGCGGGCCTTGCCGTCGATGACGAAGGGATAGGCCGTGCAGCAGAAGCTGCCTTCCGCCGGCCCATCCTGTCGATGGCCCGAGACGACGCCCTTCGCCTCTTCGATCGCGCGTTTTGCGGTGGTCAACAGCGAGGTCGGCCCATCGCCGCCGCCCTCGGGCCAGTGGCTGGCCAACCGCAAACCGGCGCCGTCCTCGCGCTCGAGGAACAAGCCAGCGCGGGCGACCCCATCGATCATGCGGCACTGCAGGACGAGCCAGAACTCGGCCAGCTCCGCCGGAGAGTCCGCTTCGGCCAGCCGGTTCCAAAGCGCCCTGTCGAGATAGGCAACGCGGCGAACGGCCTCGCCCTCGCTCAGCCTCGCGGCTGGGTCGATGGACAGATGGCCGTCGCTGGTCATTGCCGTGCGCCAATCATGCCGCGTCCTCACTCCACCGGACTAGGTCGCAAGCATGGGCCGGGCCTAGCCGGCCTGTCCGCCGCGTTGCACCTCCAGCTTGCCGTGGCGCTCCTCATAGGCCTTCAGGTGCGCGTCGAGCAGGATGGACAGGCGCTTGGCGGCATGGGGTGTCATGATGATCCGGTCGGTGAGCTTGATGGTCACCTCATCCCGGCCGCCGATGCCGGTGGTCAGGTTGGTGCCGAAGAAGAGCCCGCATTCCTCCCGCGTCATCGACACGTTGACGACGTTGGCATAGGAGGTGGACATGGCCGAGTCGTCCCACTTCAAGGTGGGTTGGCCGCCGCCGTTGGATGCCGCAGCACCCCCCGTCGCGTCACCCGGCTTCACTTGATCGCTTGGCATTGGTCGCTGTTCCCCGTTGGACGTTGAATCAATGGTTTATTCTTTCCAGTCAATAACATAGCAGACCATGCCAATGCTGTCACTCAATCGAGTGGGCAACCTCAAGCTCAGTCGAACAGCAACCAGGTGGCATCCCGCGCGCTGATGTCCTTCGCCGGCCCCTTGAGACGGGCGACCACATCATCGGCCCAAGGATTGGTTACCGGCGAGATATCGTCGTCGCCATCCTCGAAGATGATGTCCTCGACATCCACCAGCGCGTCGTCGCCGTCGAGCAGCGGGTCGGCGCTGGTCACCGCAGTGCCGCCCGGTCCCGGCGTGACGCTATAGTCGGCCGCCTCGCCATTGTAGAAGGCAACGTCGTCATCGGCACCGCCGTCGAGCGCGTCGTTGCCTTCGCCACCGACCAGCAGGTCGTTGCCCGCACCGCCGCTCAAGTCGTCTTCGCCGGCGCCGCCGATCAGGATATCGCTGCCATCGCCGCCTTCCAAATCGTCATTGCCGGCGCCGCCAAGGATGACGGAAGAGGCCGCCTGAGAGGACAGGGTGTCGTTGCCCTCGCCGCCCATGACGAGGAAGGGCAAGGCAATCCCGTCCCCAACGGAGACGGAGTCGTTGCCGCCGCCGGCGTAGACCACCGCGCCGGTCAGTCCGGTGACATCGATGGTCTGGCTGCCGCCGCCCGAGCCAAGGAAGTTGGCGGCGATATCCACCTGCTGGCGTGTCGGGTCGGAGAGGTTGCGGGTGATCATGATGCTGTCATCGGCCCCCGTCCCGACGATCTGCAGCACGCCGTCGCGCACGGCCGTGCCGGTCACGAAGGCGACCGTCTCGACCGCCTCGGAGTTCGCACCGTCGTTGTCGGCAGCCGTCACCGTCACCTTGTAGACGCCGGCGCCGGTGTAGGTGTGGCGACCGGAGAAGCTGCCCTCGCCGTTGCCCTGGGTGACGGACGCGACCGTCGTCGTGCCGTCGCCCCAGTCGATCAGCACCTCGTGGCTGTCAGCGATGCCGAGATCGCTGAAGCTGCCCTCGATGAACGCCGTACCGCCGGCAGCGAAGGTCGTCGTGCCGCCATCGGCCGGCGGCGGCGGGACGCTCTGCCCGAAGGCACCGAGCACGATGTTGATGTCGGTCATATCGATCATGCCGTCGCCGTTGAGGTCGGCAGCGGCGGCCCGCGGATCGCTCGCCGGATCGGCGCCGAAGCTGCTGGCCACGATCGAGATGTCGAAGACATCGATGATGTTGTCGCCGTTGAGATCGGGCAGCGGCGCTTCGGAGATCGAGAGCGAGGTGATCTCGGGCGCGGCATTGGCGATCTGGACCGCCAGCGACGCCGCGTTCTCGATGGTGCCCTCTGCGGTGACCACGTCGACCGAGATCAGGTTGTTGAACAGGCCGTCGGCAAAGCTGTGGGTCACCGGACCGGCGGCGGTGAAGCTCTCCACCGCACCGTCGCCCCAGTCGACGATGTACTCGAGGACGGGAATGACACCGCTATCCGAGCCCGGGTCGACCAAATCGCCCAGGTTCAGGGTATAGGGCGTGCCTTCGACCGCTGTCGGCGCGCCGGAGATCTCGAGCGAAGCCGGCACGACGTTGACCGTTACGATCTTCGTCGCGACGTCCTCGAAGAGACCGTCTTCGTCGACGAGATCGATCGAGATGGTGACGTCCGAGCCGCCCGAGTCGTTGCCGTAGACGTGGGTCACGACACCGGACGCGGTGAAGGTCTCGACCGGGCTGCCGTCACCCCAATCGACGATGAACTCCTGCACCGTGTCGTCGCCGGGGTCGGTCGGGTCGCCGAGGGTTAGGCTATAGACCTGACCCTCGTCCACTGAGGCATTGCCTGTGACCTCAAGGCTCGGGGCGACGTTCCTGACCTCGACATCGAGAGCCGTGTCGTTGACGAAGCTGCCGTCCTCATCGGTCAGAGTGACGGTGATGGAGCGGGTCACATCGCCGTCGTCGTAGATGTGCACGACATCCAGGGTCGGGATGAAGCCGTTCTCGTCGGCCTCCGGAGCCGCGACAACCTCGAGCGGCGAGCCGTCGCCCCAATCGATGCTGTACTGCGTGACGGTATCGTCGCCGGGGTCGTTCGGCGCAGCGATTTGCAGGATGAAATTGCTGCCTTCGTTGACCGCCACCGCGCCATTCGTCGGCTCGGGGCCAGCGAGCTGTGCGGTGGGCGTGCCGATGCCGGAGAGCGCGGTGACCGGCGCGACGTTCTCGACCGTGACCTGCGTGGTCTCGACGTAGGAGCCGTCCTCGTCGGTCGCCGTCACGGTGATCTCGAAGGTGCCGCCGGCGCTGTCGTCGGCATAGATGTGCGAGACGCTGTCGCTGCTGCCCGGAACGACCACGCTGTCGCTGCCGTCGCCCCAATCGATGGTCCAGCTCGCGATGATATCGTCGCCCGGGTCGCTGGCCGACAGATTGAGGATGTAGCCTTCGCCCTCCTCGATGGTCGCGGGGCCGGAGATCGTGATCGTCGGCGCCACGTTGGCGACGGTGACGGTCTTCTCCACGACGTAGAGACCGTCTTCGTCCTGCGCCGTGATGGTCACGGTGAACTCGCCGCTATCGGCGAAGACGTGCGTCAGATCGGCGACGTCGTTCAAGATAGTGACACCACTGCCGTCGCCCCAGTCGACGGTCCAGCTCGCGATGCTGTCGTCGCCCGGATCCGTGGCGCTGAGGTCGAGGTCGTAGTCCTGTCCTTCGATGGCCGTATCGGCACCGACCACATTCAGGGTCGGCGCGACTTCAGCCACGCGCACACCGGTGAAGAGCTCGGTGCTGCTGCCATCCTTGTCGGTGATCACCGCGCGCACGGTCTGCGTGCCGGCGTTGTTCAGGAAGACGCCCGGGACCACGACACTGGCATCGGTCGTGTTCTCGATTTCGAAGACGCCGTCGTTGTCGAAGTCGTAGGAGTAAGTAAAGCCCGCGGCCTCGTCGCTTGCAGAGGGATCGCTCTGGTTGCTGATCGTGACCGTCGCGGACTCGCCCTCGTTGACCGGACCCGCGGGAAGCTCCGTCGAGTTGCCGAGCTGCGCGCTGGGGGCCGCGTTGAGCACCGTCAGAGCCGCGGTGCCGACAGCCGTATCGACGCCGAGCCCGCCGGCGCCGCTGCCGAATGCGACCTGCACGCCGATGCTGTAGTCGGCGGTGCCATCATCGAGGCCCAAGGCTTCCAGCTCCGCCGCCGTGAGGGTGATCTCCGCACCGTTGACCGTGCCGAAGCTCGCTTCGTCGCCGAAGGCGCCGTCGCCATCCAGATCCCAGGTGAAGCTGGTCGGCGTGCCGGCCACCACGGCCTGCAAGGTAACGCCCTCCCCTTCGGAGATCTGCAAGGCCGTGTCCGTTCCCACTGTCGTGATGGACGGCGTCGGCGGCGTGACGGTGACGGTCGGGCCTGCCTCGGTGTAAGGCGTGCTCGCCGGATTGCCGGCGAAGGAGCCGGTGCCGTCCTCGTCGGTCGCCACGACGATCGGCGTGAAGCTGCCGGTCGTCAGATAGACATGGCTGGCGGAGGTGGCATCGCTGGCGAAGACCTCGCGCGGCGAGCCGTCGCCCCAGTCGACCTCCCACCTTGTGATGGTGTCGTCGCCCGGGTCGGTGGCGGAGAAGGTCAGGACGTAAGGCGTGCCGACAACGGCCGCGTTCGCACCACCCGTGGTGATCTCCGGCAGCGCGTTGAGGATGGTCAAGAGGCCGGTGTTGATGGCCACGTTGCCGACACTGTCCGTCACCTCGAGGCTGATCTCGAAGAGACCGTCGTCGTCGATGCCGAGCGCGACCAGATCGTCCCAGGACAGCAGCGGCGCGACACCTTCGGCGTCGCCAAAGTCGCCGTCACCGTTCAGATCCCAGCGCGTGCTGACGATGGTGGTGTTGGTGGCCGGCGTCGCCGTGCCATTGAGCTGGAGCCCGTCACCTTCGTTGATCTGGTAAGGCCCGCCCGCATCGGAGACCGAAGGCTCAAAGCCCGGGATGGCCTCGATGCTCTGATAGGTCACCGTGCCGAAGGCCGCACCGTTGACCTTGATGGTGCCGTTCGGGGTGACCGGCACGGCCGGCACGATCGGCAGGCCGCCGGCGCTGAACAGCAGAGTGTCGTTTTCGCTGCCGCCGTCGAGAGCGATGGAGGCGCTGGCCGGCAGGGCCTCGCCGGCAATCTGGACGGTGTCGTCGTTCTCGCCGAGATCGATGGTGAAGGCGTTGCCGGAGACCAGCTCCCGCACCACCACCATGTCTTCGCCGGCACCGGTCTCGACGTTGAGCGTCAGCGCGCCCGGCGTATCCGAGCGCACAGAGACCTCGTCGTTGCCGGCGCCCGTGAGCACCGAGGTGCTGGGACCGAGATTCAAGAGGTCGACCGTGTTGAAACCGTTGCCGGCGTCGATGGTCAGCTCGTTCACGCTCGCCGCGTTGATCTGACTGATGACGTCATCGCCGCCGCCGAAGCGCAGGCTGAGCTCTTCGATGCCCTGATGCTCGACCACCAGAGGCGGCGTCTCGCCGGTGGAGGCGAGACGGGAGAAGGCGGCGATACCGCCGTTGGTCAGGCCCAAGCCATCGTTGGACGAGACGTAGACGCTGCCGTCGGCCGCGGTCGCCAAGCCGCTGGGCGACTCCAGGCCTTCGCGGCCGCGCAGGACCTGTGCGAACTGCAGCTCGCCCGTGGTGGCGTTGCGTTCGAAGACACCGAGAGAGTCGCCGGACCCGCCGGTCACATAGACGAAGCCATTGTCGCTGGAGGCCGCGACATCGTTCGCGCCGGCAAGACCGCGGATGCCCTCGACGTCCTCCTGCAGGACCTGCAGGAAAGACAGGGTGCCGGTCGCATCGCGCGTGAAGACGGCCAGGCCGCCGGCCTCGCCCACCGCGTAGACGAAGGCGCCGTCGGCGCTGATCGTCACGGCGCTGGCCCCACCGACGCCGAGCGCGCCGAGATCGATGGTCTGCAAGGGCTGGCTGAGATCGGTCGCATCGGCGCCGGTCAAGGTGCCCGCCGTGCTGTCGATGGCATAGAGGTCGCCACCGTCATCGCTCACGGCCACGTCGGTGACATCGCCGATGTTGCGGGCGTCCGCCTGGCTCAGCGAGCCGTCGGCCGCCCGGTCGAAGACCACCACGCCGTCGTCGCCGCCGATGACCACCGTGTCGCCGTCGCCGCTGGTCGCGACCGTGTCGTAGACATCCAGGCCGCCGGACGCGCTGAAGGTGCCGACGAAGGTCAGGTCGCCGGTCGCCGGGTCGCGGTCGAACTGGGCGATCTCGCTGTCGTCGGAGCCGGTGACGTAGACGCTCTCGCCGTCCGCGCTGACGACCACGGCGCTGGCGCCGTCCAGACCGTCGACACCGTCGACGCCATCCTGGAAGAACTGCCGCTGGCCAAGATCGCCGGCGTTGGCGACCACGAGCGCCCGCTCGGCCGTGTTGATGCCATAGAGGGTCTGCCCGTCCGGGCTGACGGCAACGCCCTGCAGGCCGCTTAGCTCGGCGGCATTGCTGACCACCGGCCGCGGCGCGGTGATGAAGAAGGACTCGCCGTCGCGCAGGCCCTCGCCCTCGGCGCCCATGATGGTGCCGTTGACCGAGGCGTTGATGAAGTCGGTGGCGAGGCCGCCCGGATTGCTGTCGGGGATGAGCGTCGCCCAGATCTGCCCGACACCCAGCGCATCCAGCGCCTGCGGGCTGCCGGACCCGCCGAACAGGGCATCGGTCATGAAGCCGCCGGTCAGCAGATCGGTCGAGAAGCCGCTTGCCGGATTGCCGACGATGCCGAGCTCCGGATCGTCGAGCGCCTGGTCCGACAGGTTGATGAACAGCAGCATGTCATGGTTGCTGTAGTCGTCGGCGTAGCCGGTCGGACCAACATCCAGACGCACGACGGCCGCCAAGGCATCCGAAGGCGCGTTGTCGAGCGTCTCGAGCCCGACGAGCTGGCTGCTGATGTCATCCAGGAAGCTATCGAAGTCGCCGATGTCGTCGAGCAGGCCATAGCCTTCCGCGCCGCCGGCAAGATCGGCGATCAGCGGTGTCTCGGTTGTGCCGCCCTCAATGAAGGGATTGATCTCCGTCGGTCCCTCGAAGGTGAGGGAGGACTGCGCGGTGACGTTGCCGGCCTCGGGTCGGCCGCCGGCCACATTGCTTTCGAAAATGAAGCGGCCGTCTTCCGCGCCGGGCGAAACGGTCAAGAGTTGAGGCGTCCCGCCGCCGATCGAGTAGGTGAGCGAGATGCCGGCGAAACCGGTCCGCTCGTAGAAGTCGACCCGGAATGGCGTGAGCCCGGGACTGAAGGTGAAGGAGCCGGTCTGTACGTTGAAGCCCTGATCGCGCCAGTTGTCGATCAAGATGGGCGTGCTGAGCGAGGTGCCACCAATGCGCAGGCGAGACCCGTCGTCGCTGCCGAGTTGGAAGTTCACCGTCACGTCCTGATTGCCGGTGACCTCTATGTTGCCGAGCCAAGAGACGATGAAATTGTCTGATGGGGTCAGGCCGAAGAAACTGCCGCTTCCATTGCCCTCGAAAATGCTGGTTGACCTGGTTGTACCAAGGAAGTTGCCGTTGATGTCCCAGTAGGTGGTGCTGAGGCTGTTGCCGAAAATACTGACCCGAGGGTCGCCGGCACCTTCGCCGCCCGAGGTATCGACATTGACACCCTCGGCATCGACCACAGAGCCGGAAAGCTTGACCGTGCCGCCGGCGCCACCTGCGCCAGCGCCACCGTAGCCGCCATCGGCACCAGCACCGCCACTGCCACCATCACCGCCGCCGCCGCCGAAGCCCAGTCCGCCACCCTCATTGTCACCGCCGCCGCGTCCGCCTTCCTGGCCGCCGCCGCCGCCACCGCCCTCGGTGCCGCCAGCGCCGGCACCGCCGTCGCCACCACGCGCCAGGAGTGTCGCCGAACCATCGACGATCAATCGGCCCTGCGCCAAGACCTCGATGGCACCACCGCCGCCGCCGCCGACTCCAGGATTACCGCCATTGCCACCGCTGCCGCCATTGCCGCCCTCTCCACCGGCACCGCCGGTCTGCGCGTTGATGGCCCAGCCGCCGCCACCGCCAGAGCCACCAGCGCCGCCGCCGCCGCCTTCGCCGCCTCCGCCGCCGTGGCCGCCGGCACCGCCACCACCACCGCCCGAGATGACCGCGCCGCTGCCGTTGTTCTGGCCTGCCGTCCCGGCGCGTCCCGCGTCGCCACCCGACGCCGCCCCACCGGAATCGCCCCGCTCGCCGCCGTCACCGCCGTCGAAGGCATCGCCACCCTCGCCGCCGACGCCTCTTTCGCCACCACCGCCGCCGGAACCACCCGCGCCACCGGCACCGCCTTCACCTGCAATGCCGCCGTTGACGCCAGCAAAGCCGTCGCGGCCGGCATTGCCGCTCGCGCCGCCCTCACCGGCTCCGCCGTCCTCTCCGCCACTGCCGTCCTGGCCGCTGCTGAAGAGACCGCCGGCGCTGCCGACTTCGTTCTGCCTGTCGCCGCCAAGGCCTTCTTCTTGCGCGACTTCTCCGACGCCGCCGCCGCCGCCACCTTGATCGAAGCCGCCATCGCCGCCGCCGGCACCACCGATCCGACCGTTGGCAGATACGTCAAAGCTGGCACCCGGGTCGATGTAGGCGTTGTTGCCGGCGAAGAGCGACAGAGCTGGGTCGCCAACCGCCGTTACGAGTGCGCCATCCTCGATCAGGACGTCCCCGGCGAAACGGAACTGAGTGATTCCGTTGCCGAGGTTGGAGGCGAACATGCCCTTGGAGGCTGCGAAGGCGTTGCTCGAAAAGGCCGAGATGAAATCGTCGACAACCAGATCGCCATCCAGATCGATGCCGACGGTGCCGCCCCAAAGCCGCGAATTCGAGGTGTTGAACGTCACCGTCCCGGAGAGGATGTAAGTCGGGAAGTCGCCTGGCGTCGCCGCCGGCGTGCCCACCGGCACCAGGCTCGCGCCGATGATGTTGTCGACCAGGATCTCGTCGCTGGCAGCGCTGCCGTCGCTGACGTTGACCGCGCTCCAGGTTACATCGCGCAGAGAGGTAAAGTTCGATGGCAAGTCGAAGACGGCGAAACCGGCCTCACCCTCGACCGTGAAGCTGCGGGTCACCGTATCGCCGACCAAGGTCGTACCGGTGAAGGTGATCTCCTTGTCGCCCGGCGTCAGCGCAGCGAGCGAGATCGAGTAGAGCGCGAAGGCCCCGTCGTTCTCTTCGGTGAGGGTAAAGACGTCGTCTGCGCTCTGCGCCTTGGCCGCGGCGCTCAGGCTCTCGTCCCGCAGGATGGCCGTTCCGCTGGTCGCGAGCGTGAAGCCGTCTTCGGTGTACTCGACGCTCGCGCCGTCGACCAGCGCGTCGAAATCCACCACGTTGGAGAAGTTGGCGAAGGTGCCGAAGCCGCTCGACTGCAGCACCACATCGCCGAGCTGCAGCACCACACTCTGCCCGTCGATGGTGGCATCGACCGGGCGTGCCAGCTCTTCGAAGTCCAAGCTATCGTCGGCGGAGCCGCCGAGAATGCGGATCTCCTCGGCCCCGTCGGTAAAGAGCAAGTCGACGCCGTTGCCGCTGAGCACGCCAGACGAAACCAGCCAGTCGACGCCTGAGGCATTGTCCTCGTTGTCGACAACCAGGCTCTCAACATCGACGCGCAAGTTCTCGAAAAGATTGGCATGCTGCGGCGCCGAGGGGTCGCCTGGAATCTCCACCACCACCTGGTCGAGACCGCTTTCGCCGGTGATTTGCGTGGCGCCGCCGATCTCATGAATCGTCACCGTATCGTCGCCGGCCGCGCCGTCGATCTTCACGGTCAGGTCGCTGAGGCTGTTGTTGACCGAGATCGCGTCGCTGTTCTGGCCAAGCTCGACCTGCGCTTCCTCGAAGCCGTCGAAGGTGACGTCGCCGATCGGGCCGAGGTTGGTCAGCAGGCCGCTGCCATTGCTTTGGCCCAACTCGGCGCCGGAGGTTGGGGTGGTCACATCGCCGATGTCGAAGACGATGGTGTCGGCGCCGCTGCTGGTACCGCCGTCGATGTTGAGGCTGCTGCCGCCGAGAACCGTGACCTGATCGCTCTCGCCGCGAAGCTCGATGGTGGCGCCGGCCGTGGCGTTTAGAATGACGAGGCTGTCCTGACCGCTATTATCCGTCGCATCGGTTCGGATGGTCGTCTCGATCGCCGTATCGACCAGCGTGACGTCGTCGTCCGTGTCGGCCAGAGTGATGTCGAGCGAGGCGAAGCTCGCAAAGTCGATGCGTCCCTCGACGCCCATGGCGAAGCCGGTGATGCTGCCGACGTCGATGAAGCCCGGGCTGTCGGAAATGGTGTTGGCCCGGTCGTCGATGGTCAGTGTGTCGGTGCCGTCGCCAGAGAGCAGGCTCAGGGGCGCCTGAATATTGATCAGCGCGCGCTCGGCGCCGTCCCGCGAATCGCCGACGACAACTTCGTCGTTGCCGCCGCGCAGCTCGAACTCGGTCGATGTCGCGACATCCCAAACCAGCAGGCGGTCGACGCCGGGCCCATCGCCCAGCGCAATGTCCACCTGGTCGGCCCCGGTGGTTTCCAGCACAAGCTGGTCGTAGAAGCCCGGCACCAGCGGGTCGAAGATGCCCGGTGTGCCGGCGCGAAGCTGATCGTTGGTCAGCAGCCAATCGGTATCGCCGAAGTTGTTGTCGTTGGCGAAGTCGACCTGCTCGGCGTTGAAGGTGATCAGCCCCGGCGCCAAGAGCGTGCCGAGCGGTGTGCCGAAAAGCGTCGCCTGAACGCTGTCGTCGCCGCCGCCAGCGTCCACGATGACCCGGCGGGTCAGATCGGCGATCTCGACCTCATCGGCGCCGAGGCCCAGACGCAACTCCACCGTCTCCACCGCATTGTCGTAGCGCAGCGCACCCGGTGCCGAGAGACCCAGGACGGCGAGAACGCCGATCTGCGCCAGCGTATCGTCGGCCGAAGCGCTTTCGTCGAAGGTCAGCTGGTCGCTGCCGGTGCCGCCGAGGATCTGCAGGTCGCCGAGGATACCGCCGAGCGAGCCGTCCTTGCCGACGATCACGTTGTTGTCGCCGCCGTTGAGGTCGATCGTCGTCAGGCCCGCCAAGGTCTCCAGCAGGATGATGTCGTTGAAGGTGCTGCCCTGAATCTCCAGGTCGCCGTCGATGCTGCTGACCACGCGGAGCGTGTTGCCAGCGGTCGCTGGCTCCAGCTCGATACGCAGGCTCTCGATGTCGGAGAAGCTGAGACGGTCGCTGACCTGCCCGGCCCCGTCCTCGGTCCGGGAGATCAGCAGGTCGCTGTCGAACAGCTCCAGCGATGTCAGCCCATCGATGATCTTGCCGTCGCTGCGAATCAGCAGACTGTCGCTGTCGCCGCCACCGATCAGCGTGGCGTTGTCGAAGGCGCTGATCAGGGTGTCGTTGCCGGCGCCGCCGTCGAGGGTCACGTCGATCAGGTCGGAGACGTCGATGTTCTCGCTGCCGGCGAGAATCTCCAACTCGTCGTCGCCTTCCAATCCGCGAACTTCCAGGAAGTCCTTTTCTGGCGTGCTGTTGATGATGAAGGCGCGGCTGTCGCGTCCCGGCGTCTGATCGCGGAGCTGCAGGATCTCGCGGGAGATTTCGGTGGTGACGCCGCCCTCGGGGTCGGCGCCCAGGTCGGTCTGGTCGAAGCTGGCGAACACACCTTCGACGGTGAGATTGTCGTCATCGGCACTGCCGCTGAAGATCACGCGGTCGGTCTCGCCGGCCGGGCTGCTCTCTTCCGGCGCGCTGAGGTCGATAGCCAGGAGACTGACACCGGTCCCGGTCAGATCGCCGAGGGTGACCAGGTCGGACCCGCCGCCCGCCGCGATCGAGATGTTCTCGATGTTGTCGATCAGGAGGCTCTGCGTCGGCCCGGAGCCATCCGACGTCTCGAGCAGCACCTTGAGCGCGCCTGCATCCAAGACCTTGCTGAGGGTGATGTTGTCACCGGCTTCGATGGCGCCGATCACGCCGGACTCGTAAGCGCCCTCGGTCAGCTCGAAGCTGCCGCCGACCGTCAGGCGGTCGGTGTCGCCCGCGAGTCCCGGGTCGTCCAAGAAGACGTCCGCGCCCTGCCCCGGCGCCCAAACGAAGGTGTCGCTGCCGCTGCCGCCAATGTTCTCGTCGTCGCCCAGACCGCCATCGAGCCGGTCGTCGTTCGCACCGCCGTCCAGGGTGTCATTGCCGTCGCCGCCGACCAGGTCGTCGTTGCCGATGCCGCCCTGCAGGCTGTCGTCGTTCGAGCCGCCGATCAGACGGTCGTCGCCGTTGTCGCCGCGCAGCAAGGCAACGCCGCTGCCGGCATAGGAGAGGACATCGTCACCGCTGCCGCCGGAGAAATCGACGCTGGCCAGCACCTCGTCGTCGACCACGATCTGATCGTTGCCGCTGCCGCCGGCCGCGACGATGTTGGTGACGCCTTCGAAGCGCTGCTGCACGCGCTCGACCCGCTCGCCGTCCTCAAAGACCAGGAACTTGACCAGCAGGGTCTCGCCCCCGGCCGGGTTGTCCGGGTCGGTCAAGCCGAGGGAGGAGATGGAGAAACCTTCGTTGATCTCGTTGTCGACACCTTGGCGGCCCGGGCCGGTGTTGACGCGCTGATCGGCCGTGGCGCCCATGAAGAGCGTCAGGGTGCCGTTAGTATCGACCGCGCCGATCGTCGGCGGATTGAGGATGATGCCGGCAAGCACATCTTCGTCGGGAAGCTGGAAAATATCGAAGTCGTAGATGACCTCGTTCACCAGCTCGAAGGTCTTGTCGACGATGACGATCTCGAAGGGGCTGAAACCGATCGAGGCGAAGACGAAGGCTTCGAGCCCGGCGCGCAGCGCGCCGGAGTAGTTGAAGATGCCGAAGGGATCAGCCCGGGTGATGAGATCGAGCTCGCCGATACGCACCCGGCCATCGTAGGTGAAGTCGCCCGTGGGCACCTCGGTGAACTCGCCGTTGCGCAGCTTGTTGACGTAGTCGAACTGCTCGTCGTTCTGCGGATCGGGCAGATCGTTCAGGTCGAACAGCAGATCAGTGGCGAAGAAGACGCGCACGCCGGCCGAGAACTCTGCGACCACCAGATCGGGGCCGACCTTGGCGCCGGCGGAGAGCTTGGCGGTGACTGTCAGCTCCGGCTTCTCCTTCGCGGGATCGCGCGGGCTGAGGTCGAAGATCGGATCGGTCGGGTCGACATCGCCGTCCTGCAGGTCCGCCGGCGCATCCTCGGGGAAGTGATCGTCGAGGAAGAAGCCGTCGGCCAAGCGATGCTTGTTGTCCTCGATGCTCTGGTCGAGCGCCTCGTCGCTGGAGAAGTCCAGGCTACGGGTCAGCGC
>JANQIA010000328.1 GCA_028282405.1 Rhodovibrionaceae bacterium
GATGCATGGGGACCACTGGCCAGCACGTTGGCGCAGATGATGCAGTAGCGATCGGTATCCAGAGGCAAGCCTGGGCCGACCATGTAAGACCACCAGCCCGGACGGCCGGTCAGGGGGTGGCTCTCGGCGACGAACTGATCCCCGGTTAGCGCATGGCAGACCAGAATGGCGTTGCTCTTCTCGGCATTGAGCGCGCCATAGCATTGATAGGCCACGGTGATCGGGCCTAAATCCAGGCCGCAGTCGAGCCGCAGGGGGGCGTCCTGCGCCAGCACCGCCTGCTCGCCAGCGAAGCCTGCCGCAGGTGCAGCTTGACGAGAGGGGCCGGCTTGGCCCTTGCTTGTCGTATCCCCAGGGGCTGAGGCCACTATGCGATTACCTTTCCCAAGGCGCCGTAAGGGCGCGCAATAAAGGCGTTCGTTTGCTTATCTGTCAATGGCTTGCGTCCCGCCGTCGTCTGCATGCAGGCACAGACTTTTCTTTGATTTTGACTGTTCCAAAGACTATCAGGTAGGGGCTAACGCCAACACAATGGACAGAACGACCGTGCCGGAAGCGACGCTCGAGGATCTGCGCCGTGAAATCGATGACCTCGACCTCGCGCTCCTGGATCTTCTGAACAAGCGCATGGCCGTCTCGAAGCGGGTCGGCCACGCAAAGGCCCATGGTACGCCGACTGTCCGTCCAGGTCGAGAGACGGTCGTGCTGCGCCGGTTGCTCGAGGCCAATCGCGGCAACCTGCCGGCGCCGGCGCTGGTGCGCATCTGGCGCGAGATCTTCTCCGCCTCGGCGGCCGTGCAGAGCCGCCTGACGATCTGCGTCCTGGGAATCGACGGCGAGGACATCCTGCACCGCATCGCCCGCAACCACTTCGGCGTCATGGCGACGATCGTGGAGCGCGGCTCCTGCCAGCGGGTGCTGACCGCGCTGGCGGACCAGGAGGCGGAGATCGGCCTGTTGCCGGTACCGGAGAGCGATGCCATCGACATGTGGTGGCGCCACCTCTACCGCACCGGGCCGCGGCGGCTCTTCATCGTCGCGCGCATCCCGGTGCACGAAGCCGCGGCACCCAACGTGCGCGGCGGGCCGGAAGCTCTGGCCGTGGCCGCGGGCGCGCCGGAGGAGACCGGGAACGACCGCAGCCTGCTGGTCGCCGAGAGCGACGGCGAGCTCAGCCGCTCGGCCTGGCGCGATCTTCTGACCGGCGTCGAGCTCTCGGTGCGGGAAACGGCGGTGGTCGTCGAGCCGGACGGCGTCTGGCTGCATTTTGCCGAAGTCGAGGGCTTTGTCGGCGACGGGGACGAGCGCCTCGATCGGCTCGTCGATGCCTCGGCGGGGCGCATCGGTGCGGTCAAGGCCATCGGCGCCTACGCGGTTGCGCTGGATGCGCAAACGCGCTGAGATCTTGCACAATGAACACCTTGGTTCCCCGTCCCGGGATTCTTGAGATCAGCCCTTATGTTGGGGGCGAATCCAAGCTCGCCAGCGGCCGCCGCGCGATACGGCTCGCCGCCAACGAAAATCCCTTCGGCCCCAGCCCAAAGGCCATCGAAGCCTACAGCGCCTTGGCTAAGGAGCTGCACCGCTATCCCGAAGGCGGCTGCTTGGCGGTACGGCGCAGCCTCGCCCGGCTCCACGGCCTCGACATGGAGCGGATTGTCTGCGGCGCCGGCTCTGACGAGCTGATTGCCTTGTTGATGCGGGCCTACTGCGGCCCGGAGGACGAGGTCATCTACAGCCAGCACGGCTTCCTCATGTACCCAATTTCGGCCCGGTCCGTCGGCGCGGTGCCGGTGGCGGCGCCGGAGCGCAGCATGCGCACGGACGTCGATGCGCTGCTCGATCGGGTGACCGATCAAACGAAGGCGGTCTTCCTCGCCAATCCCAACAATCCGACCGGAAGCTACGTCGCCGTCTCCGATCTCTTCCGCCTGCGCCGCCGCCTGCGTGAGGACATCCTGCTCGTCATCGATGCCGCCTACGCGGAGTACGTCATGACCAACGACTACGAGCCGGGCGTGAAGCTGGTGGATATGTTCCCCAACGTCGTGATGACGCGGACCTTCTCGAAGATTTACGGCCTGGCGGCCCTGCGCTTGGGGTGGGCCTACTGTCCCCAGCCGGTCGCGGATGTCCTGAACCGCATTCGCGGACCCTTCAACGTCAGCCTGCCCGCCCAGGCGGCCGCCGTGGCCGCGCTGGAGGACCAGGAGTACGTGCGGGCCGCACGCGTGCACAATTCGCGGACCATGGCCTGGTTCCTGCAGCAGTCGGCGGAAGTGGGCGTGCCGACCAAAGGGGGCGCCGGCAACTTCGCGCTGATGCAGTTCGAGGATGCCGCCAAGGCGGCGGAGTATCTCAAGCAGCAGGGCATCCTGGTGCGCCGCATGGACGCCTACGGCCTGCCGCATCACCTGCGCGTCACCATCGGCACGGAACCGGAGATGCGAGAGCTGTTGGAAGCTCTGCGCACCTACTTGTCATGAGCGAACCGCAACTCTTCGACCGTGTCGCCATCGTCGGCTGCGGTCTGATCGGGTCTTCTCTGGCGCGCGCTATTCAGCGCGGTGCTATGGCGAGAGAGATTCGCGCTTACGCGAGAAGCGCCGAGTCGCGCGGCCAGATCATCGAGCTGGGCATTGCCGACAGCGTCCACGAAAACCCGGCAGATGCGGTCGAGGGCGCCGACCTCGTCGTCCTCGGCGTTCCGGTGGGCGCCAACGAGACAATCGCCCGGGCTATGGCGCCGGGCCTCGCGCCCGATGTGACCGTCACCGACGTGGGCTCGGTGAAGCAGGCGGTGATTCGCGACGTCAGCCCCTATCTCGGGAGCGGCATGCACTTCGTGCCCGGGCATCCCATTGCGGGAACCGAGCACTCGGGCCCCGAGGCCGGTTTCGCCGATCTCTTCGAAAACCGCTATTGCATTCTGACCCCGCCGCCGGGCACCGACGATGCTGCGGTCGAGCGGGTCGCCGCCTTGTGGCGTCGCTGCGGCGCGCGGGTGGAGCTGATGGACGCCCGGCACCACGACAAGGTGCTGGCCATCACCTCCCATCTGCCTCACCTCCTCGCCTACACCATCGTGGATACGGCGGCGAACCTGGAAGAGAGCGAGCGCGCCGAAGTCATCCGCTACTCGGCCGGTGGCTTCCGCGACTTCACCCGCATCGCCGCCTCGGATCCGGTGATGTGGCGCGACGTGTTCCTGAACAACCGCGATGCCGTGCTGGAAATGCTGCAGCGCTTCAACGAGGATATCTCCCAGCTTCAGCGGGCCATCCGCTGGGGCGAGGGCGATCTGCTCCAGAGCATCTTTCACAAGACCTGTGAAATCCGCCGCGGTGTCATCGAGATGGGCCAGGCCGGCACCTTCGATGCTCGGGAGCCGACGAAACAAGACGACGGCTGACGCCGGCCCGACGGGCGCTTTTCGTTGACCGCAGGGAACGTGGCGCCAATATCGGCGCTATGCCGAGGAAGAAGCGCGAGGACGGCGG
>JANQIA010000425.1 GCA_028282405.1 Rhodovibrionaceae bacterium
ATCGGCAAACCGGAACGCAAGAAGATCATCAGCCGCATCAAGGGCTATCACGGCATCACCATCGCCTCCGGCAGCCTGACCGGCCTGCCCTACAACCACCAGGATTTCGATCTGCCGATCAAGAACATCCTGCACACCGGCTGCCCGCACCATTACCGCTTCGCCGAGCCGGGCGAGAGCGAAGAGGCCTTCGCCACGCGGCGCGCCGAAGAGCTTGAGCAGCTGATCCTGGCCGAGGGCCCCGAGACGGTCGCCGCCTTCATCGGCGAGCCGGTGATGGGCGCCGGCGGCGTCATCGTTCCGCCCGCTACCTACTGGGAGAAGATCCAGCAGGTCTGCCGCAAGTACGGCGTGATGGTCATCGCCGACGAAGTGATCACCGGCTTCGGCCGCACCGGCCGCCTGTTCGGCAGCCAGACCTACGACATCAAGCCGGACATCATGGTGATGTCCAAGCAGCTCACCTCCGCTTACCTGCCGCTCTCCGCCATCATGATCTCGGACGAGATCTACCAGGGCGTCGCCGACAACACGGCGAAGATCGGCACCTTCGGCCACGGCTTCACCGGCAGCGGCCATCCGGTCGCCGCCGCCGTAGCGCTGGAGAACCTCAAGATCATCGAGGAGCGCGGCCTGGTCGAGCACGCCGCGCAAGTCTCGCCGCGTTTCATGGAACGGCTGCGCGGCTTCACCGACCATCCCCTGGTGGGCGAAGTCTGCGGCGTCGGCCTGGTCGGCGCGGTCGAGCTGGTTGCCAACAAGGAGACCAAGGCGCCCTTCGACCCGATCGGTGCCGTCGGCGGCGAATGCTTCGCCCGCTGCGAAGAGCATGGCCTGATCATCCGCAACCTCGGCGACCGCATCGCCTTCTGCCCACCGTTGATCATCTCCGAGGCGGAGATCGACATGATGTTCGATCGCTTCGGCAAGGCGCTCGACGAAACCAACGAGTGGGTCAACGCCAAGGGCATGGCAGCCGAGTAACGGAGAAGCCACGGCCCAAGGGCCAGCGCTTCGCCTCAAGCTCTGTAAGGACTATGTCACACCCTGCTGCGGTGCAGTGCAGCATGGGGTTGCTTTCGTGCGCGCAACAAGAGAAAGTTCGTGCAAGCGCAAAGGCGTGACCCTTGCGTGACATAAGACAACGGCCAAGCAAACAAACAACCGGCCGGCCGGCAAACAGGGAAGGCGAAGGAGGGCATGACGGGGCAGAACGACCATCTCGTTCGTTTCCGCGAGGTTCAAAAAAGTTACGACGGGGAAACTCTCGTCGTTAAGAACCTCAATCTCGACATCGCGCGCGGCGAGTTTCTGACGCTGCTGGGGCCCTCGGGCTCCGGCAAGACGACTTGTCTGATGATGTTGGCCGGTTTCGAGTCGGCGACTCACGGCACGATCTACCTCGGTGACGAGCCCATCAACAACGTGCCGCCGCACAAGCGCGGCATCGGCATGGTGTTCCAGAACTACGCGCTGTTTCCACACATGACGGTCGGCGAGAATCTCTCCTTCCCGCTGGAAGTGCGGAACATCAGCAAGGCGGATGTCCAGAAGAAGGTCGAGCGCGCGCTGGAGATGGTGCAGCTCAGCGGCTATCAGCACCGCCGGCCCAGCCAGCTCTCCGGCGGCCAGCAGCAGCGCGTCGCACTGGCCCGCGCTTTGGTGTTCGAGCCGACCTTGGTCCTGATGGACGAGCCGCTCGGCGCACTCGACAAGCAGCTCCGCGAGCACATGCAGTACGAGATCAAGCACATCCACGAGAACCTGGGCGTGACGGTGGTCTATGTGACCCACGACCAGAGCGAGGCGCTGACCATGTCGAACCGCATTGCGGTGTTCAACGATGGGGTCATTCAGCAGCTCGACGCGCCCGCCGACCTTTATGAAAAGCCCGAGAACGCCTTTGTCGCCCAGTTCATCGGCGAGAACAATCGCCTGAAGGGCCATGTCCGCGACATGAACGGCGCGAGCTGTCGGGTCGAGCTCGACAACGGCCAAGGCGAGGTGAAGGCCCTGGCCGTCAACGTGACCGGCAGCGGCGCGCCGACGACGCTCTCGCTGCGCCCGGAGCGGGTCGCGATCGACCCGGCGCCGGGCAGCCTACCCAACCATTTCGAGGCCCGGGTGGAGGAGTTGATCTACCTGGGCGACCACATCCGCACGCGGGTGAACGTGTGCGGGACGGATCAGTTCATCGTGAAGGTCCCGAACGCCCAAGGACACGCCAGCCTGAGGGAAGGCTCGACCGTGACCGTGGGTTGGGAGATCGATGACTGCAGGGCGTTGGATGCGTGATGTGTCCGCGCTACGCGGCCCGAACGGCCGTACATGTGCAAAGTCGCCGGCAGCGACCGGCAGTAAACAGGGAGTATGACCAAGCTATGAAACGATTTCTGATCGCGGGCGTGTCCGC
>JANQIA010000517.1 GCA_028282405.1 Rhodovibrionaceae bacterium
TCGGAACTGGTGACGCGGGGTGGAGCAGCCCGGTAGCTCGTCAGGCTCATAACCTGAAGGTCGCAGGTTCAAATCCTGCCCCCGCAACCAAACAAAGCCCGGCCTCGCGCCGGGCTTTGTTTGAGTCTGGGCAACACCAAGCCCAGAGCAGCAGGATATGAGCTAAAGGCGAACAACGCGAAGGCCTTACGCGGTCAGGCGCATGTAGAGGAACGGGAGCTGCTCCGGCAGGCGTTCGATGCGGTTGATGCGCACCAGATTGCGGCGGCCGAAGATGCGGTCGAGCGCTTGGTCGTTTTGATCGCCAAGGGCGACGCAGAAGACGTCGATGCCACGGCCCGCCAGCGTGTGAACGGCGCGCCGCGCGTCTTCCACCAGATAGCGGTTGTCCGGGCAGTCGATGTCGGAGGGCTCGCCATCGGTCAGCATCAGGATCAAGCGACGGTAGCTCCGCTGTCGCTCCAGCTCACTTGCGGCGTGGCGGAGCGCAGCCCCCATGCGCGTCGAGGAACCGGCGGCCAGACCGGCCAGGCGGGCGCGGGCCTCGGTCCCGAAGCTGCCGTCGAAGCTCTTGACCTGCGTGTAGCGAACCTCTTCGCGGCCGTTGGAGCAGAAGGCTCCGATGGCGAAGGGATCGCCCAAGCCATCCATGGCATGGGCCAGAAGCACCGTCGCTTCCCGCTCAAGCTGGAGGATGTTGCTGGTGTGCCCCGGAACGCGATCCGCCGTTGACTGGGAGACGTCGAGCAGCACCTGCACCGAAAGGTCCCGCTGGCGGCGCTCCATCCTTTGATAGACCCGCGTATCGGGCGTGTCGCCGCTGCGCAGGTCGATCGCCGCTTCGATACAGGCATCGAGGTCCAAGGCTTCGCCTTCGGCCTGGCGCTTCAGGCGCTGGGCGCGGCTCACGTGGGCCGAGCGGATCAGGCGCGAGAGACGCTCCACCAAGTTGGCACGCCGTTCGAGGATCTGGGCGATGCGGTCCGCAGCACCGGCGGGCGGATCGTACTCGACGACGGTCGTCCAGTCACTGCGCTCGCGCCCCGCCTGATAGTCGTACTCCGGATAGCGGGCGATCGGCAGGCCGCCCTCGACCGGGCTCTCGCGCGCGACGGGAGCCTCGTTGAGGCCATCCTCGTCTGCCTCTTCCTCGCGCTCGCGATCGACATCCTCATCGTCGTTTTCGCGCCGCTCCATACGCGCCGTATCGACGACGACACCGATCTCCTGCTGATCGTCAGAGTCATCGTCGAAGTCCCAGAGGCCGAGGTTGTCGTCCCGGTATGGCGGCTCGACGACATAGGTCTTGGCGTTGAACTGTACCCGCATCTGGCCCAGCTCGTTGCCGAGCAGGTTGCCGATGTGGCGGCTGATCGTCGGGTCCTCGAGGCGATCGTAGTGCGCCTCGAACAGCGCGCGGCCCCTGCGCACCCAGCTGCTTCTGTCATTGAACTCTGAGTCGATCAGGGCCCGCGCGAGGCGCGCGAAGAGGCTGGGCGCCGTCTCGGTTCCGCCCGCCTGGGCGATGTGAAACGGCAGCCAGAGGCGCCGCAGGCCGGGGAGGTCCCGCAAGGCCAAGTGCTCGACCCTAGCGTCTTCGATCAGGGAGACGACAGCCAGCTGCAGAGGCTTCAGTTGGCCGAGCGGCATCGGCGGTCCGCCGTAGTGAAAATGCGCACCGATGTGCGCCAAGGCAGCCCGGAAGACGTCCTCGGCCGCCGTGCCGCGGTAGCCCGGATAGCTCTCTGGGATATGGATGACCCCGCTGCCGAAGGAGCTGCGCCGGCGCGGAGTCATGACCGTGGATCCCGCCGGCACGAGGATCGGGACGCGGACCCGGAACAGCGCTCCCAGAAAGGCCTTCATGCGCCGGTCGACATCGGTAAAGACGAGATCGCCGGCCTCCCGCAGCAGCCAGCGCGAGGCGTCGGGGTCTTCCAAGGAGAAGAAGGCGTAGCGCCGATCGGGGTCGCCGCCGCCGATGCGGATGCCGGCCAAGAGCCAGGCCTCGAGGCCGGAGACCTTGAGCTGGTCGAGCAGCGTGTCCATGCGCTGCAGCACGACTTCGGCGGACTCCGGCGCCATGCCGGCGAAGCGCTGCATCAGGCTGAGCCAGCTACGAAAGCGGTGGAGATCGTTCAGTGACTCCGCCGCCTGGACAGCGGCCTGACAAAGCAGCTCTGCCGCGCGCCGGCCGCTCTTTATGGTGACGGAGGAGACCGCGTCTGCGAGCTCAATGCCGGCTTCCGGGGAGAGCGTCCGGGCGCAAGCCTTGCCAGCGGCTTCGAAGGCCCGTTCGACCGAAGGCCCGTATCCGGCACCTTCGATGCGCCGGCAGGCCCTGAGCCAGGGTGCCAGGTAGGGCTCGGGGAAGAGCTGCTGCAGGTCTTCCGCAGGCTTGATTTCGTCGACCTCTTGATCGGAGACAAGCCTTAGAAAGCCTTTGCCGCCCCTGGCCACGGTGCCTCTCTTAGATACTCGCCGCGATGGCGTGCGACAGCGCGTCACGCATGTCCGGATCGTCGGTGATGGGGAGGACCAAGGCGATCTCGCAGGCCTGGCCCAGCGGCACGCCCTTGGCAACGAGCTTGCCGGCGTGGATCAGCATGCGGGTCGAGGCACCTTCGTCCAGACCTTGGCCCTTCAGATTGCGGGCCCGTTCGGCGATCTGCACCAGCTTGCCCGCGGACTCCTGGCCGAGGCCGGCCTCCCGGCTGACGATCTCAGCCTCGGTCTCGGCAGCCGGATAGTGGAAGTCAATGGCGCAGAAGCGCTGCTTGGTGGACTCCTTCAAGTCCTTGAGCACGCTCTGGTAGCCGGGATTGTAGGAGATGGCGATCTGGAAGTCGGGATGGGCCGTGACCAGCTCGTTCTTCTTCTCCAGCGGCAGCATGCGGCGGTCGTCGGTGAGCGAATGTATGACGACGGTCGTGTCCTGTCGGGCCTCGACGATCTCATCCAGATAGCAGATGGCGCCGTGGCGTACGGCCCGAGTGAGCGGTCCGTCATGCCAGACGGTGCCGCCCGGCTCCAAGAGATAGCGCCCGACCAGGTCGGAGGCCGTCATGTCCTCGTGGCAGGAGACCGTGATCAAAGGTTTGTCGAGCTTCCAAGCCATATGCTCGATGAAGCGCGTCTTCCCGCAGCCCGTCGGGCCCTTCAGCATCATCGGCAGACGACTGGCATAGGCCGCTTCGTAAAGCGCGATCTCTTCGCCGATCGGATGGTAGTAGGGCTCCTCCCGGATCAGATAGTCGTCGAGGGACATGCATCCTCCTGCAAAGCTCCGGTGCGAGGCTAGGCGCCCCGCACCGGATCGAGTCGGCACACAGGGAAGCAAGTTTTAGCGGTGCGTTCCCGTCTTCTGATTCGGTATGCCGTCCATCGGGCACTCCTCGGTTCCGACGGTCTTGCGCGTTAGCGCCTCGACCATCTCGCGGGTGCCCTCCGGATCGGTCGCCCACTTCGTATAGAAATCGTACGGGCAGGCAGCAAGGCCGCGGTCGCCGTCGCCAGAGTTGATCATCCCCGTGTAGCCGCGGTGCAGCAGCTTGAAGAGGTGGTTCTGCGACTGCATGTTCGTGCGGGCATCGCGGATGGCCGACACCGAGATCTGGGCGTACTGGATGCCCATCTCCTCTTCGCCGCACTCACCCAGGGTGCGCCCGTCGAAGCCGATGATGGCCGAGTGGCCGAAGTAGGAGTAAACGCCGTCGAAGCCGGTCGCGTTCGCGACGGCCACGTAGACGTTGTTGGCCCAGGCCATCGACTTGGCCATGAGCACCTGCTGCTCCTTGGCGGGATACATGTAGCCCTGGCAGCGCACGATCAGCTCGGCGCCCTTCATCGCGCAGTCGCGCCAGATCTCCGGGTAATTGCCGTCATCGCAGATGATCAAGCTGATCTTCAGACCCTTCGGGCCCTCGGACACGTAGGTGCAGTTGCCGGGATACCAGCCTTCGATGGGAACCCAAGGCATGATCTTGCGGTACTTCTGCACGATCTCACCCTTGTCGTTCATCAGGATGAGGGTGTTGTAGGGCGCCTTGTTCGGGTGCTCCTCGTGACGCTCGCCGGTCAAGGAGAACAC
>JANQIA010000336.1 GCA_028282405.1 Rhodovibrionaceae bacterium
AGGGCCATCATCTCCTGATTGAGCTTCTGCTTGTCCTCTCCGAAACGCTCCCGCAGCTTCATCACCTTGGGCTGCAACGCCCGCATCCTGGCCATGGCCTTGTAGGACTTGTTGGCCAGCGGGAAGAAGACGGGCTTGATGCCGACGGTCAGCACCAGGATGGCGACGCCGAAGTTGCCGACGATGCCGTGCAGCCAGTGCAGCGCATCGAAAATCGGCTTGGTCAGGAAGTAGAGCCAGCCCCAGTCGATCGCCCGGTCGAAACCGGTGATACCATAGGCTTCCTCGTAGCCGTCGATGACCTCGACGACCTTGGCCCCGGCGAAGAGGCGGCTGGTGGTTTCGATGTTGCTGCCCGGCGCCAGGCTCTCGACACCGTAGACGAAGTCGCTTTGATAGCGCGGGCCGGCGCCGGTCAGGGTATAGACGAAGCGGCCTTTGACGGTGCTCAACTGATCCGGCACCAGGGCAGACATCCAGTACTTGTCGGTGATTCCGATCCAGCCGCCGGTGGTGCTCTGCTCGATGACGCCGCCCGGCTCATCCGCCACGTCGTCGTAGTCGACCTCGTCCAAGGTCCCGTCGAACACGCCGAGCAGGCCTTCATGCAGAATGAAGAAGCCGAGGATCTCTGGATGGCCGATGCGAGCGACGCGGCCATAGGGAATGAGGTCGATGCTCTGCTGGCTCTGATTGACCACCCGCTGCACGACGGTGAAGAGATACTGGTCGTCGACCGAGATGGTCTGCTCGAAGCGGAAGCCCTGGCCGTTCTCCCAGCTCAGGGTGACGGGCGTTTCCGGAGTCAGCATCTCCTCGTTGGCCTGCCACACCGTATCGCTGCCCGGCAGCGTGATGGCCTCGTCCGAGGACACCCAGCCGAAGTCGGCACCGTAGGCGCCGGGCGCCCCGGGCGGCGAGAAGAGCACGATGTTCGGGCTGTTCTCGTCCAAGGTCTCCCGATACTGGGTCAGGATCAGGTCGTCGATGCGCGCGCCCGTCAGGGCGATCGAGCCGCTCAAGGTCGGGGTCTCGACCTTCAGGCGCGGGCCGCCGACGGCAGCGGCGCGGTCTTGCCCGGCGGCCAAGGCGCCAGGCACCGCATCCCCTGTGCCGACGCCTGGCGCTTGCGGGGCATCGCCCACCGTCGGCTGGCTCGGGTCGGCCGGCTGCTGGGCCTGCTGGGCCACCTGCTCCTGCTGGCGAAGCTGTTCGCGTTGCGGCGAGGCGACGAAGAAATCGAAGACGAAGAGCACGGCAATCGACAGAACGATGGCCACGAGAAGGTTCTTTTGATCCATTGCCTTCGACTCTGACTGCTAGGCTCTGCGACCCAGGCGATCTGCCGGGATGCGCGGTGCGGCCTCCGGAACCGGGTCGTAGCCCGAGCCGCCCCAGGGATGGCAGCGCGCAATGCGCCTGAGGGCCAGCCAACCGCCGCGCAGGACCCCGTGGTTGGACAGGGCCTCCGCGGCGTATTCCGAACAGCTCGGCGCGAAGCGGCAGCGCGGCCCGATCAGCGGGGAGATCACGTACTGATAGACGCGGATGGGCAGGATCAGCAGGCGGCGCGGCAGGCTGCGAAGCCCTGCCATGACGGCGCACCACCTCACCTTAAGGTTCACCACCCGCTCCCTTAGCATCTGTTTTACCGCCGGCATCGCGCGGATGCCGACGTGGCCGGCTTACTCTCGACAAAGCTTGATATAGGTCCGCGCGCAGGTCGCTGTAAGCGCGCCCGACCGTTGCTGCTCGGGCTATAAGGACGTAGTCCGTTCCAGGCAAGCCCTCGCGCGGCAGAATCTCTTCGGCCAGGGCGCGCAGGCGCCGTCTGGCCCGGTTGCGGCGGACCGCCGAGCCGACCTTCTTGCTGGCCGTGAGACCATAGCGCACGGCAGCAGGCGGCGCCGGAGAGCCGGCGGCTTCCGTGCGGTTAAAGGCTTGAAGAACCAGTCCTGGGGTGGCCCAGCGACGCCCGCGGCCGGCGGCGCGCAGGAACTCCGCTCGCCGGGTCAGCCTGGCGAGCGCGGTCATCGACCTGGTCTAGGCGCTGAGCCGCTTGCGCCCTTTGGACCGGCGGCGGGCCAAAACCCTCTGACCGCCCGGCGTGGCCTTGCGGCTGCGAAATCCATGGCGCCGCTTGCGGACAAGCACGCTCGGCTGATACGTGCGCTTCACGATACGAACTCCTTCGAGAACGGGGACGAGGCCCCGGCTGAACAGCAGCCGCGCTGTATAAAGGGGCACCTATGGCCTGTCAATTGGCCATCCTGTGATCAGCCGTGACCGGGCGCCCGATGGTCAGGGCACAGCCGGTGCTTTACCATAACCTGCAAGCGGGGCGCCTCGTCGAGCACGGCGGGCATCCGGCGCAGGGGAGCGACAGAGGAGGGCGGCGGATGTCTCGCGACGCGCCGGAGGATGCGCCGGCTGCGGCAGAAGCCGGTACCAAGAGTAGACCCCTGTGGCTGCGCCTGCTGCCGCTGGCTCTGCTGCTGGGCGGCGGTGCCGTTCTGCTCTTCGCCTTCGACGTCGGCTCCCTGGTCAATCTCGAGAGCTTGCGAGAGAACAAAACCTGGCTGAGCGAGCAGGTCGCCGCCAACTTGCCCCTCGCCGCCCTGGTCTTCGCCTTGGCCTACGCCGGCTCCACCGCGCTGTCGCTGCCCGCGGGTCTCATCCTGACGCTGATCGGCGGCTTCCTCTTCGGCACCCTGCTCGGCAGCCTGCTTGTGGCGACCGGCGCGACGCTCGGGGCCGTCGCCGTGTTTCTGGCCGCCCGTACGGCCTTCGGCGACGTGCTGCGCCGCCGGGCCGGACCGCTCTTGCGCAAGCTGCAGGACGGCCTCCAGCAGGACGCCTTGAGCTATCTTCTGGTGCTGCGGCTGATCCCGCTCTTCCCCTTCTGGCTGGTCAACATCGCGCCGGCCTTTTTCGGGGTTTCGCTGCGCATCTACGTCGTCGCCACCGTGATCGGCATTTTTCCGGCGACGGTGATCTACTGCAGCATCGGTGCCGGCCTCGGCGCCCTTCTGGAGGAGAATCTCAGCCTCGAGAGCCTAGGCCGGGTGATCCTGGAGCCGCAGTACATTTTGCCGCTGGTGGGGCTCGCGCTCTTGTCCCTACTGCCCGTGGGCTACCGGCGCTGGAAAAATCGGCAACAGAGCTAGCGATAGCGTGCATTGCCCGGCGCCGTTTCGCGGTGCAAATTAGCGGGTGCAATGGAGAGCCCGGTTCGCCCCCGTCTCAGCATGTTTCGCGGACTGTCCGCCCGCCTGCTCATTCTGACAGTCTGCTTCGTCATGCTGGCTGAAGTGCTGATCTTCGTGCCGTCGATCGCCCGCTTCCGCATGTCCTATCTGGACCAGAAGCTGAGCTCGGTGCACTTGGTGCTGCTCTCGTTTCAGACCATGCCGGAGCCCGAGGCCAGCAGCGCCGTCGAAGACGAGCTCTTGAGCCACATCGGCGCCTACAACATCGCCATGCGGCGGCCCGAGGACGGGCTCAAGATGACCTTGATGTTCGAGACGCCGCGGAAGGTCGATGCCACCGTGGACCTGACACGGGAAAGCGTCGCGGAATCCATCGTCGCCTCCTTCGCCACCCTGTTCAGCAGCGGCGACCGGACCCTGCGGGTCATCGGCCATTCGCCACTCGACAAGAGCGTCTTCGTCGAGCTGGTGATGGACGAGGCACCCCTGCATGCCGCCATGGTCGGCTTCGGCTATCGCATCCTGGCGCTGTCGCTGATGATCTCGGCGATCACCGCCAGTCTATTGTTCCTGGCGCTGCACCTGGTGTTGGTCCGCCCGCTGCGCCGCATCGCCAACAGCATGACCGCCTTCAGCGAGAGCCCGGAAGACCCGCGCAGCGTCATCGAGCCTTCGATGCGCGGCGACGAGATCGGCTGGGCCGAGCGCCAGTTGCACGACATGCAGGAGGCCGTGCGCACCGCCTTGCGTCAGAAGACCCGCCTGGCGGCACTCGGCACGGCGGTCAGCAAGATCAATCATGACCTGCGCAATATCCTCTCGACCGCCTCTCTGCTCTCCGACCGCCTGGCGACCATCGAGGACCCGGAGGTGCGCCGCATCACGCCGCGCCTGGTCACCACCATCGACCGCGCGGTGAAGCTCTGCACCAACACCCTCAACTTCACCCGCGAAGGCGCGCCGGTGCTGCAGCTCACCTCCTTCCCCTTCGGCGAGTTGGTCGAGGAGGTGCGGGAGGCGCTGGTGGCCGTCAGCAAGGAAGACTGGCGCTGCGTCTGCGAGGTGCCGGGCGACCTCTTCGTCGAGGCTGATCGCGAACAGCTCTTCCGCGTGGTGGTCAACCTGGGGCGCAATGCGCTGGAAGCCGGCGCGACGGAGCTGACCCTAACCTACGAGGAGAACGGCGAGCGGCTCTACGTCGATCTCTTCGACAATGGCCCCGGCCTGCCGCCGCGGGCCCGGCAGAACCTCTTCAAGCCCTTCGTCGGCTCCGCGCGCAGCGGCGGCAGCGGCTTGGGCCTGGCCATCGCGCAGGAGCTGATGCGCGGCCACGGCGGCGACCTGCAGCTCCTCAGCAGCGACAGCGAAGGCACCTGCTTCCGCCTGACCCTGTCGCGCGGCGCAGCGCAACCGGGCCAGCGCGCCGCGGAGTGATGAACGGGCCGGATGGCGGCCCGTGTCGTTTTGCCGTCCGCCCCCTCCTTAAAATGTCATCCTCGCCGCGCGAGCCCCAACCCGGCCACCCCACCTCAGACTGTCATCCCGGCCAAGGGCGAAGCCCGCGAGCCGGGATCCATTCCACGGCCCGCGCCCGGCCTTCCCATGGGCCCCGGATGTCGCCTCTGGCGAGGCTCCTCCGGGGTGACGAAGGGAGGAACAGTCGCATCGGCCGTGCCGCACAGCTGTCTCCTTGTCACCCCGGCCCTTAGGCTTGTCCCGGAGTGCCATCCGGGGCGAGCCCGGGGCCGCGTGCGGTCCCGGCTAGCGAGCCTTGGCAGCCGGGGCTTGCGTAGCAAGTTGCCGAAGGCAGCCACAGGCTCGGTCGGTGCCTACCGCTGGATACTCGGGTCTCGCCACTAACGTGGCTCGCCCAAGTATGACATCTGTTGAATGGCTTCGGACCGCGCAGCCCCTCCTCTCGTCACCCCGGCCCGCGAGCCGGGGTCCATTCATCAGCCCTCGCCGAGCGGCGACATGGACCCCGGATGTCGCCTCTTGCGAGGCTCCTCCGGGGTGACAACAGGTGCGCAGGAACTCCGTTCAGTCCAATATGAGCGAGTCGGAAACTCAATCCCCCAGCGCGACGCCTTCGCGGCGGGGGTCGGCGCCGCCCTCCAGGCCCTGGTCGGTGACGCGAATGCCGTGCAGGCCGCTGTTCATGCCGCGCATCTGCACCTCATGGCCGAGCGCCTCGAAGGCCTCGGCCAGCGCTTCGATCTGGGTGCCCGCCTCGAGATCGGTGGC
>JANQIA010000347.1 GCA_028282405.1 Rhodovibrionaceae bacterium
CGCGCCATGATCGCCATGGCACTGTCCACCAATCCCAAGCTCTTGATCGCCGATGAGCCGACCACGGCTTTGGACGTGACCATCCAAGCGCAGGTCATCGACCTGATGAAGGATCTGGTGGCCGAATACGGCATGGGCATCGTCTTCATCACCCACGACCTAGGCGTCATTGCGCAAACCGCCGACCATGTGGCGGTGATGTACCTGGGACGGATGGTCGAACACGGCCCGGTGCGGGATGTCATCAATCGCCCGGCCCATCCCTATACCAGAGGGCTGCTCGCCGCACTGCCCGACCTGGAGCATCTCGATGCCCCGCTGACGCCGGTGCCCGGCGACATTCCAAGCCCGCTGGAGCGGCCGAGCGGCTGCGTCTTCCACACCCGCTGCCCTATCGCCAAGCGTGGGCGTTGCGATGTCGAGGTGCCGGCCATGACGGGTCTCGAAGCCACGATCGCATCGAACCACAGCGCAGCCTGCCTGGCGCTCAACGACCCGCACTGGATGGCGTGATGAACGACAGCCACCCCGGCGCATTGTCACCCGGCATCGACGCCACAAGCTTCGGTTTCGAGGCCGCTTCCAACGCGGTGCCACTGATCAGCGTGCGCGATCTCGCCATCCATTTCCCGGTGGGTGGCGGGCTTTTCACCAAGGGCATGGTGGTGCGGGCGGCCGAGGGCATCGACCTCGACATCCCTCGCGGCGCCTTCTACGGCCTGGTGGGGGAGTCGGGTTCAGGCAAGACCACCCTCGGCCGAGCGCTCTTGAAGGCGACACCGATCACCCGAGGCAGCATCCGCTTCGATGACGGCGAGGTCTCCTACGAACTGGCCGAGCTCGGCAAGGCAGAGCTGAAAGACTACCGCAAGCGCGCGCAGCTGATCTTCCAGGACCCCTATGCCGCGCTGAGCCCGCGCATGACCGTGCGCGACATCATTGCCGAGCCGCTCGAGGTGATGAAGATCACGAGAACACGGGCCGAGACCGACGAGCGCGTGCGCGAGATTGCCGCGAAGTGCCGGCTTAACCTCGAGCATCTCAGGCGCTTCCCCCATGCCTTCTCCGGCGGCCAGCGTCAGCGCATTTCGATCGCCCGGGCCCTGGTCGCCAATCCGCGCTTTGTGGTAGCAGATGAGGCGGTTGCAGCCCTCGATGTCTCAATCCAGGCCGATGTGCTCAACCTCCTCAAAGCCCTGCAGGAGGACCTAGGCCTCACTTTGCTGTTCATCAGCCACGACCTGAGCGTGGTGGCGCATACCTGCGATCATGTCGCGGTGATGTATCTGGGACGCCTCGTCGAGTCTGCGCCGACGCGAAGACTCTTTGCCGGACCGCGTCACCCCTACACAAAGGCGCTCCTGTCAGCCATCCCCTCCCTCGACCCTGACCACCATAACCAAGCGCAGAAGCTGACCGGGGAGATCCCCAGCCCAGCCAATCCGCCACCTGGCTGCAAGTTCCATACCCGTTGCCCCTATGCCATCGAGATCTGCAAAACCGAGGAGCCACCCTTGGAGCAGACGCCGGACCACCACATGGTCAAGTGCCACCGTTGGAAGGAACTGCTTTACGTAAGCTGAGCATTGGGGGCGTCGAGAGCCATGCCTGCACATCGAACGAAGGGCAGGCCTTCGCGCTGACCTCGTTGTGGCCGATCACCTTGGCGTCCGGCCAGACAAGCTTGAGCGCGTCGATCATCCCTAACAACGTAGACCATTGGGCGGCGGTAAAGTTGCTTTCCGGCTTACCGTCAGCGTTGACGCCGCCAATCATGCAGAGGCCCAGCGAGCGATTGTTGTAAGCTGCCCCGGCATGAGCGCCCTTCTTGGTGGGCTGGCGCCCATACTCCAGCTCACCGTCTCGCCTGATGACGAAGTGGTAGCCAACGCCGTTCCAGCCACGGGCACGATGCCAGACGTCAATCTCATCTCGCCCGATGTCCAAGTCAGGCGGAGTCGCCGAACAGTGGATCACAACGAAATCGGTGGAGTCGCGCTTCATTCGCACAGCTCCTCGTAGACGAGGTTGTTTCGGAGAATAGTGCGCTTGGTCTCGTCGGTGAGCGCAGGGATTTCAGCACTGCTCACGAAGACAGGCTTGTAAAGCGCGCAGTAGCCATCATCGGTCTGGACGGCGCCAGTCGTCGAGCAGCTGCTGATCAACATCGCTGTCAGACATAAGGGCAAGAGACTCTTCCACATCCTTCGCCACTCCTATGGCCCTAACGAGGTCCGCCATTTGCTCGGCGAGCGCCGCCTTCTCGCCTGCCCTAATCAGCTCTCGCCGCTTCGCCCAGCCGGCAAGAGCGCCGACCAGGCTGAGCAGGGCATTGATAGTTCCGTCGACGAAGATCAGGTCTCTTCGTTTGGCACTGCGTAGACACCAAGGGCCATCAGCACGGCGACGATAGTGTTTACCAGTGCGTCAGGCTGGAAGACTTCGCTATGAAAAATGGAGCCGCCGATTCATTCACGCGAGGCGCTTAAATCACCGCCAAACAATTCTCACACAGCCGTAATGAGCATCAGTCCGCCTACCAACAACGGTATCAATGCACATACTGCCAAGTACGCAAACGCGGACTCCAGATAGTTTCTCTTTGAATGCGGATGACCAACTGCTGGTGTGGACTCGTGCGCGGCTAGCTCTGCGCAAATGAAGCTTAGTAAGCCGAAGAATGCGCTTACTGCGAGGAACACCTTCGGTATACTCAGTTCTTCAACCAACTCGCTGTCACCAGCCGCAATGCCAACACCAATCAAGTTGAGAGTTGCAAAGAGCAGCGCGCCAGAGACAGACATTATGCCGATTGAGAGACGGCGCGTTGTCGGAACATCGAAGGTATTGAGCGCCATCTGTATCTCCGCGAACGATCGCATCGATCGTCTCTTGGCCAGTCAGTCTGGGCTCCACGCACTCGAGCGGTGTTGCCCACTTCTCACCTAGAGAAGGTAGGATGTCCGACAAAACCAGAGTCGAGCAAACTTGTACGTACCCCCAATTGGCAGCAAGTCAGTTGCAGCGACGGGCCGTCTGTTGAGGGAGCTCTCGCCCCTTAACGACCCAACGCCCCTTAGGCCTCATTGTTGCATATGATAGCCCGTTTGGTCGGACTGATGACTGCGGGAGTTTCAGCTGAGGTCAGAAGGACTGGCTTGTGGAGCGCAGCAGCAGCCCAGCTCATTCTGGACGGCTCCAGTCGTTCAGCAGCTGGTCGTTAACATCGCTGTCAGAGAGAACAGCAAGAGACTCTTCCACATCTTGCGCAATCCCGATCGCTTTCACGAGATCGATCATCTGTTCTGCAAGGGCGGCCTTCTCTCCTGCCCTTATCAGCCCCCGCTGCTTCGCCCAGCCAGCAAGGGCGCCGGCCAGGGTCAGCAGGGCTTTGATGGCACCGAGGATGCCCATTGGCCGTCAGGAGCCGCCTGGATCGTTAGTGGCTTCGTAGATACCGAAACCAGTCACTAGCACCACGGCGATATTGACGATCTGATCAACCGAGATTACGCCAGCCAGCGACGTTTCGCTCCCGATGCCAAAGAAGGAACTGAGCACCAGCGCCGCCATGCCGGCGATATAGGCGATCAGCTTGCGGAAGTTGGCAAGTCCGAGCTTCTCCAGCATCAGTTGCCTCCCGTGATGCCCGTGCGGCCGGGACCGGTGTTCGCCTCCATGGGCGAGCTTTCCGGCAAGTCGAGCGGCAGGGCGTTGGAGACGTACTCGGTGAGGAAGTTGCGGCAGTGGCTGACCACATCCCGTACACGCTTGATGTCATGCGGGCTCATACCGGCGGGGCGGCGGGCCGACTGCCCGTTGACCGTCTCCAGCCAACAAGCGCGCAGAATGTCGACGGCGACGTTGATCGCCTCGTTTTCGGCATCGACCTCGACCGGAAAATCTTCACACGCGTAGGTCCGCGGGTCAGTCTCAGGAAGGTCGAGCTCCGGCAGGCTCTCGATCCAGTTCACCGCGAAGTCGACCGCATTGAGATAGCTCTCAAGCCGAATGCGATCGGCCGCCTTGAAGCTAGAGTCGTTGGAAGACTGGGACTTGATCAGCTCGGTCCCGAAACGGTGCACCTTGTCGGCGACAAAGCGCACGTGAAGATTGTTCACGTTCACAGGCATTGCATTCTCCTTGGTCCAAAGAAAAGGCCCGCTGATCAGGCGGGCCGCAGGCGTTCCCAGGATTGGGACTCTCAGGATGGGTGATCGGGCGGCAGAGCTAAGCGAAAGCCCTCACCGGAGGCGGCAACGCAGCTCGCATAGCCGCTTGGGACAGTCTCGTTGGCGGCTGTGATGGTGACGGTCCAGGAGCCACTCTCCGCGTTTGCATAGACGCTCATCAGCCCACTCGGCCTTCCGGCGGTGGCTGGAATGACTCCGACTCCAATGAGGCTCTCGCCATAGCGACCCTCGAGCTGAGCGATAAGGGTGTCGCGGTCATCGCACCAGCGGGCTTGCTGGGCGAAGGCAGCCTTGCCAAAGGCGAAGAAGAGCAGACAGAGCAACACCACGAGCGCGGCAGCAGCAATCGCGGCCCAGCGCAGGCAGCGCCGCAGGCCGTCCCATTTTAAGGACATCGTTCACTCCTAGTTGGATTGTGACGGACTGTTGTCCGCCGGCAGTGCCGCTGGAGGCCTGTGTTGCAACCAGCCGAGCGTCAGCCCGCGCCGCTGCGGCGCTCTTCGGCTGCCAACCGCCGCTTGATCTCTTTCAGCTCAGCCATGATCACCTTGATATCGCTCGGCAGCTCAGCGAGCAACTTGCGGTCTTCGGCGATCTCGGCCTTCAGGTAGCGAATCTCGCTCTCTGCGACGGCCACCCGCGTACCCAGCGACCAGACCCAGCGCACCAGAAACGGCACAGCTGCCGCCATGATTGTTGCTAGCCAACCAAGGAGCTCCAGGAGAACGCTGACCGCATCCATCAGAACACCAGCCCCGCTCCAATATCACCGTCATCCGACGCTTGGCCCCTCCAAGCGGAGCTCGCGCCCAAGGTAAAATCACTGTTCGCCGGATCGAGCATGGCCGGGTCGCCATCCACGCCGTTCGTTCCCAGCACCGCGCCGGCCGCACGGAAGCCGCAGAACTCAATGGTGGCGTTGGCGCTGCCATCAACCGAGGTGAGCACGTTCTGGAAGCCGGTGTTGCGAATGGTGAGGCTCGCGCCTGCATCCGTACGGTTGTTGTCGATGGCAACGCCCGCGTCCGTCTGGTTCCAGAAGGTCACGTTCTCGATGAGAAGAGCGGCCGTGCCGTCCAACTCCTGCACGCGCACCGCCGCGGCCATGCCGTCGAAGTTCTTGAACACGCTATCGCGGATGTACTGAGGCAGAGCGCTCGGGCCGCCGTCGATGTCGAAAACCCTGTCGTTCGACTGCCCGCCCGCGCAATCGAACAGGCTACGTTCGACCTGTATGGCGCCGCCGGCAATCTGTCGAACCATAGTAAAGTTGGCGTTGCCGACATTGACCCGGCAGCCGGTCATGGCAAACACGGCCGCTTGGTTGTTGAGTGTCCAGCGACCGTCTGTGTCGAAGTCGATCACGCTGTCCGAGAAGAGAAGCGTTCCCTCAAAGGCGTTCTGCCCGGCGTTCGTCACGATCAGCCGGCATCCGGCAATCTTTGTGCTGGCCGTCGTGGACGACGCCTTGGGCAGTCCTCCGCCGTTGTCCACCAGCAATGTGCTGTCGTGAATCTCAAGGCCAGCCGCGCTGTCGGCCGTGCCCATGCCCACAGCCATGTCGCGCGCAAAGCCGCCGAAGAGACGCAACCGGCTGGTTCCGACAGGGACCGCCAGGTGATTGCCGTTTTCGACATCGAAGCCGTAGACGTCGAACGTGCAGGTATCATGGGTCGTGAAGGCTTGGTCGCTGCCGGTGCCCCCGTCCTTGAAGTCCTTGGCCATGAGATCGCGACCGATCACGTGGCTGTCGTTGTTGACGCTGAAGCAGTCCCCCGCGACCGTGCCGCCCGCGTTGCGGTTTCTCAGCACGGCCACCGATTGGATACGGTTGCGCTTGCTGCCAAGCTGCCAGAGCACGCCCGCGGCATCGCCGTCCGTCTGCTGAATGTCGGGAAAGAAGCCAATGTCCACATCGGACTTGGCGCTCACCAGAATGCCGTGGGCACCGGCCGAAACGCTGATGGTAGGCGGATAGAGCACGCTCCCGCGATAGGTGATCGGAGCACCAGGGCTGCCTCCGGAGGGGATGGTGATCTGTCCAAACGGGGAAGCGCCGCGGCCATCGAACTCGATAATATCGCCCGGCGAGAAGCTTTCCCCGTTGAAGGTGGCCAGAGACATGGCGCCGGATGCTGAGGAGGGTGCTGTTGCGTTCGCCTTTGTCGCGGCGCCGTCCGTGCGCACGTAATAGACCGGGTTGCCGCTCTTCGGCACGCGCGACGTGTCGATGGTTCCCGGCGCGTCGTCGTAGTTGACTGCGCGGGAGCCGGTGGCCTGGAGCATCACTCGCTGACCTGGATACTCATACCCGGCTCGACCGGCATGGCGAACGGCAGAGCCGCTGCCGGGATGGTGCCGCGCTTGGCGCCTGACGAGGAATTCGGACTGGACCGCGCGACTTCATAGTTCACGTCAACGCTGGGGGTCGAGAAGATCTGAATGATCGTTGTTTGGGCGTCGAGCTGCACCGTCTTGGCACCAGTGCCTGTGTTCTCGAAATGCACCGCCAAGGCCGGCTCGGCCGGCGCAGGCACTGTCCGCCCGCCGGCATCGTTGCCGACGAAGGCGTGTTCGCGAATCTCAATGGTGGCCATGATGTTCTCCTAGCTATAGGCAAAATGCAGACGCTCCTGGCGTCGTGTTCTCATGGGTATCGATAGTGCGAAAGAGCCTGCAGATAGCGCCCGAGGACCGAAATATTCTTTGCAAACCAATAGATTATGGCGCGATCACTATCGATGATTTGGGAAAAGGCCCGCCAGTCGTTGTCATCATTCCTTTCCAACACCCTGGGGCCGTGAACCAAGCTACTGGCCATCGTCCTGTTGCTTGTCGGAGATGGCCCGTCGTTGATTGCCCCTAGACACAATCCAGAACGCAGTATTCGCGCTGGCATCCCTTGCCCGTTAGCGTTGCTGCATCCAAAATTGCGCTAGCGAATCTGTATTACCTCTTTAAATGCACTTTCAGCTGCTTGCTGATTCAGGCCCACGCCCTGACAATAAGACGCCAGTTTGCATTGGTCGCATTGACCGCGATGCCGTTAGACTTATGGCCAACAACAAAAGCGGGGTCTCTGATTGCTTGCCGGATTAAGATCTGGCTGGTCGTAACTACGACTGAATGGAAAGAATTGCTGGTGGATGTCGATGCGTTATCAGTATTGACGATAACTTCGTCTCCTACTGCATAACCGTTTTCCGCCACTTTACAAATAAGCCTGCATTGTAGCAAATCGGGCATCACTCCCGATTCATGATCGGACGTGGAGAGCCTGGCGGCCTCTAGCAACTCCTCATCGCTTTTGTAGATCTGCGAGAAAGGTGAAGTGACTATCGGAAAACTCCGCCCGATCTCATACCAACCGGGCGGTTGCCCTAGATCATCGCGGTGCTGGAACCAGATGGTCTTGTCTAGGGCATCGAGTGTGACCGATACGCCACCAGCAAGGAAGATGTTGCCACTACCGGGAGCTTGATGCTGCAGGCTCGGCCATTGGTTTGCCGTGCCAGCTCGCAGTTCGATAATTGCTCCCAGCGGGTGGTTAGTGACCCCTATGGTGCTCAGAGACCCTGCGTTGCTCACCAGCACATGACTCTTGGTTGGTGTGATCTGCGCGTTCGCGTCAATTGTCACCGTCTCGCTCATGAGCACCAAAGGTGCACCGATCACGACATCGCCGTTGAAGGCGGTATCACCCGAGAAAACGGCAGTGCCACTGTAGGCGTTGTTTCCGTTCAAGAGCGGGATGGTTGCGCCGGACGTGCCCGTATCGGTGGTAGCTGCGGTACCGAGTTCCAAGAAGGAGCGCATAGCCGCTTCGGTCGACAGACCGACAAACTCTGCTCCCTTGGGTGATAGCATGGCGTCATCGGGTGCAACGGCCGCAGCGATGACGATGCCCTGCTCGTCGTTCGACACGGCTATGCTGTTCCCCTTGCCGCCCGTGAGGTTGAGCGTTAACCCGCTCTCCGGCGCCCGGCTGCCCTTTGCGACTTTGAGGCAGCGGGAGATGTCGGCCTCGAGCTCCTGCAGGCGTGCGGCGATGATGTCGAGCCGGCGCTCCAGCGGTTCCGCTGCCAGCGGCCCGCCCTCTACGATATCATCCGGCTGCACGTCGAGCGATACTCGCCTGACCACAAGGCGCTCCGTTGTTTCGGGCGCTGCCGTCATGGCCACTGTTCCTGTAGCACCACTCCCGCCGGAGACGTCGTAGTCAATTCCTATGATCTTGAGACTCTCAGCACCCGACTCCTTCGTGACGACAATCACCTCGAGATCACTGGTTGTGTGAAACTCGAAGGTTACCGCAAACTCGGTGGTCGTTCCGTCGCCATCATAGCTGACGACGGCATGGGTAGTGCCGAGTGTCATTGGTGCAATGCTCCAATTGAGTATGAGAGGCCCTAGCAGAGTGGGACGTCTGTGTGAGCGAACATTGCCGAGGCTGTAAGCTCGGGAACTTCTTGTGCTAGGGACACTCGCTAAGGCGCAAATCAAGCAGGACCGCTGTTGGTGCTGGGATGATCAGTTGAGTGCGGAGGGAGCGCGAGCAACCTTCGTGCTCCTCGTCGAGGGACTAGTATCAATCACCCCACTTGCGCGGCCCCGAGATACGCTGCCACCTTGACTTGCCACTGCTTTTCTGGCTGCACGACTAAACTGGATCATTCGACAAACAGTAAAGGTTCAGACATTGCGAACCTGATCAACGGCTAAGCACCGATTGAGCGCACATCAAGCTGCCGGACCAACGAATCGGCCGAGTAGGTTTGACACCATCCCATCTGCTAACCTCGGAGTGATATCTTGAGCATGACAGAGGCACGGTTCGAGTTCGGGTCGAACTGGTACAAGTACGTACGTAAGAACTTGACGGACGAGCGAATTGCCATCGCCAAGGCACACTTGCTTGATTTTCTGGACGTCAAAGACCTCAACGGTATCGCTTTTCTGGACATTGGCTGCGGTAGCGGCGTGCATTCTCTCGCCGCTCAACTTTCGGGAGCTTCAAAGATACACAGTTTCGACTATGACGAGCAATCGGTAGCAGCGACTGAGTTTTGCCGGGCGAAGACCAGGTCTAAGGGAAATTGGGTTGTTGAACGCGGCGACGTTCTAGACCGGGACTACATGAACGGGCTGGGTCAATGGCCTTTGGTTTACTCTTGGGGTGTGCTTCATCATACCGGTGACGTTTGGCAAGCATTGGCGAATGCTATGGAGACGGTAGCACCCGACGGAAGGTTCTACGTTGCTCTCTACTCAGAAGACCGAGAAAAGAGACTGCAGTATTGGCTGGACATAAAGGAGCGCTACGCGAATGCCGGCCCGTTGAAGAAAGAACTGATGTTCTTGCACAATGTCTTGAGTGATCGAATGAAGTGGAAGCCATGGAAGATTGGCAAGCTTATGCGGCAAGCCAAGAAGAGCAAAGAAAGCCGCGGCATGAGCCTCTTCACCGATATTCGCGATTGGCTTGGCGGCTGGCCAATGCAGTTTGTGAAAGACCAGGATGTCGTACAGTTCGCTGAGGCGAGAGGCTTCTCACTTGAGAAAATCGTCCAAATTGAAGCAAACACAGAATTTCTCTTCCGCAGAAAGTGAGTCTCCTACGCTGTTTTTCTTATGTAAAGATTAGCATAAACCTCCAGCTCATTAAGCACATTCATTGCTGGAGAGCCAAGAAACCCAGAACTTCCAACATAGTATTGACGCTCAATATTTGAGTTTGCCGAAAGATCAAAACTGCCGCCAAAAGATACCTGCGGGTGGTGATCCACAACTCCGCCAGGAGTGGTCATGTTTATCGAGTTCGCAACACTCATTCCGAGTAGGGAACTGGTACTTGTATCGAACAATCTGAAGCGAAAGTTACCACAACGGTCGACTGGCCCAACGTCTGACCAAAATTCGTAAGATCCTGAAGGTAGCCGTACCACGTTGTCGACGAGTTCTGCTTCGGCAATATCGTTGCGGACAATAGTGTTGAGCGTCCCAGTAGACCAAGACGATGTGATGAGACCCGACTGCCCTATTGTTCCTGTCGGCTCCGTATGTTGGAAATGCGATACTTGGACAATTGGCGCATGCCAAGTCCGCCCGATTTCGTACCAGCCGGGGCTTTGCCCAGCATCGTTGCGGCGCTGGAGCCAGATTGTCTTGTCCATCGCGTCGAGCGCGGCGGAGACACCGCCGGAAAGGAAGATGTTGCCGCTGCCCGGCGCCTGATGCAGCAAGGTCGGCCATTGGCCGGCAGGGCCTGGGCGCAGCTCGATGATGGCACCCGCCGGATGGTTGATCACTGAAATGGCTCCCAAAGATCCTGCGTTGCTCAGGAGCACATGACTCCGGGTAGGTGCGATCTGGCCGTTCCCATCGATCGCCAGTGTCTCGCTGGTCAGGACGAATGGCGCACCGATGACCACATCGCTGCCGAAGCTTGCATCGCCCGTGAAGACGGAGGTGCCGCTATAGTTGTTGTTGCCGTTCAAAAGCGGAACACTGGCGCCACTGATGCCGATGGTTTCGAGCGCCGCCGTGCCGAGGCCAAGTTCCATGCGCCCTGCGACCGGACCGGAGAGGTTGATCCAGTCCTCACCGAATTGGGAGGTCTGCACAGCGCCGGGGAGAGTCCCCGTCGCGATGATGACCCCTTGCTCATCGGATGCCACGGTGAGCTGCCGGTTCTTGCCACCAACGAGATTTAAATCTAAGATGGTAGCTTGGCTGCCCTTAACCACCTTCAGGCTGCGGGCGATGTCGGTCTCCAGCTCCTGCAGGCGCGCGGCGATGATATCGAGCCGCCGCTCGAGCGGTTCAGCCGCCAGCGCGCCGCCATCCACCAGGTCGTCGGGCTGTATGTCCGGGCTGACCCGGCGAATGACGACCCGCTCGGTCGCCGCCGGAACAACGATCCGGAAGTGTATCTGCCCGGTCCCTCCGTTACCGCCGGTGACCTCGTAGTCAAAGCCCTGCGTCTGGACCTGCTCGACGCCACTGGCAACGGTGACCAGGATGACCTCCAAGTCGCTTGCGGCATGAAATTCAAAGGTCACGTCGAAGCGCTCCATCGTGCCGTCGCCGTTGTAGCTGACGATGCTATGGGTAGTGCCAAGCGTCATCTGCGCCTCGCTCCTATTCGATTAGAGAAAGCCCCGCACGAAAGCCGGGCGACCTGTCGTCACCCGACACGGCTGGGCGTGAAGAAGAAGTCCTGCCGCTCGGCTTCACGAGCGCGGCGGGCGAGACGCTGACGCACGCCCGGCAAGGCGGCCTCCAGAACGCGCTGCAGGAAGAGGTTGTCGAGCCCAAAGCGGGCGAAGAACACGGTGGCGAAGTCTTCGCGCTCGAGCAGCGCGGCCAAGGCATCGGCCGCCACCGCATCGCCGTTGCGCAGCCGGCGCGCGAGCTCCGGCAGATCGGCGATACCGCTGTCCTTCAGCACCGGGCCGGCCAAAGCCGCGAGTGGCCGGCCGTCCAAGCGCCGCGCCACGAGATCGAGCAAGAAGTCACCATAGAGACCGAGCCCGCCGCCCTGGGTCATGGTCTCCCGCCAGGCCTTCCGCCAAGCCCTGTCGTCGCGCTCACGCGACATGTCCTCGGGGCTTCCATCACCGAGCTCCTCGGCAATCTCCGGCGCGCGTACGGCGCCGTGGCCGAGGAGCGCGCTCCACATGAGCAACTGGGCGAGACCCAGGATCTCGCCGTGGCCGTTGGTCAGCGCCTTGGCGACTTCGTTGTCGCCCTGGCGCAGGATGGCCTGGCCCTCCCGGTTCTGGGAAGCGGCCAGCGGGAAGAGCGCGAAACGCTCGCTGTAGCGCAGCAGCACCAGCTCCGCCCCGCCCAGCAGAGTGCCGATCGCGCTGAGTGGCGCCAGCGGACGCGGTGCCTCGGCGTCCTCGAAGAGCGCCAGGGCCGAGCGCTCGGTGAGATAGTCGGAGAGCTTCCAGCCCAGCTCGCCCTGCACGGCATCGGGTGTGACGTAGTCGCGGCCGTCGGCTTGGCGCCGCGCCGCCTTGCGCAGGGCCGGCCAATCCTTGGGGCCGATCTCATGAAAGCCGAGCTCGCTCTGCAAGGCCGGCTCCAACGCGCCAAAGTCCACAACCTTGTTGCGCGCCAGGCGATGGCTCATGGCCTGGGCCACGGCCCCGCGCAGGCTCTCGTCCCACCAGGCGCCGCCGTCGAGCTTCAAGCGATAGCGCAGCAGCCGCCCGACGGTGCCGGGGTAACCGTCGGCGGCCTCGGCCCGTGCCAGGATGCTGCGGGCCATGGCCTCGTGAAAGACGCTCAGCATGGCCGCCAGCTCTTGCCGCGCCTCTGGTGTGCGGCGGCTGGCGATCAGGTTGGTCAGGTCGCGTTCCAGCTCGCTGAGCAAACCCCGCCCCCGGGTCTCAAGTCTAGCCGCGCCGTCCGGCGCCTGGGTGATGCGCCCGGCCACCAGGCCGCCGAGGCGGGCGAAGGCGCGCTGAGCCTCGACCCCGGCGGCGACGCGCGCGGCGATGCCATCGGCCGGCAGGCTCATGCTGCCGTCGAGCCTGGCCAAAGCGGTGTTCAGACTCTGCCGCGCTTTGCGGTGGCCTTTGGTGTCGGCAACTAGATCTTGCAGAGCCTCGTCAAGACTGTCCTGAAGATCTGGACCGAGCGCTTGCATCAGGCCGGTGGTGCGGCCGAGACGCTCCAGGCCGAAGAGCAACGCTTCGTTCAAGGTGCCGGCGCCGAAGCGCTCCAGGTAGTCGAACCAGGCATCGGCGCTCTTGAAGTGCAGCAGGCGGTCGTTGGTCAACAGGCGGGCGACGGCCTGCATCCAGGCACCTGCGCTCTCGCCGTCTTCGTCTCCGCCCGTCTCGTCCAACGCAATGGGCCGCAGGGCCGAGCCGAGCAGAAAGTGTTGGGCGCCGCGCGATAGGGCATCATAGACCCGGCGCAGGTAACGCTCCCGGTCGTGCACGCCCTCGAAGGTCCGCTCGTCCAGGCGCTCGGCGAGGAAGTCGCGCCAAGCCCGAAAGCCGGCGAAGCGGATGCGGTCCGCGTCGTGGCTCTGGCGCAGGACATAGCCGGGCAAGGGCTTGACCCAGGCGCCGGCAGCCTCGGCCTCAAGGCGCACGGCCCGGTCGTACTTAGCGAGGATCTTCGACAGCGCCGCCACCTCGCCTGGGCCAATCACCGTTGTGCCGCTGCGCGTGGCGCGCCCGCGTGAGGTGTCAGTGGGTGTGGCGTTGTCGCGTGCAGTATCGGTGCGCGCAGTGTCGGGGCGTACGGTATCGTTAGAGTTCCCGCCGTTCGCCGCGGGGGCCGGCACTGACGGATCGTCCGACTGTTGCTGTTGGGGTGGTTCCGGACCGCTTGGCGCAGCGGTTCCCGGTTCAACCGATGATGCCTCTTGCGACCGGCCTGCGCTTCGATCGCGCGCCTTGGCCGCCCCGGTCTTCTTGCCCTCCTCCAGGTCCCAAAGCGCGCGGACGGCGCGGCGGTCCAGGTGGCCGTAGTTCAGCTCGGGGATAAGATCGGCGCGCTGCAAATCGGCGAGAAGGCCGCCGAGATACTTGGCGGCAAGGCCCTGAGCCTGCGCCGCGGCTGAAACGGTTGCACCTTCGTCGACATCGCCGGCATCGAGCAGCCAAGCTTCGAGACCGCGCCGCGGATCGCCAGCATGGTGCGCCCGCACAAAAGCCGAGAGCGCCTCGCGCCGCAGCCGGGTCAGCCCCGCGTTGCGCCGAGCGACCTTGGCAGCCTCCGCCTCTTCCCGCGCCATCTCCTCCGCCGCCGCGGCGAAACCCGCCTCGCCCAGCAGCCCGCGCGCCTGCTTGACGGCGGCGCGGCGGCGCAGCTCGGCCTCGAGCCGCTCCGAGGTTACGTGCGGTGACTCTGCCCCCGCCTCGGCTGAGCTATCGGCAGACGCACGCCCCCCCTCAGCGCCGCTCAGTATCCGATCGAGAAAGCGCTGAAGGCTCATGCGCGTGCCTCCTTGAAAAAGAAAAACCCCGCTCGAAGGCGGGGATGGTTGGACATTTGCAGCTACAGCCATTTATCCGTGGCCGTAAAAAACGAGCAAGAGCCGGTTTTGATTTGCAGTGCCAGACAGTTACTCGGTTTCGTCGAAGCACTCTGCGTCCCATACCAGGCGAATGTCGCCGGGACGCAGATGCTCCTTGAGGGCCTCGCTCCAGTAGTCGTCGAGCTCATACAGGAGGTACTCGGCAATATCGTCGGCGTGCCTGTCCTTGTACTTGTCGCAGGTCTCCATGCTCTCAAAGAACATCTGATGATAGAGAGTGTCTTGATTTGTCCAAACGGGCTGCCCGTTGGACAGGCCCGGCAAATAAAGCATCGCAAAGACGATAAGTGAGTAATCCACGCCGACTAGTCCGTTCCGTCAAGTGCCGGGGCGCTGCTCTCAGCGTTCGGCTCTGGTGGAATTTCGGTGCATTCTACAGTGCTCTCTATCCGCAGCTCGTGCCTCTCCACATCCAGCTCGTCGAGCC
Organism: Rhodovibrionaceae bacterium; assembly: GCA_028282405.1. GTDB lineage: Bacteria > Pseudomonadota > Alphaproteobacteria > Kiloniellales > DSM-21159 > JANQMX01. Next base: position 14,681 of record JANQIA010000347.1, read on the forward strand.
ACCAGACACGAGCCGTCTCCTCCATAAACACCAGATACCGCTGCGTATAGTCTGCATCAGCAGCATCCTCGCAGATCTTGAGGCTGTCGAAGTTTCGGACTCTGTACAAGGAACCCACGTGTTGCCAACTTTCTCCACTTCCGGAAGCAGCCGAAGTGTAGATCTCCAGGACCATATACAGTTCGCCAATCATATCGCTCGTCTAGCGCACATATTGATGAAAAGACAACAGTCTAGGGTTACTCAATCCGAACTCACGCCCCACATCTCGGTTCCCTGCGAGCGAGTAGACGGTTCGGTTATCGACCCTGATTGAGCAACTGCGCGACTGCCGAAATCTCTTCGTTCGAGGCTATGTGGTCCTCTGCAAGCGCTCCGCTGTAAGCACCCAGAAGTTGCATTCGGGCGCCCGGCGACATACTCGCGAGCATTTCCACGGGTGAGATTTGCGGACGAATCTCTACGGCGCTTAGCTCGTCTTCATTGATGTTGGATCCAGTGGGCGGGTTCTGGAGTCCCTCCTGCGGTTCGATCCGTGGAAACCGACCACGGCCAAGGCTCGGACGACCTTGCCGAGGTACGGAGCCCCGCCCTTGCTCCTGATGCCCCTGTCTTGTGGAGCCGCGTTTGAAACGTCTGTTCGGGGGAACATCCGGGGATACAGAGCCACCCGACGGTTCCGACCTTTGCGAGCGCTCTTCGTCAGGAGTCAACTCATATCGTCCGTAGCTCGACGATCGATGGAGATGAAGTCCGAGGGTGCTTCATCGAATTCAGCTCCTTGGGATTCGATCTCGAGCCCCAAAACAGATGGCGCATCACTAGATGAAACTGCAGTGATCCTTGATGTTCGATCAATTGAGTGCTGAGAGCTACGCTCGCCGCTTCGTTCAAGGACCTGCAAGACTTCCAAGAGGTTCTCATTCGGCGGCAAACGGCTCTCGCTCAGCTCGGTGCTAACGCCATCGACCAGGAGCGTTTGAACCGGCATCGGCAAGCTTGCGAAACGTTCCGGCAAAGAAGCGTAACTCGTCGACCGGCTCGTCTTGGGCTCATTGCTCTCGAAACGCGCTTCTCGCATCGTGTCACCCGCCTCCAACGTTCCCTCGACCAACCGAGGGCTTGCTCCGGCTGCTCGGTGAAAGACCAATCAAATCGAGAAATGCGCCCGTGAGAATTGAGTTGAAGAAAGCGTGCGAGAATGGGTCGCGCGCTATGCCAGGTGACGTCATGGCATCCGTCTGTAAGATCAACTCGGTCAAGAACGCATCCTTTGTGGACTCGACAATAGCGGTTGCAATCCGTTCGGTGGCCGACTCCTGCCGTTCGCCATGCTCTTTTGACCGTCGCCGATTTGAACCAATCCGCCGCCCCCTCGATACGACGATATCCAGGGCACTGACGGCGTTCCCGATAGCTTCGAGAGGCAGGCTAAGGGTGTCGACCAACTCGCTGTCGGAGCGAACGCTGCGCGAGTGAAGGGTATCCAATCTGCGCTGCTCGGCACAGCGATGGTCGAGATAGGCCTTCGTTACAGGCTCATCGACCGCTATCTCTCTATCGCAGTGCTTCGAAACATCTTCTGGTCTAATCAATTGAGGTAAGCTGAGGACCTCCTCAAATGTTCCATCGGCGCGCTCAGTGACAGTTCTCTCAAGTGGATCGAAATGAGGTGCTGCGAACCCGGGGCTCAACTCCAAGCCCGATGTAAATTTCCGCCCTAACAGCTCGACGCGCGCCATGAAGGCCTGCCCTGGTGGCGCCGAGAGTTCGTAGAGAGACTGCCGACCGCCAAGTCCTCTTTCGTTGTCCAAATCGGAGCAGAGCATAAACTGCGTCACGGTCTTGCTCCCCAGACCTGTTGCGCGAATGAAGATGAATCCCCCTGCCACGATTGGAGCTGTTCCCAGGTCACGGTAACAAAACTGCCATCCTCACGTGCTACAGGACGGCCGCCCTGGTCGACCAACTGAACGCCATCGCAGGTATTGCGCCAGAAGCCGAAAGTTCGAACGTTGTCGGCGTACTGCTCGGCGATCTGTTCTTTATCCTGAACAGCTCCGACATCTGGAAACACATTGGCGACTGCACGGCTATGGTTGCTTGCAGTTGTGTCCCGCTTGACGGCGCTCAGCAGTTGGTTTGCCTTGTCGGGATCTAGTTCCGGGCGCAAGCCGTTTTCTCGCCCAACGGACAGCAACACTCTGTCGTGGTCATTCAGCCGTCTGAAGGGGAAGATGGCTTCAACTGCAAGGCGGGCGATTCGATCTGCATTGACGGCACTACCGCCGCTGCCCTGGCTAACAAACTTCTGTAACGCGAAGAGGATTGCGGCCTGGAGGCGAGCCTCGCTCTCCCGCGTTTGACGGTTGGCGTGGAAAATCGAGCGAAACTCCTCACTGCGCTGACGCACCCGATTCTCAATGCCGCGCGCAACGGTCTTGCCGAGTTCTATATCACCGCCGAACAGCTTGCCGATCTCTGCAAAGAGCTCGTTCCGTTCCTTCGACAAAGCTTGCCGCAAAGCGTCCGCGGCTGGATAGTTACCGCTGTTCCACAGGTGCGCGACGACCCCAAGGGCATCGGGAAGGCCCGCTTGCATCAGTTCATCGAGCGAACGGTCGGCATGTCGGCCTTGGCGGCTCATGAAGTTCCACAGGCGATCGACCCGTTGTAACATCGGCAATGCTTCGAGCTCAGCCAAGGTGGCCGTCACCTTTTCGTTGCTGAGCACGCGGCTTCCTTCGCTCGTGCCCTTGAGGTCCTTCTGCGCTTCCAAACAGAGATCAATGGCGTGCTCGTTCAAACGAACCTGTTCGCTGAAACCAGTCGCCTGCTCCGCCGCCATCGCAGCCTCGCGGCAAAAATCCGAACTCGCCAGAACAAGGCCGACTGGATCATCACGACGGCGTCGGTCGCGCTCGGCGACCGCCTGCATGAAACCACGGAAAGCATCACTGTCTTCGCCTTCACTCTCCCGTAATGCAGCAACCATGCCCTCAAGCTCGGAGGCCGGCACCGTTGCGACTTCCTTCCAAGCCGCCTTGGCGGCACGCGCCTGACGCAAGCGTTTAACCAAGGTTTGGCCTTGCGCGTCAGGGAATGCATCCAGCACCTCTGCCTCGCCAAGCGGCTCCCGCCCTATCTCCCCGGGAGTGTCATCCTCGTTGGAGAAAGCGGTCTCGACCTCCCGCCGCACGCGCGTATCGATATCGACCTGCCGCTCTATGAGAGCAGCGCGCTGGCGCCGTCCTACTTCAGCCGCGGTCTGCGCGACCAATGCCTCCATCTCCTCCGGCGGAACGACGCCTTCGAAGCGCCCGGCCTCTATCTCGCGCAGCAGAGCCTCGGGGTTCGGGCCGGTCAGCCGCGCCTGGCGGTAGCTCGTGAAGATGGCACGCCGTGCCGCCAGCACTTCCTCTTCGATCAGATCGGGGCGTAAACCGCTCGCCCGAATCATCTCTTCCATTTTCTGGAAGGCATAATCCAGCCTCGCGGGCTCTTGCCCGACAAGCTCAACGTAGTCGTCGCGCGTCCCCCCAATGCCCTGCTGGATAGCGAGGATGCGGCGATCGCGCTCGAAGCTGTCGGCTTCGGCAAAGCTCTCGGCCCGCAGCGCTTCTAAATCGCTGCCAAAGAGCGCGCGGACCTCCGATGGAATGCGATTGAAAACCTCTCCTGCGCGGTGGTCGAAGTCTTCCATCCAAGCTTGGGCGAAGCCGGAAGCATCGCCCTCCGCTGCTTCCTGCGCCTGGGCGAAAGCCTCACCGTTCTGCCGCAGGAAGCGCGCAAGCTCTCGGCTGCCAGCCTGAAAGGCATTGCGCCGCCGCACACTTTCCGGGTCCACTGGCTCCGGGCTAACCACCACCGAACTTTGCGAAGGCCGGCGTTCACGTTCCGCACCAGCACCCGGGGAACCAAGGCGCTTCGAGGGCGCAACGCGTTGTTCCATAGTCGCAGGCACGCTTGCGTCCACGCCACTCTCCGTTCCGCGGATCTCACGGCTGCGCAGCGCGTCGACCTCACGCTCGCCGGGAGAACCCGCGCGCAAGCGTCCGGGTCGCGCGCCGGCGGTGACAACTCTCGGCATGGGCTAGCCTCTGAAAGGGTTGCGGCGTGGGAGTGGTACTCCACCAGCGTGGAAGGGATTACGTCGAGGAGGTGGCGGCGTAAGGTCACGAATGTTGTTGTCCCCTGTGGTTGTATTCGAGAAATCGAGCTCCCCGGCAATACTCGTCGCCCCGCTAAGGAGCGTAGTGCCGGCTTTGAAGATGCCGTCGCTGCGGGCCTGACGGCCGCGGAAGCGCGCCAAAGCAGCATCATTCTCAAGATTCTGCGCACCGATTTCGCTTCGGAAGCGGATCGCCTGCAGCGCCAATTCGTCCTGCTTGGCGCTGTCGGCCAAGAGGTCGATGGGCTGACCGGTCAGCGCCGTGCCTTGGCTGCCTAGCTGGGCCACCTGCTGCCCGAAGACACGGCGTTGCTCGCGGCGTTCTTGGGCAACTTCGAATTGCCCGACGTTACGTTGCGCTTGCGCCTGCTGCTCGGCCGCTTGGGCCTGCGCCTTCGCAGCCGCATCGGCGGCGTTGCCTTCGCGAATGGCGCCAATGGCACTCATGGCCGTGCTGGCCGCCGTCATGGCGACCACGGCAACGGGGTGACACATGCGTTTTCCCTCGTCCGTGGGGTTCAGGCTTCAGCCTGCGTTGCTGGTAATCTGCATGGCATAGCTCGCCACGGTCATGGGGGCAGCACCCACCGGCTCGAAGCGGACGATGAGGTCCTCGTCGGTGAAGCCCTGAGGAGCGCCATAGCTTTTGAGCCCGGTGAAGAGCGGGGCGGAGCTGCCGAGCGGATCGCTCGTCTTGCGAAACTGCGCCTCCAGCATCTCACCGGGCCGGCCGTAGCGGGCCAGCAATGTGTCGACGAAGCGGATGCCGATGCGGTGTCCGGCCTTAGGAAGACCCATGCTGGGGCCGGATTGGTTGCCGGGCTCGAGCGGCAGAGTTTCGATGGCGCTTAGCGGTGCGTAGTCGAGGCCGACGACCACCTTGGCGGCAGCCCGGGCGATGGTGAAGCTGCCATCATTGGCCACCGTTACGTCGGGCTGCAGGGCACCGTCCGCCCAAACGCCCACGGTCTCACCTGCCAGATGGCCCGCGCCCGTGAAGCTCGTTGTCGGGGGATCGTCATACAGAATGGCGCTGTCTAGGAAGACGGCACCTGCCTTCTCGTCGGGCGTCTTGGGCCGGAACTGGCCGTCCAGTACCTCGACATAGCGTTTGATCAGGCCGTTGACCCGCCGTTCTACGATCAGCCAGACGTCGTCCTGCCCGGGCTCCGGCGTCACGGCGACGGAGAGCACCTTGGTCTCCGTGCCGGCAATGGGGTGGCGATGCCAAGCCGTGACCTCCTGCTCGCGCTGCAAAGTGAAGCCGAGCAAGAGGCCGTCTTTGTCGACTGCCCAGAGGATAGACCAAGGCTGCCGCTGATAGGCCAAGCGGCGCAAGCCCGCCTCCGTCAAGTGGCTGGCGAGCGCATTCATATCCGGGCTTCGGAAGCCGTCGGCCTGGATGTTGAAAGCCATCTCATAGAGCTTGCGCTCGGCGCGCTGCACGAAATAGACCGCCTGGTCGATCTTGACCGGTCGCACCTGGGCGACCCCGGCGGAGGTCGCCTTGACCGCGGTTACGTTCTCCGGCGTTAGCGCCTCGCCTAGGCTGGAGGCCTGCAGAATCCACTCGCCGCCCTCGGTCAGGACGCGCAAGGGGTCGGCCGAGAGGATGGCCTGGACCGCGTTCACTTGATCGTCTGCGAGCGTTCGCGTGATCGCGTTGTCGGCCAGGATGTCGCCGTTCTTCTCTGAGCCGTTGAAGAGCTCCTTGTCAGGGCCGAAACCGCCGACCACCGTGGACCAGACGGTCTGTGGCTCATGATCCGTTCGGCCGGTCCAGAGACGTTCCTCGTGGAAACTGCCAACCGCAGGCCAGCCCCTGCGGCCGCTCCAAGCCCCTTCGCTCCATTGCGCCGTTCCCTTGTCAGCACCAACGATGGGAAAGGGGATCCGCTCCAGCACGTCCGCCTTCACCGTCTTGCTGTCGATGTATTCGGTGATACGAACAACGCCGAAGATACCGCTCTCGAAGGCCCATTTGATTACACCGTCGGAGCGCGTGCCTTCTTCATGGACGGGTGCTCTGTTGCCGGCCGTGCCGCCCACAACCGCTCGATAGAACAGACTCTCGTTGACCACGCGCTCATCCGTTGCGTAGCCGCCTGCATTGTTCCAGGTATCGATGCCTGAGAGGTCGGTCGCCCGCAGCTTGAAGAGCCCGCCGACGTTCTTTGGTGTGAAGACATCCTCTTGACCAGAAAAGGCCTCTTCCGTGCCCTTGGCCGTCAAGGTGATTGGGTCGTTCGTCTCAGTTGAGCCTGTCGCGGCCGAGGCCTCGATGACAATCCCCTCGTTTTCGTTCTCAGGCAGAAACGGACCGCCTTCGAAAACCAGTTCCTCGATTGACCACTCCGCGTCACCGGTGCGCTTGATCTTTCGCGGTCGGTGTTTCGGATGGAAGAGGTAAAGAATATCTGCGCTCTGTGTCCAATAGAGCACGTCCAGCTGACCCGCCTCGTACTGCGTTTCAATCTCCAGCGCTGCCCCCGCCCCCGTCTTCACTTGACCGCTCTTGTCCGGGTCGCCGCCACGGCCGTCCCGGAATACTCGGAAGTACTTGTGACCGAATTCAAGAGCGTAAGCCTGGTCGGTCGAGAAGATGAAAGGAATGAGCACAGCTTCGGCGTTGCTCTTTGCCTGGGCTTCGGTGCCGATCGGCGTCATTTCCCTGGCCGAGCGATTCGGCGGCGACGCCTTCTCTCCGGCCGACTATGAGGCGATGGTGCGGGTCATGGAGGACTCGATCGCCGAGTTCGCGCAGTACAACGACGTGCGCTCGACGGTGGCCGAGACCCGGGTTCAGATGCTGGGAACCTCCGGCACCGTGACCACTCTGGCAGGGGTCCACCTGGAACTGCCGCGCTATGACCGGGCAACGGTCGACGGCAGCTACCTGGAGATGGACACGGTGCACCGGATCTGCCGCCGCATTGCCGGCATGAGCTACAGCGAACGGGCGGGCCATGCTTGCATTGGCACCGAGCGTGCCGATCTCGTGGTGGCCGGCTGCGCCATCCTGACCGCGCTTTGCCGGCTCTGGCCGGC
>JANQIA010000023.1 GCA_028282405.1 Rhodovibrionaceae bacterium
CGTCCAGTCGGCGACTGGCCCGCGGAAACGGAACCACTCGGCAAAAATGTTGCGCAAGCCGATGGCTGCGTGAACCCCCACGGCGATGACGAAGAGCCCATAGAAGGCGCCCTCGGCGGCGGCGCGCCAGAGCGTCACCCGCGGGACGGACGCAGCCGATGCTTGTGTCATGGGATGACCATAGAGGCTGTTGCCTCTTTAGTTTTCCGCAATAAAGAAAGGATGATCTTCAGATCTTCCGAACTTATTGCGGGTCGGACAGACCGCGCAGCGCCTGAAAGAGCGCTTCCGCGGCCTCGGAGCGCGGCGTACCGGCCCGCTCCAGGAGTCCTAGGGTGCGTTTGACCGGAGGCCGGCCGAAGGGAACCGCGCGGACGCCATCCGGCAATGCGCGGCTCGTGGCGCCATGGGGGATGACCGAAACGCCGAGCCCCTGCGCCACCAGACCCGCGATCCCCTCCAGGCTGTCGACCTCCATCGGACTATCGACCGCAATGCAGCGGCGTTCGAGCTCCTCGTCGATTAAGCGCGCGGCCCAGGCGAATCGCTTGAAGCGAATGAAGGGGGCTGCGCCGAGAACCTCGTCGTCGGTTTCCCCTTCTACCGATAGGGGCGCAATCACCACCAAAGGCTCCTCGGCACAGGCGGACCAGCGGAGGCTGGCCTGGACCCGTTCGGGCTCGGCGATCAGGGCGCAGTCGATACGGTTGCGGGCGACCAATGGCTCCAACTCGTGGGACAGGCCGGTCTCCACCGTCACGCGCAGCGTCGGATGGCTGCTGCGGAGCCTTGCCAGGGCGTGGGACAGCAAGCCGCCGACCAGCGTCGGCACCACGCCGATGCGCAAGGTCACCCGCGGCCGCCGCGAGGCAGCGCCGAAGCCCTCCTCCAGCTCACGATAGCTATCGACCACTTGGCGGGCCCGCTCGACGAAGGCGCGGCCGGCCGCCGACAGCGTCGGAGGGCGGGTGCTGCGGTCGAAGAGCTCGACCTGAAAGCGCTCCTCCACATGACGCATGTGCATGCTGACGCTCGACTGCGAGAGACCGAGGGTCTCCGCTGCCGCCGCGAAGCTGCCGCAGTCGGCGACGGCGATGAGGGTGCGCAGCTCACGAATGTCCATAGGTCGCCACCGGCGGCGTTCTCATCCCGAGCTTTCGATCGAGGCTCCGATGCCGTCGGCTAGGCGCCTTTTGCCTGTACCGAGGCCGAAGCATGGTAGTCCAAATAGGTGCGTTGGGTGTTTATGTGGTCGGCAATGTACTTGGCATCATGCCAGACGCCCCAGATGAAGGAAGAGCCGCGGCGCGAAAGCCACGGCAGTCCCAGGAAATAGACGCCCGGCTCCGCCGAGACACCGCGTTGGTGCTTCGGCCGGCCGTTTTCATCGAAGGCGTCGACCCGCAGCCAGCCGAAGTCGAGCGCAAAGCCCGTGGCCCAGATGATCGCGGTGATTCCTGCGTCAGCCAGATCGAGCTCCCGGATGGGATTGGTCACAGAGTCCGGGTCCGGCCCGATACGCCGTGCGCTTGGCTCCTCCGGCAAATCGAGCCCGTTGCGGGCCGCGTAGGCGTCGGCCTCGTCCAGCATGGCGAGATAGTAGGCATCTCCTTGCGCAATGTTGTCGGCAAGATCCGGCGCAAAGCGGAGCACACCGTCTTCGTAGGCTTGCGTCATGCCGAGGAGCGTCATGCCCTTTTCGGCAAAGGTGCGGAAGTCGACCGTATGACCGCCGTTGGCGCCACTGACCGAGATGGTGACGTGCGCCATATGCGGCTCAGGCGTGGCAATGTCCCACTTGCCGAGCACACCCAGCCACCAGCAATAGTCGCGCCCACGATAGGCGCGCGGCGGGCGTTCGTGCGGACCGACGGACAGATAGACACGCTTCCCCGCGCTCAAGAGCTCGTCGGCGATCTGCGCACCGGACGAGCCTGAGCCGACCACCAGGACCGCCCCCTCGGGCAACTGCTCCGGATTGCGGTACCCGGTGGAGTGGAGCTGCGCGACGCCGGCGGTCTCGGGAACGACCTCGGGAATGACGGGGCGTTGGAACGGCCCGGTCGCTGCCACGACGTTGTCGGCTTCGATGACGCCATCGGAAGTCTCGACGCGAAAGCCCGGTCGCCCGGTGTTTTTCTCCACCGCCTTCACTTCGACGCCGCAGCGGATCGGAGCAGCGATCTTCTCGGCATAGGCCACGAGATAGTCGGCGACCCGCTCCTTCGGCGCAAAGGCGTCGGGGTCGGTCTCGGAAAACTCCAGGCCTGGGAAGCGGTCGTGCCAGGCCGGGCCGTTGGCGACCAGCGAGTCCCAGCGTTCCGAACGCCAGCGCTCGGCAATGCGATGCCGCTCCAGCACCAGATGCGGTATGCCGCAGTTGCTCAAGTGCTCGCTCATGGCAAGCCCTGCCTGGCCGCCACCCACCACCAGCGTATCGATTTTCTCAGCCGCCATCTCAGGACCCTCTTCTCGCACTCTATCGCCAAGAACACGCGATGCAGCCACGCCTGAGCTGCTTAGATAAAGTAGCGCTTTCCGCTGCTGTGCTTCGGAAATACCGAAAGCGGCGGTGCGCCCTCGCGTGCGCCCCTCCACTGGACGGCTGCGCCGGGTGAGCGCGGTCGACCTTTTGTCTCCCTATCGACAGAGCAGAAAACGTGGCACTGTTGAGCCCGTCCACTCTGGCAGTCGTTTGGAGGCATCTCATGAAGGGTCGGCCTTTCGGGTCGTGGGTTGTGGCAGCGACCGCAGCCATGGGAATCCTGGTCATGGTACCGTCGAACACGATGGCGCAGGGAACCGAAGCTGGCGAGGCGACGATGGAAGAACGGAAAGCAACGTCCCGGAAATCGATCCAATGGTGGGACAGTACCTTCCAGGTCGATCCCGACAGTCTGTTTGCGTCGGGCTACACCAACAACCAGGAGCCGATCGCCGCGAGTGACGGCGAGAAGGGTGTGCCGCTCGACGAGCTGAAGGCCATCGTCGCGTCCTATCATAGCGCCTTCCCCGGCACGAAGGTGGCGTTCCAGATGCAGATCGTGGACGGCAACCGCGTTGCCACCCACTGGACCTTCACCGGCACACAGAAGGGCAGCTATGAAGGCCTCGCCCCAACAGGCAAGACCGTGACCTGGGCCGGCATCTCCATCGACGAGTACGACGCGGATGGCAGGATCAAGGAGACCTGGGTGGTGTGGGACAAGTTCACCTTGTTCCGCTCGCTCGGCCTTATCGAGTGACTCGTCAGATTCGCCGCCGCTTCAGCGGTGCAGCGAGATCGTTCACATTCGGCAGCTGTTCGAGATGGACGATTCGGTCGATAACCTTTGATGCCTTGTCGCCTTCCGCGAAGAAGAAATAGGTCCGGAGCTTCTCTTCGATCTCCGCATCGCTCAGTGGATCGGCGGGGTCTCCGTGCGGACAATCGCGAGAAGCCGTTTCGACCGTACCATCGGATCGGGTCACGGTGATCGAGCAGGGCGACTTGGCAGGAAAGGCAACGGTCATGGACGCGTCCGCTGTGACAGCGACTTTGGCGATAAGCTCTTTCAGAGTGGGATCCTCGGCGTAGGGGGGATCGAAGTCCTGGTAGGCGATCGAGCCTTTGGCCAGGACCGCGGCGACACAATACGGGAAGGAGTGGGTCCGGCCCGCGCGACTGTCCGGACGCCACGCCGCCTCTACCGCGGCGACGCTGGCGCACATCTCGTAAGTGCGGACGTCGATCTTCTTGATCGATGCCGGATCGCCGAGCTTCGGTGCGAGATCGAGGGCGACGTCGATCGGCGTCTGACAGAACACAAGGGCCGGCCAACGTTTAAAGACGACCGACCCAAGATCGGGCATCTTGTCGAACATTTTCTCGGCATGGGGGAAGAAGCGGTCAACGCCGGCCGTACCCTGGTAGATCTCGTAGGGTCCATCGATACCAGCCTTCGCCAACTTTGCGGCAAACAGCCCGCGCAAGGCGCAAGAGGCATAGGTGCAGTGCTTCCAGTCGGTGACCCGGTCCAGGCCTGACTGGTTTGTGTCCAGCCCCATCCCGCCGGCGACGCGCTGGGCGTTGGTAAGCTCATCGGCGGATAGGCCAAGGGCGCAGCCGATGATGAGCGTGGTATAGAAGACGGCTGCTGCATCGTGATCGTAGTCAATCGATTCCGGGAAGTAGTAGTCGGAGAAGACTCCTGCCAGCATGTAGGCGAGGTGGGTGAGGGCAAGCACGTCGCTTCCGGACGTGCCGAGCCAATCGGCGAGCGTCAGGACCAGCGAGACGTTGTCCGACGGGTGGGCAACGCCCATGTCGTTCGGCGAAAAGTAGGTGTTGAGAAGATCACTCCGCCGTCCAAGGATCGTATTGAGGAAGATCGCGTCTGCATGCGTCCCCGGCCTGCCCGTTCCCCAAACCGACAGGCCGCTCGCGAGCGGGGCGATATCCACCATGCGGTCGAACTTTGCCAGCATCTCCGTGTCGTACATGGACCCGCAGATGCCGGCGTAGGAATTGATGATATTGCGTTTCAGAATGTGGGTAGTCTTCGCATCGATCTCGGCGTGCAGCGTTTCGAGGGTGAAGTGTGAGAGCTTCTCTTCAATGAGTATGGTCATCGAACCCACCCGGTCTCAGTTCAGCATCCGTTGGCCGACCTCGCCTGGTCAGCATTAGGCGGACCGCGCAGCAGCCAAGCCAATAAGACAGCACCAACGAGCGAAATCGACGCTGCCAGCAGCATGACGTCGCCAAAGCTGGACTCGATGGCGACCTGCGTCGCCTGTTTGAGAGCAGTCGATCCAGAGGCTGCGGCCCGCTCGAACGCCGCTTCAATCTGCCCCGGCGAGCCGTGCACCAGCATCTGCACCAATTGGTCCTCCTCGGCTGGTGCGAGACCAAGCTGCGCCACGACCGCCGACAGGGATGTTCGCAGTGATACGGCGGAAACAATGCCGCCGATAACGATGCCCATGGTTAGACCAAAGAAGAGGCAGGTGTTGATCACGCCGGACCCCTGACCCGCGTCCTTCTCCGCAAGCACGCTCAATGCCGTACGCGGCAAGAGCACATATGCAAGGCCCAGGCCCGTCCCAATCAAGACCATCGGCCACCAGGTATCGCCGATGCCGCTGGCGGACGAAAAGCGATGCGCGAACCAATATCCGATCGCCATCACCGCCATGCCTGCCGGGATCAACCAGATCGAGTTCGCAACAGCGGGTATTCGGGGCACGCCGAATGCGAGAAACAACATCGCCATGGAAAAGGGCAGTAACGAGAGACCGGCAACGATGGCCGTATAGGACAGACCGTCCGGCGATTGCGCGAACAGAACGTAGAAATAGACGAACATCGACATGTTCATGCCGGCGACGTACATCCCGACCGTTCCAGCCACGTAACGCCGACGCCTGAAAAAGTCGATCCGAAGCAAGGGTGCCTTCGCGCGCGCCTCGACGATGATCAGCAAGACGCCGCAGGCGATGCCGACAGCCAGCGGCAAGAGCGTCTCGGTTGCCGTCCAACCGGTTTCCTGTCCGTGGGTCAGCGCAAAGGTCAGTGGGCCGATCGAGAGAACCAGCAAAACAAGGCCGGCGTAGTCGATCGACACCCGTACGCCATGGGTCTGTGGTGGCATCGACATCATGACTCGCAGCGCCAGGACGAGCGCTGGCAGCATCAGGAGCACGTCGACGGTGAACACCGCACGCCAGCTGATCGCGGTCAGCGCGCCGCCAATCACCGCGCCGAGGCCAATACCAAGTGCCATAACCGCGCCCCATAAGCCGATCGCCGCCGCGCGCTTGGCTTCCGGGACGGCGTTGTTCAGGATCGCGAGTGACGTACTGAGGATTCCGGCCGCGCCAATGCCCTGGAGGACGCGTCCCCCGATCGCGATCGCCGTGTCGGCGGCAAAGAGGGTGAAGAGCGACCCCAACAGGAAACAGACCATGCCAAGGACGATAATGCGGATATGGCCGAATATGTCGCTGAACCGGCCCATTGCAGCCACCAAGACGGCGGACGTCAGTGAATACCCGTTCATAATCCACTGAGCCATGGTCAGGCTCATGTCGAACTCGGCCTTCATCTCGGGTATCGCGGTGATCACGGCCAAACTGTTGTAGGCCACCGCCGTGGTCGATGCTGTGACTGCTATGAAGATAAGCGTCGTGTGCTTGGGCTCGGCCTCTGGCTCGTTGGGTTCAGGCATAGCGAATCCCTAGAATACTTTCCGACCAAATAGGATCATTCCGACGGAACGGTCACTCCAGCACCGAGAGTTCCCTGCCAGATGTCCGCGCCGCGGTACTACTCCATACCGTAACATGCGCGTCTCGCTAATTCTCTCAGCCATCACCCACAAATGTAACAGGCGGCTGTGTAGCTCTTCAGCGCGCCTTCTGACCGAAGTCCTATCACGAGGACCAGTGCGGGGACGCCGGAGGCGTGTGGCAATTCGTCGAACGGGAGCAGAGCGATGACCAGCGAATCAAATGACCAGACCGTAGCGGCCCAGGACTTTGCACCGATCATTGCCACCGACGGCCCGACCAGCTTCACCGGCGAGCGCGACCAGTTCATCGAGCTGGGCCACCAGGGTGCGATGGAGATCGCCAACGGCACGGTCGCCATCACCTTCACCGCGGACTCCGTCTCCGGCACCAAGGCGCTCTTCTCCAAGGACGGCCGCGGCTTCGAGGAGGGCGGTCACCTCACCGCCCTGATCAAGAACGGCATCATCCAGGTGCGCCAGCAGACCGACGAGAGGTCCGAGACCCTCAAGCTCTCCGACCACCCCATCGAGGCCGGCGAGCAGCATCAGCTCTCCGTCTCCTTCGGCGAGGACGGCCTCAAAATCTATCTCGACGGCATCCTCGCCGCCGCAGAGCCGGAGATGGTGCAGGGCCTGGAGGAGAACGACCGCGCCTTCCTGGTCGGCGCCTCCGGCATGTATCGCAGCGACGACGAGCAGGCGCCCCGCTACACCTTCGAGGGGGAGATCAGCCAGTTCGCCCTCTACGACGAGGCCTTCGACCCCCTCGGCATGGCCGCCCTCGCGGGGCAAGCCGACCCGGCCTTGGAGGCGGCGGCGCTGGCCTCTCTCGATGCAGAGGACCTGACCCCGGCCTTCCAG
>JANQIA010000057.1 GCA_028282405.1 Rhodovibrionaceae bacterium
CGTGAAGGACCTGGAGAGCGCCGTGTCTGTTTTGGACAAGCTGATCTGGCAGATCGAGTTCCATCTGCATGAGAGCCTGACGCTGACGCGTCTGTCCGAGGACTGCGCGGTCAGCCCGCATCACATGTGCCGCCTGTTCCAAAGGGCCACCGGCCTGTCCGTCATGTCCTACATCCGGGCGCGACGCTTGTCCGAGGCCGCAAAGGCCATCGCCGAACAGGACAGAGACATCCTCTCGGCCGCGCTCGAGGCGGGCTATGCCTCTCATGAGGCCTTCACGCGTGCCTTCGCGCGCTACTTCGGCGTCCTGCCGAGCCGCGTGCGCAAGGCGCGCTCCCTGTCATCCCTATCCCTCATGGAGCCAATCGAAATGAAGAAAGACATGATCGTCGACGTCCGGAAGCCCGAGCTGCGAGAGCACGGCGCCTTTCGCGTCGTCGGCCTGAGCGTGCAGTGCAGCTTCGAGGACACCAGTGCCATCCCGGCCCTATGGCAGTCGATCACTGCAAAGGAGCCCGAGTTCGAGGGCGCTATCCCCGATACCGTCTACGGCGTCAGTTGCGACTTCGAGGAGAGCGGGCAGTTCCGCTACCTCGCGGGCGTCGAGGCCACGGAGACGACGGACGGCATGGACTTCGTCGACATCCCGGCAAACCGCTATGCCGTCTTCACGCACAGCGGCCACATCTCGGACTTTGCGAAGACGGTCTACACGATTTGGAACAAGAGCCTTCCCGATGCCGGCCTCGAACCCACGAAGGCGCCGGAGTTCGAAGTCTACGATAAGCGGTTCGATCCGGAAACGGGACGCGGAGACGTGGAGATCTGGATTCCGATCGCGTAGTTGTCTTGTAGGGCGCGCTTCTTGTAGGGCGCGCCGGCACCGGAACAGCTCGGTGTCTCCGTTCGGAGGCGCGCCATTCCGAGCCAGCCCGCTCCCCCTCCCGACCACCCATGGCATGGTACCCTCGTGGGTGGTCGGGAGGGGGAGCGGGCCGGTGCCGCACAGCGCCGCAAGGCGCCCAAGAAGACTCAGCTCCCGGGACAACAGGACTTCGCGACGGGCTCGGCAGCGTCACTCGCCTCGGTGGCGGCGAGGCGGTCGAGGCGGGCCTGTTCGAGTTCGGGCAGCGTCTCGCCGTAGTCGACGATGCGGCCCGTGGTGTGGAAGGTCTCCCAGCGGAAGGCGTCGGGGTCGATCACCCAGACCTTGTCCGCCTCGTGATAGCAGCAGCGGGCGCCCTCCTCCGGAATGGTCGCCTCTCCGGCTTTCTCCAGGCGCGTGGCGATCTCGGCGAGCTCGGCTTCTTCGTCCACTTGAATGCCGAAATGAACGCTGCCGGCGGCGTCGCCGCAGCGGGTCGAGATCGAGAAGTTGATGCGGGGGTCGTCGCACATCCACTTCGCGTAGTCGGCTTCGCGCACGGTCGGCGGGGCGCCGAACAGGGTGGAGTAGAACTGCACCGAACGATCGAGATCTCTCACCTGCAGTCCAATGTGGGCGCGCTTCATGGGTCGCATCTCCCGTCCGTGGTGGGTGTGTTGCTTCAATATTTCGATAATCGTCGAAATAATTCAAGGTGGAAATTCTCGACCCACCAGAACCTGTCATGCTTGGGCGAGGCTCTCTGGGCCACAAGGCCCGGGGCCGAGTTCCGAGCATCCACTCATCGGCCCCTACAGAACTCCAACGTGGACCCTCGGAACTCGCCACTGCGTGGCTCGCCCAAGGGTGACATCTTGGGAAAAACCAAGCGCGGCGCAACACCACAAACTGTCACCCCGGCCTTGAGCCGGGGTCCATTCATCGGCCTGCGCGGAATGGAGGCATCGAGCGCGGGCGCCGCGGCGGCATCGCTCCCCGTTCCGCAGGTCGTGCCCAGCCTAACCATGGACCCCGGATGTCGCCTCTGGCGAGGCTCCTCCGGGGTGACGATGGGAGGGAAAATCGCAGCGGCTGTAGCGACGGCATCACAGACTGTCGGCACACCCCACTCACCCGAACCCGAGTTGCTCCCGGAGCTTCCGCGCGGCCGCGCCGGGCGGAGCGCTGAGCGGCGCGATCACCCGGTAGACCGCCGGGGTCAGGAAGAGGGTGAAGAGCGTCGCGAGGCCAAGCCCGCCGACGACGACCCAGCCGACGGCGATGCGCGCTTCCGCACCCGCGCCGCTGGCCAGCACCAACGGGATGCTGCCGCAGACCGTCGAGGCCATGGTCATGATCACCGGTTTGAGGCGAATGCGCATGGCGTCCCGAATGGCGCTGTCGACATCGCGCCCCTGGCCGCGGAGCTGGTTGGCGAACTCGACGATGAGGATGCCGTTCTTGGCCATGATGCCGACCAGCAGGACGAGCCCGATCTGGCTGTAGTAGTTCAGGCTGCCGCCGGTCAGCCAGATCGCCAAGAGCGCGGTGCCGAGGCCGCAGGGCACGGTGATCAGGATGACCAGCGCGTTGACGAAGCTCTCGAACTGCGCCGCCAGCACCAGGAAGACGATGAGGAGTGCCGCAGCGAAAACCAGCAGCGTGCCGGTCTCGCCTTCCTCCAGCGTGGCCGCCTCGCCGAGGAAGACCAGCCGCCCTGTATCATCGAGAATGGGCTCCGCGATCTCCCGCAGGCGGTCCGCAGCCCCACCGAGATCGACGCCGGGACCCAGATTGGCCTGGGCCGCGACGGCGCGCTGGCGGCCTTCCCGGGTCAAGGTCGCCGCGGCGGCGGCTTCGGTGATCTGCGCCACGGTCGAGGCCGGCACGAACTGGCCGTTCGCTGCAACGACGAAGCTGTTCTCCAGATCCCCCTGATCGTTCACCGGGCGGCCGCCGGCGACGAGCTTGATGTCGATCGCCTGGTTGTCGACGAAGATCTCCGCCACCTCGTCGCCCTCGATCATCGTATAGAGCGTCTCGACGACGCTGCGCGGCGCGATGCCGAGGTTCGCCGCCAGCGCGCGATCGATCGTCAGGCTGAGCTGCGGCTGGTTGATGTCGTAGGTGAGCTGCGGATTGATGAAGGCCGGGTCGCGCGCCATGCGCTCGACCAGCGCGATGGTCAGGTCCTCCAGCCGCTCGTAGTCGTTTCCGACCACGGCGAACTGCAGTCCGCTACCGGCGCCGCGAATACGCAGGCTGTTCGGCGACCGCAGCGCGATGAGCGCGCCAGGGACCGCGCGCAGCGGCGCCTGGAGCGAGGCGGCGATCTCCTGCTGGCTGCGGGTGCGGTCCTCCCAGGGCGCCAGGCGGATGATGACGAAGGCCGTGTTCTTGCCGCCAAAACCAATGATCGACAGCACCGCGTCGACCTCGCCGGCCTCCGTCAACGGCGCGACGATCGCCTCGATCTGGGCCACCTGCTCGCCGGTGTAGTCGAGGCTGGCCGAAGGCGGCGTGCGGAGCTGTATGAAGACGGTGCCGCGATCCTCTGGCGGCGTCAGCTCCTGCGGCAACTGGGTGTAGAGCAGCATCGCCGTAGCGGCGAAGCCAAGCGCCACGACCACGACCGGCAGGCGCCAGGCAATGACGCCGGCAACCGCCCTATCGAAGGCCGTGAGCAGCCGGGACTGTACGCCTGCGGCCCCGGTTTCGGCTTGAGGCGGCGCCTTCTTTTTCGGTGCACCGGGGTCGAGCTGCGCGCAGAGCATCGGACAGAGGGTGAGGGCGACGAAGGACGAGAGAGCGACGGCAAAGGCGAGCACGAAGCCGAACTCGCCGAAGATGCCGCCGGCTTGGCCCGGCAGGAAGGAGATGGGAATGAACACGGCCGCGAGCGTCGCCGTCGTCGAGATCACGGCGAAGAAAACTTCGCGCGTGCCGACCGCCGCCGCCGCGAAGGCGCCGAGCCCCTCCCGCCGCTTGCGGATAATGTTCTCCAGCACGACGATCGCGTCGTCGACGACCATGCCGGTCGCCAGCACCAGCGCCAGGAGCGTGATGGTGTTGACCGTGAAGCCCGTGATCCAGATCGCCGCCAAGCTGCCGACCAGCGCGATCGGCACGGCGACCGCGGGCACGATGACCGCGCGCAGCGAGCGCAGGAAGAGGAAGATGACGAAGACGACGATGACGACCGCCATGGCGATGTTCGTGACCACGCCGGCGATCGCCCGCTCGACGAACACGCCTTCGTCGGACGTGATGCTCAGAGTCGCGCCCTCCGGCAGCTCGCGCTGAAGCTGAACGACGAGCTCGCGCGCGGCGAGCGCGATCGACAGCGAGTTGGCATGCGACTGACGCCTCACATTGAGCCCGACGGCAGGCTGGCCGTTGACCCGCACGATCTGGTCCGGATCGTCGGCGGTGTCCTGAACGAAGGCGATGTCGCCGATCACCGTCTGACGGTTGAGCCGGATGTCCGAGATCGCTTCCACTGTGGTCGTCGAGGCCTCCGACCGCACGACCAGCGCCTGTGTCGCCGTCTCCAAGGCGCCGAGCGGAATGTCGAGGTTGGCGCTCGCCAAGGCCTCCCGCACCTCGGCGACCGAGATGCCGTGGCTGGCGAGGCGGATGGGCGAGAAGGTGACGCGCATGATGCGGTCCTGCCCGCCGTTGACGTCGACCTCGGCCACGCCTTCGATCGTCGTCAGCCGGTCGGACACCAGGTCTTCGGCCAGCGTGGTCAGCTCCGCCAGCGACAAGGCGCCGGTCAGCGCCAGCCGCAGGACCGGGTCGGCGTCGGCGTCGTTCTTCCGCACGATCGGCTCATCGACGTCGTCGGGCAGGTCGCGGCGCACCCCGGCGACCAGCTCGCGTGCATCGCTGGCGGCGATGGAGATGTCGGTCGCGCTGCTGAGATCGAGGGTCAGCCGGCTGCGGCCATAGGTCGATTGCGAGGAGATGTTCTCCAGCCCTTCGAGACGGGCCAGCGCATCCTCCAGCACGCGGGTCACCTCTGAGTCGATGGTGCTGGGTGCCGCGCCGCTGTAGTCCGCGGTGACCGTGATCACCGGCTGGGAGACGTTCGGCAGCTCACGCACCTCGACGGTGGCGAGTGCCGCCAGGCCGGCGATGACGACCAGCAGATTGACGACGACCGCGAGGATGGGGCGGCGCACGAAGAGCGCCGCCGAGCCGAGATCCTGCGGTGCGGCAGACCCCGGCGAACTCTCCGTCATCCGGACGTCCCGCCGCCGACGGGCCCGGCGCGGATGGGCTCGTTGGTGATGGAGAGCTGGGAGTCCGCGTTGATCTTGAAGGCGCC
>JANQIA010000081.1 GCA_028282405.1 Rhodovibrionaceae bacterium
GAAGCCCGCCCGGCGCTGTCGGGGAGTAGCTCAGCCTGGTAGAGCACTACGTTCGGGACGTAGGGGCCGGAGGTTCGAATCCTCTCTCCCCGACCAGCCTTTCCCGAGTACGAGACTGGCGGGCCTAAACGGCGCGCCGGCTCTCGTGTTTAGGCGTCCCGTCCGAGGTTGAAGATCAGAGTATCCGAGAGTGCGCTCTTGGCGGGCCCGTCCGGGAAGCCCGCAAGACGTTCCAGTGCACGACGGCCATGCTCTTCGGCCCGCGCGCGGGTCTCTTCCAAGGCCCTGTGCGTCTTCATCAGCTCAACGGCGTGTAGCAGATCGCCGTCATCCTGCTCCATATCCTCCAGGCAGCGTCGCCAGAAGGCGCGCTCGCCTTCGTCACCACGCTCGAAGGCCAGGACGATCGGCAGGGTGATCTTGCCTTCGCGGAAGTCGTCGCCGATGGCCTTGCCTAACACGCTTTCATCCGCCGTGTAGTCCAGCAGATCGTCGATCAGCTGAAAGGCGATCCCCAACGACATGCCAAACTCCGAAAGGGCCCTGCATTCCTCTTCCGGACGGTCGGCCACCAGCGCGCCGACCTCGCAGGCGGCAGCAAACAGCGCCGCCGTCTTGCCGCTGACCACCTCGAGATACTCGGCTTCGGTGGTCGCCGTGTTGTTGCTGGTCATGAGCTGAAGCACCTCGCCCTCGGCGATGGTCGCCGAGGCATCGGAGAGCACGCGCAGCACATCGAGCGAGCCATCCGCCACCATAAGCTGGAAGGAGCGGCTGAAGAGAAAGTCGCCGACCAGGACGCTGGCCTTGTTGCCGAAGAGCGCATTGGCCGTATCCAGGCCGCGCCTGAGCTTGCTGTCGTCGACCACGTCGTCGTGCAGCAGGGTCGCGGTATGGATGAATTCGACGCAGGCCGCGAGGCCGATATGGCGTTCGCCCTGGTAGCCGCAAAGCCGCGCCGAAGCCAAGGTCAGCATCGGGCGCAGCCGTTTGCCTCCGGCTGCCACGATATGTCCGGCAAGCTGCGGAATCAGTGCAACCGGCGACTGCATGTACTTGATGATGAGGCGATTGACGCGCGCCAAGTCGTCCTTGGTGTAGGCCGTAAGGGGTTCCAAGCCGGCCTTTCTGTCCACCTCTTGCGCCGCGCCGAACTCGGCCACTGCAGTCACGCTTTCGTTTCCTTCGGATGAAATGCCATTGCTCCGGCCCTAAATCCTGCTAGCGAAAGCCGGACTTGCACCTGTTCCAACTCCTTTGCAGCATAAGTTGGTGCGGCGGGTGGTCAAGGAACAGCGGCGAAATGTCCTTTGACCTGTTGTGGAACTAGAGCCGGATCAGACAGGGCACCATGAGAGAGCTTTTGCGAACCAACGATCTCGTGCGCCTGTCCTGGCTGCAGGCTTTGTTGAACGACTCGCAGATTCCGTCCGTGGTGCTCGATGGGCACACATCGGTGCTGGAAGGCTCGGCCATCGCCATTCCGCGCCGCTTGATGGTGGGGAGCGAGGACTACGAGTCGGCCAAGAGCTTGCTGGAAGCGGCGGGGGAGAGCTTGAGCGAGCCGTCTTCATGGTAGGTGGTGGCGTGACTCCTGCCCAAGCCGAGCAAGCAGACGCAGATCCCCGAACCCAAGATGTGACAGAGGATCGTCTGCTTTGCGGGCGCCTTACGCTCAGGCAACCACGGGCCGGCTACCGCGTGGCGATGGACAGTGTCCTGCTCGCCGCTGCCCTGCCGCTTAGGCCAGGAGAGCGCGTGCTCGATCTCGGCTGCGGTGTGGGGGCGGTCGCCCTCTGTTTGCTCGCACGGGAGCCGGATTTGCGAGTCATCGGAATCGAGCGGCAGTTGGGCTTGGCAAGCCTTGCCGGAGAGAACGCCCGGGCAAACGGCCTGGCTGATCGCTTCTCGGTCGAGCAGGGAGACTACGCCGTGCTGCCAGAGGGGTGGCACGGCTGCTTTGACCAGGTTGCGATCAATCCGCCCTTTCATGACCCGCTTCGCCACAGGCCTTCGCCCAATCCGATCAAAGCTGCGGCAAACCTGGATAGCGAGGCAGGTCTCTTGGCCGCCTTGGCGAGCGCCAGGATGGCGTTGAGGCACAAGGGACGGTTGACCTTGGTACACCGGGCCGACGCGCTGGGTGACGTCTTGGCGGCGCTCGAGGGCTTCGGTGAGGCGGCGATCTGCCCGCTTTGGCCCAAAGCAGGCCGCCCAGCGAAGCGCGTCATCGTCTCTGCACGAAAGGGCGTCAAGGGAGGCACTCACCTGCTGCCCGGCCTAGTGCTTCACGACAGCGACGGCGGTTACGCCTCAGAGGCCGCGGCGATTCTGCAGGACGGGGCGCCCTTGCCGCTCACGACCTAAGCAGCCCATTGGCAGACGCCCTGACATCTTCTATCAAGCGCGCCATGGGATGGCGGAAATACTTCAAGTGGCTCCCTTTCGTGAAGGAAGGCGGACCCGTCGTGGGCGTGCTGCGGCTGTCGGGCGTTATTGGCGGCGCCGGGCAGTTCTCGCGCGGCCTGAGCTTGGCCGGCCTGGCTGAGAACATCGAAACGCTGTTCAAGCTGCCGCGTCTCAAGGCAATTGCGCTGATCGTCAATTCTCCGGGCGGTTCACCGGTGCAATCGGCACTGATTGCCGCACGCATTCGCGAGCTGGCGGAGGAGAACGAGCTGCCTGTCATCGCGTTTTGCGAGGATGCCGCGGCCTCCGGCGGCTACTGGCTGGCGTGCACGGCGGATGAGATTTACGCCGACGAGTCGTCTATCGTCGGCTCCATCGGCGTCATCTCGGCGGGCTTCGGATTTCCGGCGCTCATCAAGCGTTTGGGTGTCGAGCGCCGCGTCCACACCTCCGGCGACAAGAAGGCCATTCTCGACCCCTTTGAGGACGAGAGGGACGAGGACGTCGCGCGGCTGAAGGCCCTGCAGAGCGACATCCACGAGGCCTTCAACGCCTTTGTGTTGGCCCGTCGCGGCGATCGCCTGAAGGCGGAGCCCGAAGCTCTCTTCACCGGCGAGTTCTGGACCGGCAAGCGGGCGCTGGAGCTCGGCCTGATCGACGGGATCGGCTACCTTCGCCCGGAGATGCGTCGCCGCTACGGCGAGGATGTGGACCTACGACTCATCGAATCGGACCGCGGTTGGCGGCGCCTGTTGCGCTTCGGCGGGCGTGCGCCAAGGCTCCAGGTTCCGGCGATCGACGGCGGCGACATCGCAGATGCTCTGATTTCGAAGCTGGAAGAACGAGCTCATTGGAGCCGCCTCGGGCTCTGAGTTTTAGTACTCTTCCGGCACGAAGGTCTGGTCGGTCATGGGTGGGCGCACATAGCCGGCTGCATCTTGGCGCGGCGGCAGCTTGATGGGGTTCGGCGTCAGGTCCTGATAGGGGATCAGGCTCAAGAGGTGCTTGATGCAATTGAGCCGCGCCCGCTTCTTGCTGTCGGCATTCACCACGTACCAAGGCGCTTGCTTGATATCGGTATGGGCGAACATCACGTCCTTGGCCTTGGAGTACTCGACCCAGCGCTTCCGGGATTCCAGGTCCATGGGTGAGAGCTTCCAGCGCTTCACCGGGTCGTCGATGCGATTGTGGAAGCGGCGTTCCTGCTCTTCGTCGCTGACCGAGAACCAGTACTTGATCAGGATGATGCCGGAGCGGATCAGCATCCGTTCGAACTCCGGGCAACTGCGCATGAACTCCTGGTACTCATCTTCGGTGCAGAAGCCCATGACTCGCTCGACGCCGGCGCGGTTGTACCAGGAGCGGTCGAACAGGACCATCTCGCCCGCAGCCGGCAGATTCGGGACGTAGCGCTGGAAGTACCATTGGGTCTTTTCGCGCTCGGTCGGGGTTCCCAGCGCGACGATGCGGCAGACGCGCGGGTTCAGGCTTTCGGCGATGCGCTTGATGACACCGCCTTTTCCGGCGGCATCGCGCCCCTCGAAAATCACCACGACCTTCAGGCCCTTGGCTTTGATCCACTCCTGGAGCTTGACGAGCTCGATCTGCAGCTTGGCGAGCTCCGCCTCGTAAACTCTGGTCGGTATCTTGTTCGCAGCACCGTTGTCATCGGCTGCGCCGTTGCTGGCTGATTGCGGCTCAACCTCCGGCAGTTTGGCGTCCTTGGAATGCGCTTTCTTTGCCATCGCTGGTTCCTTCTGCGATGCTCGCCCTAGCCAGTGGGGTCCTGCTGTATCTTCGAAGACGGCGCTCGGATAATAACCTTTCTTTATGTGCAATCCTAGGGCCAGGCGCTAAAGTACAAAGTCTTCAAAGCTCTGTGGCAGGCCCGGGGAGAAGCCATGGCAATCGATGGTATTTGGACCAGCGAAGTCTACGGCCCATTTGGCTGGGAGAACCACGGCGTTCTGGTTTTGGAGCGGGGCCGTATCCTTGGCGGTGGCAACCGTCACTACTGCTATGGCCAATACCGCGAGTCGGACGGGGCGATGGAGGCCACGTTGAAGGTCGAGTACTTCGGACCGCCGCGGACCATGTTCGGCGAAGCCAATGAGGAGTTCGACCTCGCGATCGAGGGCGCCGTCACGGACGGGGTGATCGAGGGCTCCATAAGGCGCCCTGACAAGCCGCAGTTCGACCTCCAAATGCGCATGACCAGACGCATGGACGTGCCGACCCTGTAGTCGGCGCGTGCGCCGTTCGCTGAGCTTACTCCACCGTCACGAAGTCGATCTCCGGAAGCTCGGCATGAGCCGCTTCCGAGTCGATGGCCGCGACCACTTTGCGCCAAGCTTTGATGTCCTGGTGCAGGGCGTTGGGCTCGAAGTCGTCTTTGGCCACCTTCTCCAGCAAGGTCCGGCCCTTGTTTAGGAGATCGCCTGGGCTGTGCTGGGCCCGCTCTTCGCGGGC
Organism: Rhodovibrionaceae bacterium; assembly: GCA_028282405.1. Classification (GTDB taxonomy): domain Bacteria; phylum Pseudomonadota; class Alphaproteobacteria; order Kiloniellales; family DSM-21159; genus JANQMX01. The sequence continues at coordinate 4,879 of JANQIA010000081.1, forward strand.
CGCCTCCGTTGCAGCGGAGAGAATGTAGATCAAGGCACGCTCCCAGTCCGTCATAGCGACGGCGCCGCTTTCGGCCCAGCTGCGCAGGCTGGCCCAGTCTTGTGCTGCTGCGTCCAGCCCGCCGTCTCGATCGATCTCGGGTTGCGCCAAGGCCGCTTCGTGCGCAAGACGTGCGCGGATGTAGCGGAAGACCGGCTCATGTACTCCGGCGCCTTCGCCCTTGGTGACGGCATCATCGAGCTTGTCCAGAGCCGCTTGTCTTATGCCCTGCATCTCTTGCCCGGTCGGCCGGCGACGGAAGTAGCCAACGCCCGGCCGCTGCGGGCGCTCATAGATGGCGAAGGCCTCGATGTAGGCCTGCATGGCCGCGAGGAACTCCGGCGGCACCGTCTCTGTCTTGTGCTGGCCGGCAGCTTTGGCCGATAGGCGGGCCCAATCGATCTGAAAGCCGACGAGCGTCGAATGTGGCCCCGGCAAGCTCTCACCAAGGGTGAACCATATCTCATCCTTGCCGGCGGCCCGGTCGGGGTGGGCACGGGCGATGCTGCTCATCAGGCTGTAGGCTTTGCAGATCGTGCGCCCGAAGCTGCGTCGCTCACCGTTCAGCGCGCTGTCGGCATGGTCGGCGAGCAGTGCGAGGGCGTGCTCCGTGTCGAGCGCGCCCTGGCCGATAGCCTGGCCCAGCTTGGCCTCTGCGGACGCGAAGCGGGCGCGAGTCTCGGCCCATTTGCCGACCGTCTTGGTGAAGTGCGCGTCCTTGAAGAAATCGTGCCGCTCCTTCAGGGCATCCGCGAGAAAATGGTTGGTTTGGACCATCCTGTCGGCTGGTGGGCTGGCCTCGACGCGCTGAACCTCATCGCCTTTGCCGTCCTCGCTGCCGCTGAGCTCGATACGCAGTGCCTGACCCGAAGGCGCATGGCTGACCAGTATGGTCCAAGCGGCGAAGTGCTTGCGGGCACCGGCGATGTCGACCGCCTCGTCGAGAGTGCGTGCCTCGCGCAGGATGCGTTGCTGAACGTAGGGGGCGAGATCGAAATCACCCCTGCCGTCGCCAACGGTGAAATTGACCGTGGACATCTGATGCAGCGAAACCGCAAGGCCGGCTTCATTCATGCCGCTGATGCCGCCCGGATAGATCAGTCCGGCCGTGCCGACGGCGGCATAGCGCTGCCAGGCTGAATTGGTTGGCGTTTCGTCGATCAGCGAAAGAACCGGATAGCGGTTCCAAGCAAAGAACGCCCCGTCGAAATTGCGTGCATGCAGCCCCAAGCCGTCCGACGTCAGGCCCGGTGCAGCCCAAAATCCGGTGCAGCCCATGCCGGCCCGCCGCAGTCCACCGGCGCCGCTCGCTCCTTCCAGCCAGTCGTTTATTGCGTTCTCTTCTTGTACGGCACTTTCGGCGTCGGGCCCGTAAGATCGGCCCCAGCGGTACCACAATCGCGCACTCACTGCGTAGTTGCGCCAACGGCTGTAGCGCTTGCTGCCGCTCCTGAACTTGCGGATGTGGTCGAAACCGGTGGCGACATTGCCGGTATCGATAGCGACGCAGGCGTGGGCGACCGCTGTACCGTCGAACAAGGCATCGTCCAAGCCGGCGAAGTAGCCGCGCTCCAGCGCTTCGACACCGCGGCGGAATTCGTCGCTTGTCGCGCGCAGCACATCTCTGCTGAGGCGATTGAAGAAGGAGCCGAGAATGCGATCGGCCAAGCTTGTCTTGAGGTCGCGGCTGGCATCCACGTCGTGGGCGATGGTTGCCAGGATCTCGGGAAAGACACCGTCCTCGAGCTCGGCCGCGAGCAGGCGTCCGTGATCGTAGCAGAGATCGGCGAAGCGGCCCTTTTGTGCCAGCACGAAGAAGGGCTTGCCGTTGGCCTCCCAGACATCAAGCTTGCTGTCGGCGCGACAGTCGTCTGGCGCCGGCCGCTCCTTGATGTGGCGAAGGGCATGGCTATCGGGCATGGATGACCTCGCGCGATGGAACTCCAAAAACGTGCTGTGATAGCGGCCTCAGCCGATGCCCGCTATGACCTACTTAACGGAGCACAGAAAGTTCACAGCGTCCGGCCCATCTCTAGCGTGGCTTGATTGGCCGACTTGGCATCCAGACGTGTTTTTGTGCAGTGACGGCGAGGAGGTGTCCATGGAACCGCATGATCTGGCGAGTCGGCCGATACACCTCGGTCTCGGTGCTACCGCGGACGTCGAACCGGCGTTCACCAATGACATGGCTTGGTACGAGGCCTATCTGGCGCGTCATAGCAGCGACGGCGCCGAAGGCCGCTTGGTTTCGCTCTATACCTTCAGAGAGCCCTGGGATGCATGGGAGATGCATCCGCAGGGCAGCGAGGTCGTCGTCTGCATCAAAGGACACCTGACGCTGCATCAGGAGCATAGCGATGGTTCCTCGGCGAGCGTGGATCTGGCGCCCGGCCAGTTCGCCATCAACCCGCCCGGTACATGGCACACGGTCGATGTCGACGGTGAAGCGACCGCGCTCTTCATCACTGCGGGGCTCGGCACGCAGCATCGGCCGCGTTAGTGGGGCTGTCCTGCGTCGCTAGGGCACGTCCAGCCTTAGGCGCTCCTGCTCGGTCCAGCGGCCCATGTGAAGCCGGCCTCGGAACACGACGGCTTTCAGGCGTCCAAGGCGTACGTAGTAGAGGCGGGCGACCGGCTGATAGCCAAGCTTGACCATCACCCGACGCGACGCCTTGTTGCGCAGGGCGTAGTTGCCGAGCAGCCAGCGATAGCCTGCTTGTTTGCAGCGTAGGGCGACGGCACGCCGGATCCGTGTGCCGAGTCCGCGACCGCGCTGGCCCTCGGCCACCTCATAGCTCCAATGCCAGACATCGCCCTCTCGACCGATCAGGTCCAGGGAGTCCCAGAAAGGCTTCCTCGACGTCGTCAGCCAGTCCAGCGCCAACAGCGTGCCCTTCTCCTCGACGACCCAGGCTCGGTAGCCGTTACGAAAGCGGGAGCCAACCGTCTCGGCCGAAGTGCCGAAGCTGGACAAAAGCGCTGCATCTCCTTGGCCAGCCTCGCGGACGCCTTTGCCAACCTGCTCATCGGGGGTGAGGGCTTGGAGGTCCAATCCGGCAACCTCCTGCAAGCTCACGTCCAGATGTTGCAGCAAGCCAAGCTTGTCGAGAACGAGCTTGAGACTGTCGCGTAGGCTGGGCATTGGAGATCGAACTCCCAGTCAGCAACTGGCCAGGCAGCTTGCCTTCCGAGCAATTTGGTGGTCGTTAACTAAAGCAGGGCGATTTCTTCTGTTTACAGAATATAAATAATTAATATTTTGGATTCAAAAGACATTTTTGATAAAAGATAAATGATTGTATTTGACTTATTGCAAGTTTCCGCATAAAGTCTACACAGAATTCAGGGGCGGCAAGGTCGCTCAGAGGTTCCGGAGAGTTTCAGTCGGTGCAAGCAATCGAGGTTTAGTAGGTAGCAAGCGCAGATCTTTCCTTGGGTACTTTGCATTGGTGGCGTCGGAGCGGTCGCCTGGTCAGTGGCTCTCTCCAAGACGGC
>JANQIA010000118.1 GCA_028282405.1 Rhodovibrionaceae bacterium
TCGGCACCGTTGGCGTGCTGCTGGTACTGCGGCTTCCAGAAGTGCTGCGGAAATCGGTTGTGGCAGGTGAAGCAGGCGGCGCGTGGCATGGCCTCGGAGGTCGCGAAGGCCAGCGAGAAGGCCACCGTGACCTCGGAGCCGTCCGGCTGGCGCGCCTTTCGTTCGAAGTCGAAGGGCGCATAGCCGCCAAGATCCGCCTCGGCGAAGCGTGCCGCGTCGCCTCGGCTGTCGTTGCCGGAGAGAACCAGCATGGAAAGGCCCTCGCCGCCCGCAAGGAAGTCGCGGCTGTAGGCGCCGAAGCTGAAGCGCGGCGGAGTTTCGTCGATGCCATGCTCGGCGATCAGCTCCGGGCGCTCGATCTCCAGGACTTCGATAAAGCTCTTGTCGGGGAACTGGACCAGCCGGTTGGCCGTGCCCCAGGCGTGCTGGGCCCGGGGGGTGAGGGTGAAGCCCAACGCCTCGTAGGTCGCGGCGGCGGCATCGAGGTCCGCCACCGTGTGGACGATGTGATCGATTTGACGCTCGGTCATGGTCGCTCTCGGAACGTGGTCAGTTGAGATCGAGGGCGTGCTGCTTCAGCACCTCGAAGGAAATGAAGTCCAGCACCCGCTTGTGGGTGGCGGTCAGCTTGATTGGCGGCGCCATGCCTGCCTCCAGCGCCTCGACCCAACGCGCAGCGCAGAGGCACCAACGATCGCCGGGCTTCAGGCCCGGGAAACCGAAGTCCGGCTGCGGCGTCGAGAGGTCGTTGCCGCGCGACTTGCTGAAAGCGAGAAACTCGGCGCTCACCTCGGCGCAGACGACGTGGGCGCCGTGGTCCTGCGGCCCGGTTTCGCAACTGCCGCTGCGGTAAAAGCCGGTCATGGGGTCGATGCAGCAGCTTTCCAGCGGCTCGCCGAGAACGTTGAGTTGTGCGTCGGCGTCTTGCAGGTCCGCCATGGCTGCCTTTCCATTTTCTGTGAGCGCTGTTGCGCCCGGACTTATACACTTCGACGCCATATCGGCGGCAAGGTGCGGCGGAGCAAGGCAACCATGACAATAAAGCGCAAGATCGCTCTGCGAGGCGCACGCCCGGAGGAGGCTGGTGCCCTAAGCCGGATAGCCTTCGCCTCCAAGGCCCACTGGGGCTACGACGCGGCCTTCATGGCGGCCTGTCGCGAGGAGCTTGCCGTCAGCGAGGCGCACATTGGCGAACGCAACGTTCTGGTGGCCGAGCGTGACGGCGTATTGCTGGGCTTCGGCGGCCTCTGCATGCGGGACGACGGCGAGCCGGAGATCTGGCATCTCTTTGTGGCGCCTGAGGCGATGGGGCAGGGGGCCGGTCGTCTGCTCACCGAGGCGCTGATCGACAAGGCGCGTGCCGTCGGCGCTCCGCGCCTCTGGGTCGAGTCCGATCCCAATGCCGAGAGTTTCTATCAGGCTTGCGGCTTCCGCCGGGTGGGCGAGACGCCGTCAGGCTCGATCGCAGGACGCAGTCTGCCGCTCCTGGTCATGGACTTCTAAGGTCGATCGAGCCCGATGCTCTGCTGGCCGTTCAAGTGGTCTCGACGTGGGATATGCTTCGTTCGATGAGTGCGCGAAGCTGGGTGAAGTAACCGCCGGAACGGGCGGGCCGGGTCGGGTCGGAGGTGATGGCGATGGACATGTCGAGCCCGGGAACGACGACCAGCAACTGTCCCCCATAACCGCGTCCATAGGCTGCGTCACGTCCGGCGAAACGGGTCAGGAACCAGCCATAGCCGTAAGCGTCGCCCGACCAGGGAGAACGGCCGAGCGGCCGCCAGGAGTCCGCTATCCATTGCTGGCTGACGACCTGCCGATCCCGATGTCGTCCTCCGTTGAGGACCATGTTGCCGAGCCGTGCGAGCGCGCGCGGACGCAGTGCCATCTCGTTGCCACCTAGGTATCGCCCTTGCGGATCGCGGACCCAGGCCGGGATGTCGATGCCAAGCGGCTCGCCGAGCCAGCCGCGTGCCATCTCCAGCAAACTCTCCCCGCTCGCTCGAGACAGAGCGGCGCCAAGGATGTGCCAGGCTCCAGTCGAATAGATGAAGCGCCCTCCCGGACTGTCGACAAGGTTCCGGCTGAGCGCATGCTCGACCCAGTCGGCGCTGGCGATCCAAGCGCCATAGTCACGGCCCGAGGTACTGGCGAGGCCGGCTTGCATCGATAGAAGGTGACCGATCGTCAGCGTGTCGCGGGCATCGCCGAAGGGCACGCGCCCGAGCAGCGGAAGAACGAGCTGATCGGGTCCTGTCAGAATGCCGCGGTCGATGGCGATGCCGGCAAGAAGTGCAAGGACTGTCTTCGATACCGATTTGACGTTTGCGGGCCGTTCGAGCCCCGGACCACGGAAGGCCTCGGCATAGACGGTCTCGCCACCGCGATTGAGCACAAGCGCATGGAGCTGAGGGAGCTCTGCGGCGTGGTCGGCGATCGGATCGCTCGAGCTTGGCAAGGTTCGCGCGATCGCGGACGGGGTGGCGAGCAGCCCCGTGGCGGCGCCGACGAAAACGCGCCGCGTCAGGGCGAGGGATTTGTAGGGCGTGGAAAGCACCATCGTGTCTGACTATCTGTCGTCGCCGAGGGCCTGTTCAACTGCTGGCGTGTCAACTCAAGCCGTCGCTCGAGCGGCTGGAGAGCACCCGGCTGGCGAAGCCGGCGCCGCGCAAGCCTTCGATGATCTCCTGCACGTGCTCGCGGTTGCGCGTCTCCAGCACGAAGTCAATGTCCGCCTGCTTGGGCGGCACGTCGGCGAAAAGGCGCTGGTGAAAGACCTCGATGATGTTGGCGCCGCTGCGCCCGATGATCTGGCTGAGGCGGGCCATGGTACCCGGCTGGTCGATGATCTCGACCCGCAGGCGGACCAGGCGGCCGTCGCGCACCAGGCCGCGGGCCAACACACTAGACAACAAGCGCACATCGATGTTGCCGCCGCAGATGATCGCCGCAACCGTCTTGCCGGCGAAGCGCTCGGGAAAGCGCAGCATCGCCGCGACCCCGGCCGCGCCGGCGCCTTCGGCAACAATCTTTTGGTCTTCGACCAGGCAGTGAATGGCGTGCTCGATGCTGCTTTCGTCGACCAGCAAGATCTCGTCGACCAGCTTCTCGATGATGTCCCGGGTCAGCTTGCCGGGGTTCTTGACGGCGATGCCGTCGGCCAAGGTCGTGCCGCCTGACGTCGGCACCTCGTTGTGCAGGGCCTGGTACATGGAAGGGAAAAGGGCGGCCTCGACGCCGACGATCTCGACTTGGGGCTTCAGCGCCTTGGCCGCCGTCGCAATGCCGGAGATGATGCCGCCGCCGCCGATCGGCACCACGATACAGTCGATCTCTGGCAAGTCTTCCAGCAGTTCCAGGCCGATCGAGCCTTGCCCAGCAACGATCAGCGGATCGTCATAGGGGTGAACGAAGCGCAACTCGTCACGCTCGGCGATCTCGCGCGCCGAGAGGAAGGAGGCATCCAGGGTATCGCCGGCCAGCACCACTTTGGCGCCGTAGGCACGGGTGCGCTCGACCTTGGTGAAGGGCGCGAACTCCGGCATGACGATGGTGGCCGGAATGCCGAGCCGCTTTGCATGAAAGGCAACGCCCTGTGCGTGATTGCCGGCCGACATGGCGATGACGCCCTTCAGGTCCGGCTCGTCGCGCGCAAGCGCGCTTAGCTTGATGTAAGCGCCGCGGTCCTTGAAGGAGCCGGTCGCCTGCAGGGACTCCAGCTTGAGATGCAGGCGGCAGCCGATGTCCGCGCCGATCCGTTCCGCCGGCACCAGCGGTGTGCGCACGACCTGCCCTTTCAGGGTCTCGGCCGCCGCACGGATTTCGTCAATGGTCACCGTCATGATCGCTTCCCCCGCGCACAGCCTAGCCAAGTTCTCGACATTGCGCACCTTCGGCAGCCTTGGCGCGCTGTGCATAGCTTGGCTCAATCGAGCGGCAATAGCCGTAAGCGGTGTACGGGTGATTCCCCGGGGCCGACCAGTTTTGTATAGACACCGTCGCCCCAGGCTTCGGCGAGGCTGTGGCGGTAGGGCGAGAGCGGATGGCCGCTGACGCCGGGGGCGACCATGAAGCGCGAGTTGTCGAGGTCGGCGAGGTCGTAGACGGCGCGCAGGCTGGCCCCATGGATATGCTCGAACAGGCGCCCCTGATCGGCATAGATCGGCGTGCCCCGGCTCACCGTGTAAAAGTCGCCGTCGGTCGCCAGCTCTTCGGCCAGCAGGCCGCTGACGACGGGGACGTGGCGAAACACCTGGTGCGGGAAACGGGCCTTGTGGAAGTCGCCCCAGGTCAGCTCCTGCCAACTGCCGCCCCCGCGTGCCTCGATCAGTTGGATGGCGTTGCTGAGCGCCGTGCCCAGCAGCGCCGCGCAACCCTCGACCGCCGAGGTGTCCTGGTGATCGCACCAGTCGGGCGCCTCGCGCAGCACGCGCAAGATGGCGCGTGCATTCCAGTGGTGGAAGTCCTCGGCCAAGGCGCCAAGCTCGTCGGCGAAGAGCGCGAGGTTGATCTGCCGCAGCCAGGCAGAGAACAGCAGCGGCTCGTTGGCGTCGGCGGCCATGGTGCCGTCCCAGTCTGCGAGCCGCCGCAGGGCTTCCTCGGCGTCGGCATCATCGACGTTGGCCTCGAGCAGGTAGGGCAGAAGCTCTCGGGCCATGCTTGAGCGGGCGTCGAGCTGCAGGGCCGTCATAGCCTCCATGTCGTGCTGGTTGTCATCAGCCAGCGTCTCGAGAATACGCTCGGCGCGGTGCGGCGGCGGCCATTGCGCCGCCAGCTGATAGGGATAGTCGGGCCCAACCAGGCGATTGTTGGCGTTGACCAGCAGGCCGTCGGCCGGGTTGAGGGCGTGGGGCATCTTCTCGAAGGGCACGAAGCCGGACCAGATGCGGTCGCGCGTCCAGCCCTCGACCGGCGTCAGCCCGTCGTGACCTTCGCGAATAGGCGAAAGGCCGGGGGTATAGAAGCCGATGTTGCCGTCGACATCGGCGTAGAAGACGTTCTGCTGCGGCGCCTTCAGCCGTGCCATGGCGGCGGCGAAGTCATCCCAACTGTGGGCCTGGTTGAGCAGCAGAAGGGCATCGGCCGAGGTGTCCGCCTCCTGCAGGGCCGTCCAGGCCAGCGACAGCACCTCGTCGCCCGCCGGCGCGAGTCGATCGCGCGTGGCGAGGCTTGAGCTGGAGGTATCGGATACCACGGGACCGAAGCGGGTCCGGCGCAGAATGACCTCTTCGAAGTCGTCTCCGCCAAGGGGAATACGGACCGTCCGCGTCTCGAAGGGCTCCGAGCCCGAGGGGGTCAGATAGCGCCCGGGGTCGTCGGGGTCGATCTTCTCCCGCACCAGGTCCTGCGTATCGGTGTAGGGCGTGGTCATGCCCCAGGCGATATGACCGTTGTGACCCATAACCAAAAACGGCACGCCGGGCGAGCTGACGCCGGCCAGCACGCCCTCCGGCGTTTCGATGCGCACGGGATACCAGATGCCGGGCGAGGTCAGTCCCAAGTGGGGGTCGCTGGCCAGGAGGGGCTTGCCGCTCTCGGTTTTCTCTCCGGACAGCGCCCACGCATTGCTGGCGCCGGGGTTGCGCATCTCCTCCGGCAGGGCGGCGGCCCAGCTCTGCGGCAGCGCGTCGGCCCGCCCGCTTTCACGCCAGGCCCGGCCGACTTCGGTCAAAGTGGTCGCGCTTTCGTCCGGTAGATCGGGGAAGAGGACCTGCAACTGCTCAGGCGTCAGCGCCGTGGCGAGGCGGGCATAGCGCTCTTCCTGGGTCCAGTTGGTCGAAAGCTGCAGGGCTTTCAGCTTGCCCCACATCAGGCTTGCCGCCGGTCGCCAGGGTTCCGGGTCGGCGCCGAAGATGTAGAACTCCGGCGGCCACGGTCCTTCGTGCTGGGCGAGGTAGGCGTTGATGCCGCGGGCATAGGCGTCGAGCGCCTCGCGAGTCTCGGGCAACAAGGCCGGCAAGGAGCGTTCCGCATGCCCGGCAAGGTCGAGGCTCAGCATCAGCTTGTCGAACGGCAGAGCGCGCCGGCCCACCGCTTCCGACAGTCGACCCTCGACGACGCGGCGAAGCATCTCGAGCTGGCCGAGGCGGTCCTGGGCATGGACATAGCCGAGGGCGAAGCGGGCGTCGGTCGGGTTTGCCGCCCGGATCGTCACGATTCCCCGCTCGTCGCGGAGAATTTCGACCGGGGCGGTGAGGCCTGAGACCTGGGCCTCGCCATCCAGGTTGGGAAGGCCGCCGCGGGACCAGAGTATCACTCCGCCAGCCACGAGCAGGACGATCGCGGCAAGGCCGATGAGCGAGTAAGCCGTCCGGCGCAGGGCCATCAGCAGCATACTGCCGAACTGGCCGCGTTTGGCGGTTTTCTCGGATGACCTGTTTTGTTGCTGTGACACGATGACCGATCTCTAGATTCGTCTCCCTCACTTGGCAGCGCCGACCTGCACAGACAAGCAGGAAGAGGAGACCGCCTGCTGTGATCGCATGCCGGGCAAATCCGCGCTACGCGGTCGAATCGGGGCTGAACGAATCCTCGGAATCACTGCCGTTTCGTGACCAATTCACGTAACTGAAACAGTGGTTAAGTCATTATGGTACATCCCAAATTTGTCTCAAATGCCTCTTTTCGTGGCCATCGCGTGATCGCGTAGGGTCCAGGGTGAGACCACGCCTGAACGCCACAAAGTGGTCGCTGGCCGTATCCCTGAACATCGGGATACCCAGCATTTCAGATAAGAGCGATTCAATCGTTCGGTGGGGCTGCAGGAGCGGCCCGGTGCATCGGGAACGAGGGAAAATTTCAACCCTTGGCGCCGCGGGAACCCCTCGCACGCCGTGAGAGAGGAGAAGTTCAAGGAATGACGCGTTTGCTCCACCCCATCATACTCGCGGCGGCCGTGGTCTTTGCCGTCGCCTTGGCAGGCCCCACTGCCAAGACAGCTCAGGCGGCGGCTGTCGACCTTGGCGTTCTCGACCCTGGCGAGACGATCGAGTTCGGTAGCAGCATCGAGACCCCCGGTACCTTCAACGACACCTTTACCTTCAGCCTGGAGAGCGCCGCTACGCTCTCGATCGATGCTTCGTCGCTGGTCTTTGCGCCGTTCGGCTCACCCCTGATCGGTATCGAGAACCTCAGCCTCGAGCTGTTCCAGATCGATCCGTTGCCGGTCAGCTTCATTGCTGGCTTCGACGTGGCGGGTCCGGGCGGTGGCGGTGCCCTGGTCGATCTCATGCTCGATGCCGGCACCTACTTCTTCCACATGAGTGGTGAAGCGATCGGCGCTCCGGGCGCGGTTGGACCGGCGTTTGACGTCGCATCGGGCATCTACGCCGGCGAGATCGCCGTCGTTCCGCTGCCCCCGGCAGCCATGCTGTTCCTTAGCGCCTTGGCATGCGTGTTCGGCATTTCGCAGTTGCGTCGCCGTTGGAACCCGCAGTCCGCCAGTAAGGCTGCGAGCTAGTCTCAGTAGAGTTTTTCCAAGCGAACAAGCGCGGTGCCGGCAGGGAGTCATTCTCCCAGCCGGCACCGTTCTTTTTTGGCTGCGCCTGTCTAAAGCCGGCTTCGAGAAAGTCAGGCCTGCGTGGCGAGCGGCAGGCTCATCAGCAGATTCTGGGGCTTCAGCTTTAGCTGTCCGCCTTCCGTCATGGCGAGCGCCAGGTAGATCGGGCGGCCGGCGATGTCCGGGCGCATCTGCTGCGGGTCGGAAAAGTCCATGCGGAAGAGCGAAAGCAGCCTGGCCAGTCTGGCTTCCCCAACCTTCTGTCCATCGTAGAGATCGTTGAGCAGCGTCGAGGCCTCTGCATCGAGGCCGATATGCCAGACCCATCGCTCGTCGGTGATTTTCTGTACTGGCTGGATCGAAACGTCGACATCGAGGAAGTGCTTCACCCAGCGCTCCAGCACCCGGCAGAGCGCATCCAGCCCGTCACCGGCAAAGTTGAGGTTCAGCACCGTGTCGTGCGCTTCGTCCCTGGCCCAGTAAAGCGCGGCATTGCTGCCGTCGAGCACGTCGAACTCGACGGTGCGCAGCGGCGTTTGCGCCTCGGCGATCAGACGGCCAAGGTCGCCGAAGCCGCCGGTGGTGGCATAGTGCTCCACCATCTCGGCGTCGCCGGCCATGATGTGCCCATCGTTGATCGTCACCTTCTGCTCGCGGAACAGCAGTTCGCCGGCCCGGGCACGCAAGGCATCTGGGTCGCCCTCAAGGATGGCGCGGACGATCACATGGGCGATTTGATCGAGGAAGAGCGGCGGGACGGGGACTTCGCCGGCAGAGCGTTTTGGCGGGCGGCGGAAATAGTCGAGGTAGACCGCCTCGAGCGTTTCGGCCGCAAGCAGGCGTTCGCGAAAGGCGGCAACGATTCGGTAGCTCTCGACGGCATCCGGGTCGGCGAGGGGCGCCAGCTCCGCTTCGCCGACAGCCGCGCGCGGTTCGGCCAAGAGTCGCGCATGCAGCGCCCGCTCGGCGGCGCAGGACTCCTCCACGGGCCGGACTTCCGGCCGATTCCAATAGGCGCGCAGGAAGTCGTCCGTCGGCGTCAGATGACCCCGCGCGTCCCGATTTAGTAAGTGGAAACCGCTGTTGCGCCAGAAATCCGTCATACAAGCATCCCTGTTTGCCGCCGCTATATCAGGCCCTTTTGCCGGCTTGTCCAGGCAAGCTGGACGACTAAGGCGCTTGGTGCCATAAGGGCGCGGGTCGCTTCGTGCGGCATTATCTCGAACGGAAATGGGTTGCCCCATGGTGTCGATCGGCACGCGGCTGTTCACTTGGTTGAGAGGGGAGAAGGTCGGGACGGACTCGGCCGGAAACGTCTATTATCGCGAGAAACAGTCGAAGAGATCTGCGGCCATCCATCCGGAATCGCTCCGGCACGAGCGGCGCTGGGTCGTCTATAACGGTGACGTCGAGGCCAGCCGGGTGCCGGCCGAGTGGCATGCTTGGCTCCATCATACCAGCGACGAGATTCCGCCGGAGGGCGGTGTCGAGCGGAGGCCTTGGATGAAGGAGCACAAGGCCAATGCAACGGGCACCGAGGAGGCTTATCGCCCGCCTGGTCACACCTTGGAAGGGGGCAAGCGGGCCGCAAGCAGCAGCGACTATGAGGCCTGGACTCCCGATTGAGACAGCGGCGGAGTCTCTCGGCCGTAGACCGAGACAACACAGGGCCATGGCAATCCGGAAGGTGGACATCGCATGAAGCGCAATATCATCGAGACCGTGATGGGCGGCGTGGTTCTGCTGGTCGCCGCGTTCTTCGTGGTTTTTGCTTTCTCTTCCAGCGGCGTGCAGCACGGCGGCGGCTATCAGGTGCGTGCCGTCTTCGATGACGCTTCGGGACTGGTGCCGGGCACGGAGGTGCGCTTGGCCGGGGTCAAGGTCGGCACCGTCCTGTCGCAGGAGCTGGACCCCGAGACCTATTTCGCCGTCGTCATGATGACGATCGATCAGGATGTGGAGCTGCCGAAGGACACCTCTGCCCGCGTGGTGCCGGAAGGCGTGCTCGGCGGAAACCTGGTCCAGCTTCAGCCGGGCGGAGACGAGGAGTATATCCAGCCGGACGGCACCATCAGCAATACCCAGGGTGCTTTGAACATTATTGATCTCGTCGGTCGCTTCGCCTTCGGCTCGGTCGATGACGACGGCGGCCTTTAGACCTGGTCTATCATGAGCGTCGGTCGCCAGAGCTGGCATCCGGAGCGCTATGCCCGCAATGCCCGCTTCGTGTCCGACCTGGGGGCCCCCGTGTTGGCTCTCCTGGCGCCGCGGCGCGGCGAACGTATTCTCGACCTCGGCTGCGGCGATGGCGCCCTGACAGAGAAGCTCTTGGCAGAGGGCGCCGAGGTCGTCGCCGTGGACGCGAGCCCGGAGCAAATCTCCGGCGCGCAGGCGCGGGGCCTCGATGCGCGCGTGATGCGGGGCGAAGCCCTGGAGTTCGAGCAGGAGTTCGATGCCGTCTTCAGCAACGCCGCTCTGCATTGGATGAAAGATGCCGATGCGGTCGTGGAGGGCGTTGCCCGGGCGCTCAAGCCGGGCGGTCGCTTCGTCGGCGAGTTCGGCGGTGGCGACAACGTCGGCCGGCTGCGCCGCGCCCTGATTGCAGCGCTCGACCGGCGCGGGCACGACGGTGCCGCCGCTGATCCCTGGTACTTCCCGGACGAGGCGGAATACGAGGCCAAGCTTGCTGCGGCCGGCTTCACAGTGGAGTCGATCGAGCTCATTCCGCGCTGGACGCCTCTGCCTGGTAGCATTGACGGCTGGCTCGAGACCTTCAGTGGCGCCTTCCTCTCGCATCTGCTGGAGGAGCAGCATGCAGAGGCAATGGCTGAGGTGCGCGAGGCGGTGCGAGAGGAGCTGCAGGACGAAGAGGGGCGCTGGCATGCCGATTACGTGCGCCTGCGCTTTGCTGCCCAACTCACGGGCGCGCGCTGAGGGAGCGTTTGGAGCCTTCTGACGCTGCCTTGCAGTGGGCCCGCCGGGTCGCTACCTCTCCTACGCTGGTCCCAAGGGAGCCTATGACCGTGAAAAGCAAAGCCAGCGAACTGGAGCTGCCGACCTGGCGCACGCCGGGCGGCGTGCCACTCTCCTGCCGCGAAAAGATCAAAGTTCTCAATGAGAACCTCTTGGAACTTCAGGAAATGGCTCAAGATGCGCTGGAGGACGCCGTGATCATGGGCGCTGATGAGCAACAGGTGCGGCAGACGCTGCGTGAGCTGGTCGAGTCCCTGGCCAATCCCTATCAGCGGCAAAGCGAGGAATGAGACCGGTCGACATCGCGCTGGCCCTTGGCCTTGCCGCCGCCGCCGGTCTGGCGCCGGTTGCGGCGATGGCCCAGAGCGGCGATGGAAACGCCCAAACCATGGCGGTTGCCAGTCTGCAGGCCTTGGACAAGATCACGGCGCGGGTCACCCGGCTCGAAGCGCCCGTAGGCGAGACCATCGCCTTTGGCTCGCTGCGTATCACGACTCGGGTCTGCTATCGGACGCCCCCGGAAGAACCGCCCGAGTCGGCGGCTTTCCTGGAGATCGAGGAGGTCGAGCCGGGGCAGTTGCCGGTGAATCACTTCATCGGTTGGATGTTCGCGTCCTCGCCGGCGGTCTCGGCCATGGACCATCCGATCTACGACGTGCGCGTCTTGGAGTGCCAGGACGCGGTCGGGGACAGCGGCGAGGCCCCTGCTCAGGAGGAGTAGGCGGCCGCTGCGTCCTCCTCCTCGGAGGTGCTGCGCGCGCCTTCAGCCAAGACCCAGTCTCGGAAGGCGCATACCTTCGGCAGCTTCGCCTTAGCTTCGGGATAGACCACGTAGTAGCAGAAGGCAGTGCTCTCGTTCAGCTCAGGGCCGAAGGGCTGAGCCAGCCGGCCGGCCTCCAGGTCGTCACGGACCAGGGAGCGCTCGCTCAACGCCACGCCTTGGCCGGCGATGGCCGCTTGCACTGCCATACTCTCCATGCTGAAGCGCGGGCCCTTGTTGGGGTCCACGTCGGCCACGCCGGCCGCCCTCAGCCACATGCGCCAACTGGGTGCCGACTCGCTCTCGATCTTCCAGTCGACGTGCAGCAGCGTGTGGTGGCGTAGGTCTTCCGGTCGGCGCAGGGGATGCTCACCTGTCAGCAGTGTTGGGCTGCAAACGGGCATCGTGACCTCGGTCATCAGGCATTCGCTGTGAAGCTCCGGGTATATGCCGCGGCCGTAGCGAATGCCGATATCGACGCGGTCGTTGGAGAAATCGACCAGAATGTCCGATGCATCGATGCGCAGCTCGAAATCGGGATGGGCGGCGCGGAAGCGGTCTAGGCGCGGCACCAGCCATTTGGCACCGAACGAGGGGGCGACGCTGATGGTCAGGATGTCGCTGTCCTCTTGTGCCATCAGGAGCTCTGCGGCGTCGGCGAGCTTGTCCAGTCCCTCCCGCAGCGCCGGCAGGGCTTTCTGGCCTGCATCGGTCAGAATTAGGGAGCGGGTGAGGCGGCGAAACAGCGGTCTGTCGCAGAAGGTCTCCAGCGTCTTGACCTGCTGACTGATGGCCGCCGGCGTCACATGCAGCTCCTCGGCCGCTTTGGTGAAACTCAGGTGGCGCGCGGCGGACTCGAAGGCGCGCAGGCTGTTGAGCGGTGGCAGGCGTCGGTTCATCGTGGCTTCTATAAAACAGTTTTTCTAACAGGTAATCCAATAAATTCTCGTTTGTGAACTTTGAAGATAGCGACGAGATTATTCAACACAAAGAGATTTTTCGATAACGCTGATGCGCGGATCGATCACAAAAACTTAGCTAGCATAGAGAATGTGCTGGCGCCCGATGAAAGGACCAAGGACATGTTGCAGCACGACATTAGTGAAGTTGTCGCTTCATCATCGCGCCCAGTCTATAGGGCGGCCGCCGGAGAGCCGCCGCTTTGGCTGCATGGCTGGCGTGCGCTGCGCTCCTCGTCCATCGCCGCCTTGGCGCCCTTGTCGGGCCTTGCCCGCACGCTTCACCGCTGGCGCCGAGAAGCGATCACCGTCCGCGAACTCAGCGCCCTGCGCGATCGCGAGCTACGGGACATCGGTATCGAGCGGGATGACATCCCCTCCATCGCCAAGTCGCTGGCCAAAAACAATGCCGCACCGCGCCCGGCAACGCGTCCAACAGCGCGCCCGGCCGCGATCTTGAAACTGGTCCCGAGGCAGGAGCCGGCGCAGCCCTGCTGCAGCTAGATCCATCCAAAGCTCATACCTCCTGGAATGCGAACGAGGACCAACACCATGGACTATCAAACTGCGATGGCTGCGCCGCTTGCCGCGGCGCCGTCGCTCAGGCCCGAAGGGGCAGAAACGCCTGCCTTCGTCATCGCCGAGGTATCCTATCTGGAGGCCAACGGCAGCAAGCCGGCCATTCTTGTCGGCGAGGAAGGCGCCCGAACCGAGACCGATTCGCTCTTCGTCGCCCGTGAGGTCGAGATCGCCAATGGGCGGCTGACCGCGACGCCGGCCAAGCTTGATGAGCAGGGCTTCCAGCTCATCCGTCACGGCGCGACGTTCAAGGACTTCGATGACCCGGACGCGATCAAGCAACACTACTACCCGGAGATGGAGTGTCTCTTGAAGCGGGAGACCGGGGCATCGAGCGTGCTCGTCTTCGATCACAACGTCCGCAAGGAAGAGCCTGAAATTGATGGTGAAATTGTCTACAGGCCGCCGGTCAAGCGGATCCACAACGACTATACGGCCAAGTCAGGTCCGCAGCGCCTCGAAGATCTGCTCGGTGCTGAGCAGGCTGCGGCTGTGGCCGGCAAACGCTACGCCATCGTCAATGTCTGGCGGGCGATTCAAGGACCTTTGGAGTCGGCGCCCCTGGCGCTGGCCGATACGCAGAGCGTCCCTGACGAGGACTTCGTGGCCAGCGATCTCGTCTATGCCGACCGTGTCGGCGAGATTTACTACGGCGCTTACCGCCCGAGCCATCGCTGGGTCTACTATCCCAGGATGGAGGTCGACGAAGCCTTGCTGATCAAGGGCTTTGACTCGGCGGAGGACGGTCGAGCGCGCTTCGTTCTCCATACCAGCTTTCAGGACCCTAGTGTGCCGGCGGACCGCCTGCCACGGCACAGCATCGAAGTTCGCTCGCTGCTGATCTTCGACTAGCTTTTCCGCGTTTTACCCAGCCCCCCTGACCAACTGGAGGCTGCCGGCATTCCGCAAGAAATGTCGGCAGCCTCGCTTCTTTCGGACACCTTAGCCGTTAGTCATTTGTAAATTTAATGCGGCAACACTTCGGTAAGAGAGATGAATCCTGACGACAAAAGGCCGGGGTACCATGTCCGATTTCAACAGCTTGAGTCAGCGCGTTCACGATGTGCAGTCGCGGTTCCGGGCTAAGCGCGAGCAGGAGCGCGAGCAGAAGGAGCAGCTCCAGTCCCTCGTCGAAGCGATCGAGCGGGACTCGGAGCAGTTCAACCAGGAACGCGCGGCCATGCGTGAGGAGATCACCGCTCTCAAGCAGCGTGTCGTCGATCTCGAAGCCCAAAACCAGCAGCTACAGGATATGCTCGACGGTCTGTTGCAGGCCCTCGAAACCGGTGATGAAGAGGATATCGGCAAGGCGCTGCATGAGCTCGAGCACCGCGTGGCGGTGATCGCGCAGCAGCGCGCCGAGAAGGCCGAGCCCGCGCAAGGAGCGGCGGAGCCTGATGAGCTCCCGGACGAGAGCGTTCTCGATGAGCTGGACGAGGAACAGCCGGTAGACACGCGAGATGGCGCTGCGGGGCTCGCTGCGGAGGACGAAGACCCTTTTGACTGGGGGAGCGAGCCGACGGCTGAACCGGCACCCGACCTCGATGTCGACCTGGAGCTCCAAGAGGCTCCGGAGCCCGACGCCGTCGATGTCCCCGAGGCGGAGGATGCGTCCGCGCGCGACGAGGACATCACCGAAAACCTCGGCCTGCAGGATGCTCAGTCCTTGATCAAGGCGCTGGCGCGTATCGACGCCGGCTTGGAAGAGCGTCTGGGGGCGGCAAGCGCCGACGAGCAGAATGAGCCGGGCTATGCGGCCAAGGTGAGCGAAGCCAAGCGCAAGTCCGACTTGGAAGGCGAGGAATTGGCCCAGGCCGCGGCAACCGGTGTGCGGGACATCTTGCGGCGCGTTCAGAAGCGCAGCCAAGAGGTGCTGAACGTGGAAGAGCCGTCCGAACCTGACCAGGATTCGATGGTCACCGATATTCTGGTGCTGGACGAGGCGGACGAGATCGACGTGCTGGACGAGCCGGAAGGCGAAGAGCCGCGCCGCGCGGCATCCTGATCGCTCGATCGGCGCCTGGCCGCGCGATAGAAACGGGCGGGATCGACGTCAGCCAGGCGACCTGAGTTCCGCGACGCCGTCCTCCAGCTCCGCATCGCTCAACTCCGCCGGAAAGCGGGCAACGCTCGATAGCGCTTGGGTCAACTGCGCCTTGTAGTGCTCGCGGGGCACGTCGATGGCGCCGAACTGGCGTAGATGCGGCGTCGTGAACTGAGTATCCAGCAGCACATAGCCCGCTTTGCGCAGGCGAATGACCAAATGCACCAAGGCGATCTTGCTGGCATTCGTTGCTCGGCTGAACATGGACTCGCCAAAGAAGGCCGAGCCCAGGCTGACGCCGTAGAGACCGCCGACCAGGACAGGGTTTTGCGGGTCACTGTTGTCCCAAGCCTCTACGGAATGGGCGAAACCCTGCTCGAACAGCTCTGTGTAGAGCTTTTGGATGGTCGGGTTGATCCAGGTGTCGGGTCGGTTGGGCAGGGGCTCGGCGCAGCCCTGCACCACGGCCTCGAAGGCGGTGTCGCAGTGCACCTGGAAAGAAGACTTCAGCACGGCTCGGCGCATCTTGCGCGACAGGTGCACGCGATCGAGCGGGATGATCCCGCGCATGTCCGGATCTATCCAGTGGACCTGCGGGTCGCGGCGGCTTTCAGCCATGGGGAAGATGCCGACCGCATAGGCGCGCAGGAGAAGCTCAGGCGTTAAGAGCATCGCCCTATCGATCCCCACCTTCCGCTTCACGGCCGTCAAGCATTGGAACCAGTCGGGGTCTCCTGCAGTATCTCCAGACCCATAGCGATAGGATCTGCACGCGATTTCGGCAAGAGGGGGGCAGCGCCGATCACGTGCTGCCCGGCCGGACGCTAGGCGTGGGTCGCCAGCCAGCTTTCCAGCCAGTGAATGTCATAGTCGCCGTTCAGGAAATCCGGCTCGTTGATCAGCAGCCGATGCAACGGCAACGTCGTGCTGATGCCGTCGATCACCATCTCCTCGAGCGCCCGGCGCAGCCGCATCAGACACTCGTTGCGGCTGCTGCCGTCGACGATGACCTTGGCCACCAGGCTGTCGTAAAACGGCGGTACGCGATAGCCTGCATAGAGGCCGGAATCGACCCTTACGCCTAGTCCGCCAGCGGGGTGATAGTCGGAGACCAGGCCGGGCGAGGGGGCGAAGGTTCTGGGGTCTTCGGCGTTGATCCGGCATTCGATGGCGTGGCCGGAGAAAGCGATTTCATCCTGGCCGAAAGAGAGCGGCGCACCGGACGCCACCTTGATCTGCTCACGCACCAGATCGATGCCGGTGATGGCTTCCGAGATCGGGTGCTCGACCTGAAGCCGCGTGTTCATCTCGATGAAGAAGAACTCGCCGTTTTCATAGAGAAACTCGAAGGTGCCGGCGGAGCGGTAGCCAAGCTTGCGCACGGCTTCGACGCAAAGACCGAGCAGGCGCGCGCGCTCTTCGCTGTTCAGCGCAGGCGAGGGCGCCTCCTCGAGGATCTTCTGGTGCCGACGTTGTAGCGAACAGTCGCGCTCGCCGAGATGAATGACGTTGCCGTGACCGTCGGCGAGGATCTGAACCTCGATGTGACGCGGCTGCCCGAGATAGCGCTCCAAGTAGATCGAGTCGTCGCCAAAGGCCGCGGCAGCCTCGCTGCTGGCGAGCCGCAGCGCTTCCTCCAGCTCGTCCGGCTTGCGCGCGACCTTCATACCGCGTCCGCCGCCCCCGGCGGCCGCCTTGACCAAGAGCGGAAAGCCGATCTCCTGGGCCATCCGCTTGGCCTGGGCCTCGTCGCTCACGGCGCCGTCGGAGCCCGGGACCAGCGGCAAGCCGAGCGTGTCGGCGGTCTTGCGTGCTTCGATCTTGTCGCCCATCAGGGCGATGTGCTCGGGGTCGGGGCCGATGAAGGTCAGGCCGTGCTCCTTGACCATCTCCGCGAAGGTCGCGTTCTCGGC
The DNA here is from genome assembly GCA_028282405.1 of Rhodovibrionaceae bacterium. Taxonomy (GTDB): domain Bacteria; phylum Pseudomonadota; class Alphaproteobacteria; order Kiloniellales; family DSM-21159; genus JANQMX01. Next base: position 16,727 of record JANQIA010000118.1, read on the forward strand.
CAGGAAACCGACACCGGGATGAATGGCGTCGGCTCCGGTGATTGTGGCCGCGGTCAGCAGCGCCGCTTTGTTGAGGTAGCTCTGGCCGCTCTGCGGCGGGCCGATGCAGACGCTCTCGTCTGCCAGCCGAACGTGCATGGCATCCGCGTCGGCAGTGGAGTGAACGGCGACCGTCGCGATGCCCATCTCTCGGCAGGCGCGATGGATGCGCAGTGCGATTTCACCCCGGTTGGCGATCAGGATCTTTTCGAAGCTGGCCATCGCGCCGCGCCCGCGCGTCTCGCTAAGCGACGACGACCAGCGGCTCGCCGAACTCGACCGGCTGACCGTCGCTGACCAGGATATCCTTGACCGTCCCGGAGTGAGGGCTCGGCAGGTTGTTCATGACCTTCATGGCTTCGACGATCATCAAGGTCTGCCCTTCGGCGACTTGATCGCCGATTTTGATGAAGGGCTCCGCCCCCGGCGAGGCGGCGAGGTAGACGGTGCCGACCATAGGAGAGACCACCAGGCCGGTGGGTTGGGCGGGCGCGCAGTCGCCGCCGTTGATGACGGGTGCGGGGGACGCGCTCGCCATCGGCTGTATCGCTTCGGGGGCGGAGCGGACCAGCGTTTGCTGCTTGGCCACCCGAACGCGCTCTTCGCCGGAGGCGACCTCGATCTCGGTCAGGCCGGTCGTGTCCAGGATGTCCGCGAGGCGTTTGAGCAGTTCTTCGTCGACTTCCAGTTTGCCCATTATGCGTCCAGCTCGCTCTCGAGGCGTTGCGCTAGAGCGTCCAGCGCAAGCAGGTATCCCGTCTTGCCGAGACCGCAAATCACGCCGTCGGCGGCTTCCGAGATGTAGGAATGGTGGCGGAAGCTCTCCCGCCGGAAGATATTGGAAAGATGAACCTCGATGACCGGGCGCCCGCAGGCACGCAGCGCGTCGAGCAACGCGACCGAGGTGTGGGTATAGGCGCCGGCATTGATCACGATGCCATCCTGCTCGTCGCGCGCTTGCTGGATCCAGGTCACCAGCTCGCCTTCATGGTTCGACTGCTTGCAGGTCGCGGTCATGCCCAGGGCCTCGGCCTTGGCGCGACAGGCCGCCTCCAAGTCCGCCAGGATCATGCGCCCGTAGATTTCGGGCTCGCGCGTACCAAGCAGATTTAGATTTGGGCCGTTGAGAATAAGAACCCGTGGGGCGGGCAAGATGCGACTCCAGTCACCGAACACGCCGCAGCGTTAGCATGCGCCGCCATGCTCGGCAACGACGAGCGATACCCTGATAATCTGGAAAGAGCCGTGTCGGCTAGCTTCCTTGGGCGCGCGCCTCCTTGACCAGCCCCTGCAGCCTTTCGAGCGGGATGGCACCCGGCACGAAGTTGTCGCCGATGATGAAGGCCGGGGTGCCCGTGACGCCGATCTGCTGCGCCAGCGCGAAGTTGGCGTTGAGCGTCTCGGCGACGGCCGGCGACTGCATGTCGCGTTGAAGCTGCTCGGTGTTCAAGCCCACCGACTGGGCGATCTGCATCACCCGCTCTTCGTTAAGCTGCCCGCGCTGCTCCATGAGCGCGAAGTGGAACTCCGGATAGAGGCCCTGCTCACGCGATGCCAGGGCGGCCTGCGCGGCATAGCGGGAGGCCTGACTGAGGATAGGGAACTCTACCAGCACCAGGCGCAGATCCGGATCCTGCTCGATCGCGGCCAGGATGGGCTCCATCATCTTGTGGCAGAAGCCGCAGCGGTAATCGAAGAACTCGACGATGGTCACGTCACCGTCCGGATTGCCGACGATATCCTCCGGCGGAATGCTCTCGATGAAGCTATCCAACCCGGCCAGAGCCTGCTTTCGCTGGCTCTCTTGCTCCGCCTGCTGCCGCCGCTCGTACTCGCGCAAGGCATCGACGATGACCTCGGGGTTCTGCATCAGGTACTCGCGGACGATCTCTTCGATGTCGCCTGTCTGTTCCTGATCGAAGCTCTGTGCATGGGCTGGGATGGCGGCTGCCGATGCCAGGAAGGCGGCAGCGGCGATCAGCGCAGCAGAAGCGGTCAATTTCATTGCAGTCTCCAAAGTTCGCCGAGCCAACAATAGCTAGCAGAGCAG
>JANQIA010000160.1 GCA_028282405.1 Rhodovibrionaceae bacterium
GCACCCGGAAGTGCGGCATCTGCACATTCACCCACGAGAGCCTGGATGCTGCGACGATTTCGGCCAGCCTGCGGGCTCAGGGCATCAACACCTCGGTCAGCGACCCCAACTCCACCCTGCTCGATGCCACGGCGCGGGGGTTGCCCGACTTGGTGCGCGCGTCGGTGCACTACTTCAACACGGATGAAGAGATCGTGCGTTTCTGTCGCGCTTTGCGCGCGCTCTGATTGGCTCTATAAAAAAAGCCTCTTAAGCCACTCTTTCAAATAGATTTACGCGCATTGGCTGATCGAACAGCCAGCCCTTATCTCCTAGCCGACCCAGTGAAGTGAAGCGCTCCGAAAGAGAGCTGCGCAGTGCTTCGACCGTCGCACCTCTGCTGTCGTCAACGGCGATCAGACGCTCGCAGAAGGTCGCGAAAGAGGCATAAGCGACCGATGCGGTGTAGAGGGTTTCCGACAGTGCGGACCATCCCGAGCAGGCCGACAAGTTCTGGAGCGCCTTGTAAGCGGCGGCGCGCACTTCCGTCTCGTCCTCGATGGCGCGCACGAGGCTGAAGTGCGGCCCCTCGGCCAGCGGCTCGACCACGTAGAGCTGGCCACCGGGCCGCAGGACGCGCGCGACCTCATCCAATGCGAGCGTCATGTCAGCGACAGGAATATGGTGCAAAGCATTGAAATAAATTACGATATCGATGGAGCGATTAGGCAGCGGCAGGGCTTGGCCCAAAGCGGCCGCGAAGTCAGCGGTGCCGTCCGGTGCCGCCTTTCTCGCTTGCCGCAACGCGGCTTCCGAGATGTCGAGGCCGATCACCTCGGCACCCTTGCGGGCCAAAGCATGGCTCAAGCTGCCGCTGCCGCAGCCCAAGTCGGCGAGGCGCTTGCCCGCTATGTCGAGCTGTGAGGTCAGCACTTCCGTGTGCTTGCGCCGCGGGGGCTGGACTTCCATGGCTGCGTCCTGATTCTATCGTCCTGCCGAGAGCATCACCAATTTTTCAGCGTTTCTTCCCATGCCATTGGAAAGCCAAGACTATCAAGAAATACGTGAGGCCGTGCGCGCGCTCTGCGCACGCTTCCCGAACGACTACTGGCGGGAAAAGGATAGGGACCGCGCCTATCCGAGCGAGTTCGTCGCCGCCTTGACCGAGGCCGGCTATCTCGCAGCCCTGATCCCGGAAGCCTACGGCGGCTCCGGGCTGCCGCTGGCGGCCGCCGCCGCCATCCTGGAGGAGATCCAGGCCTCGGGCGGCAACGGGGCAGCCTGTCACGCGCAGATGTACACCATGGGCACCTTGCTGCGTCACGGCAGCGCCGCCCAGCGCGAGAAGTATCTCCCGGAGATCGCCAGCGGGGCCTTGCGGCTTCAGGCCTTCGGTGTCACCGAGCCGAGCAGCGGCACCGACACGCTCTCGCTGCGCACCACGGCCGTGCGAGAAGGCGACAGCTACCGGGTCAATGGCCAGAAGGTCTGGACCAGCCGGGCGGAGCACAGCGATCTCATGCTGCTGCTGGCCCGCACCACGCCGAAGGACCAGGTCGCGCGCAAGGGCGAAGGGCTCTCGGTCTTCCTGGTCGACCTCCGCGCGGCGGTCGGCAAAGGCGTCACCATCCGGCCCCTGCGCACCATGATGAACCACGCGACGACCGAGGTTTTCTTCGACGACCTCCTGGTGCCGGCGGAGAACCTGATCGGCGAGGAGGGGCGGGGCTTTCGCTACATCCTCGACGGCATGAACGCCGAGCGCATCCTGATCGCCGCGGAGTGCCTGGGCGACGCCCGCTGGTTCATCGAGAAGGGCTGTGCCTACGCCAAGGATCGTCAGGTGTTCGGGCGGCCCATCGGCCAGAACCAGGGCATCCAGTTCCCCTTGGCGCGCGCCTACAGCCAGCTTCAGGCCGCGCGGCTGATGGTGACGGAGGCCTGCCGGCTCTACGACGGCGGCGAACGCTGCGGCGAGCAGGCCAACCTGGCGAAGCTGCTGGCGGCCGATGCGTCCTGGGCCGCCGGGGAGGCTTGCCTGCAAACCCATGGCGGCTACGGCTTTGCCGAGGAATTCGACGTGGAGCGCAAGTATCGCGAGGCCCGTCTCTATCAGGTGGCGCCGATCTCGACCAACCTCATCCTGAGCTATCTCTCCGAGCATGTCCTTGGTTTGCCCAGAAGTTACTAGCTGGCCGCTCTGGCCTATCCCTTGTCGGCAATGCTAAGCAGCGCGCGATGAGCGTCATCCGTAGCCAAGCCGATACCCGAAGCGCCGAGTACCGCGAGAACGCAGCGGCCATGCGCGCCCTGGTCGAGGACCTGCGCGAGAAAACCGCAGATATTCGTGAAGGCGGCGGGGAGGCGGCCCGCGCCAAGCACGAAGCCCGCGGCAAGCTGCTGCCGCGCGAGCGTATCCGCAGGCTGATGGACGCCGGTGCGCCCTTTCTCGAACTGTCGCAGATGGCTGCCCACGAGGTCTACGGCGAGGCGGTGCCGGCAGCCGGGCTGGTTACGGGGATAGGCCGGGTTTCGGGGCGCGAGTGCGTCATCATCGCCAACGACGCCACGGTGAAGGGCGGCACCTACTACCCGTTGACCGTCAAGAAGCACCTGCGCGCGCAGGAGATTGCGCGGGAGAACCGGCTGCCCTGCATCTATCTGGTGGATTCCGGCGGCGCCAACCTGCCGCGTCAGGACGATGTTTTCCCGGATCGGGACCACTTCGGGCGAATCTTCTACAACCAGGCGACGCTCTCGGCGGCCGGCGTGCCGCAGATCGCCGTGGTCATGGGCTCCTGCACCGCCGGTGGCGCCTACGTTCCGGCCATGTCGGACGAGTCCATCATCGTCAAAGGTCAGGGCACCATCTTCCTTGGCGGGCCGCCGCTGGTGAAGGCCGCGACGGGGGAGGTGGTCAGCGCCGAAGAGCTGGGCGGCGCCGACGTGCACAGCCGCACCTCGGGCGTCACCGACCACTATGCGGAGAACGACGAGCATGCCCTGGCCATCGCACGGCGCGTGGTGGCTCACCTCAACCGCCCAAAGCACCAGTCGCTGGAGCTGGCGAGCCCGCGGGAGCCGCTCTACGACCCGGAGGAGCTCTACGGCATCGTCCCGACGGACCTGCGCAAGCCCTACGACGTCAAAGAGGTGATTGCCCGCCTGGTCGACGGCAGCGAGTTCGACGAGTTCAAGGCGCTCTACGGCACGACCCTGGTGACCGGCTTCGCCCACATCAACGGTTATCCGGTCGGCATCCTGGCCAACAACGGCATCCTCTTCTCGGAATCGTCGCTGAAAGGCGCGCACTTCATCGAGCTGTGCTGCCAGCGCTCCATCCCACTGATTTTCTTGCAGAACATCTCCGGCTTCATGGTTGGCCGCAAATACGAGTCGGGCGGCATCGCCAAGGACGGCGCCAAGCTGGTGACCGCGGTCTCCTGCGCCCAGGTGCCGAAGTTCACTTTGGTGGTCGGCGGCTCCTTCGGGGCCGGCAACTACGGCATGTGCGGCCGCGCCTTCGCGCCGCGCCTTCTCTGGATGTGGCCCAACGCGCGTATCTCGGTGATGGGTGGCGAGCAGGCCGCAAACGTGCTGGCCACCGTGCGCCGCGACGGCATCGAAAGCCGAGGCGGGGCGTGGAGCGAGGACGAAGAAGAGACCTTCAAGGCGCCGATACGGGAGCAGTACGAGCAGCAGGGCCATCCCTATTACGCCAGCGCGCGCCTGTGGGACGACGGCATCGTCGATCCGGTGGAAAGCCGCATGGCCCTGGCGCTAGGGCTGTCCATGAGTCTCAACGCGCCGATCGAGCCTACCCGCTTCGGGATTTTCCGGATGTAGCCGCTTGCGAGGATGCGCCCCGTTCCCAGGTAAGGGGCCAAGAGCCGCCGCGTCAGACGGCGGGTAGGCGCCAAGGCTGCCGGATTGTAGCGGCGGTAGGCGCCATCAGGGATGTGGTTTTGGAGGAGAGGGCGTGTGCCGACAGTTTTAATTACCGGCGCCAATCGCGGCATCGGCCTGCAGTACGCGAGAACCTATGGCCGCGATGGTTGGCGTGTTCACGCCTGTTGCCGTCACCCGGACAAGGCGAAGGCCTTGCGAGAGGATTGCGGCGGCGAGGTCGTGCTGCACCGCTTGGACGTCACCGACGGGCTGAGGGTCCAGGGCCTGGCGCGCGAGATGTCGGACGAGCCGATCGACCTGCTGATCAACAATGCCGGCGTCATGGGGCCCCGCGAGGGCTTCGGCCAAACGGACTACAATGCCTGGATGGACGCGCTACAGGCCAACGCGCTGGCGCCCATGCGAATGGTCGAGTCCTTCGTCGGCTCGATGCGCGCGAGCGAGCGCAGGGTGATCGTGAATATGTCCTCCAAGATGGGCTCGATCGGCAGCACTCAGAAGTCCAACGCCCACATTTACCGGACCTCGAAGGCGACCCTGAATATGGTCACCAAGTGCCAGGCCAATGCCCTGGGGCCGGAGGGCTTTATCGTCATTTGCTTCCATCCGGGCTGGGTGCAGACGGAGATGGGCGGCCCGGACGCAGAGATCACCGTCGAGCAGTCGGTGGCCGGCATGCGCAACGTCATTGCCAAGCTCGACGCCTCCGACAACGGCAAGTTCTTCAACTATGACGGCCAGGAGCTGCCGTGGTAGCGTGACGCGTTTGCCATAAGAGTGAAGGGAGACAAGGCTTTGACCGACTTTCTTTTGGCGCAGGTGAACGTCGGCCGCATCGTCGCGCCGATCGACGATCCGATCATGGAGGGCTTTGTCAGCCAGCTCGACAGCATCAACGCCCTGGCCGAGGCCAGCCCGGGCTTCGTCTGGCGCCTCAAGGACGAGGGCAGCGGCAACGCGACCAACCTGACCGTCAACGACGATCCGCGGGTCATCATCAACATGTCGGTCTGGGAAGACGTCGAAAGCCTCGCCGACTACGTCTACCGCTCCGCGCACGTGAAGGTCATGGCCGGACGCCGCGCCTGGTTCGAGCGCTGGGAAGGCCCGTTCATGGCACTCTGGTGGGTGCCGAGCGATCACCGCCCGACCATCGAGGAAGCTCTGGAGCGCCTGCGCCTGCTGGCCAGGCACGGCCCGACGCCGCAGGCCTTCACCTTCAAGCAGCGCTTCGCGCCGCCCGATGTGGGCAGCTCTCCGCAACACCACAACGATCTCGATGACTGCCCCTCTGCTCACTGAGGACCAGCGCCTCATCCGCGACACTGCGCGGCAGTTCGCGCAGGAGCGTCTGGCACCCTTTTCGGCCGAGTGGGACCGCGAGAGCCGTTTCCCCAGAGAAGCCGTCGAAGAGATGGGGCAGCTCGGTTTCATGGGCATGACCGTGCCGCCGGAGTGGGATGGCGCCGGAACCGACACCGTCGCCTACGCCCTGGCCTTGGCCGAGGTGGCGGAAGGCGACGGCTCCTGCTCGACCATCATGAGCGTGCACAACTCGGTCGGCTGCCAGCCCATCCTGCGCTACGGCAGCAGCGAGCAGAAGGAGCGTTTTCTCAAGCCCATGGCGCGCGGCGAGAGTTTGGGGGCTTTCTGCCTCACCGAGCCACAGGCGGGCTCCGACGCCTCTGCCATCCGCAGCCAGGCGCGGCGCGCCGGCAACAAGTACGTGCTGAGCGGCACCAAGCAGTTCATCACCTCGGGTCGCCATGCGGACGTGGCCATCGTCTTCGCCGTGACCGACCCTGAGCGCGGCAAGAAGGGCATCTCGGCCTTCATCGTGCCCACCGACCTGCCGGGCTTCGAGGTCGCGCGGGTCGAGCACAAGCTGGGCCAGAAGGCCTCGGACACCTGCCAGATCGTCTTCGAGGACGTGGAACTGACCCCCGACCTGCTGCTGGGCGATGAGGGGGAGGGCTACCGTATCGCGCTCTCTAACCTGGAAGGCGGGCGCATCGGCATTGCCGCGCAGTCGGTCGGCATGGCGCGGGCTGCCTATCGCCATGCCCTGGCCTACGCCAAGGAGCGGGAGGCTATGGGCAAGCCGATCATGGAGCATCAGGCGGTCGGCTTTCGCCTGGCCGACATGGCAACCAAGCTGCACGCCGGTGAGCTGATGACGCTGCACGCTGCCGCGCTCAAGGACGCGGGCGAGCCCTGCCTCAAGGAAGCGGCCATGGCGAAGCTCTATGCCAGCGAGGCGGCCGAGGAGATCTGCTCCGCCGCCATCCAGATCCACGGCGGCTACGGTTATCTCGAGGACTTTCCCGTCGAGCGCATCTACCGGGATGTCCGGGTCTGCCAGATCTACGAGGGCACTTCGGACATTCAGCGGCTGATCATCGCCCGCCAGCTCGCTGCCGACTGAGCAGGCGGTCCAGGAGCGGCGGCCATGACGATCAAGGGCGTGCTGCTGGACCTGGGCGGTGTCGTGCTGGAGGGCGAGCGGGCGTTGCCGGGGGCGCCCGAGGCTCTGGCCAAGCTGCGCGAAGCGGGCCTGCCGCTGCGCTGCATCACCAACACCACCCGCCGCTCCCGCCGGCAGATGCTGGAAGACCTGGAGGCGATGGGTGTCGACATCGGCGCCGACCAGCTCTTCATGCCCGCGATTGCGGCGCGAACCCTGCTGCTCGAACAGGGTCTCAAGCCCCACCTTCTGGTCCACCCCAATCTCGAAGAGGACTTTGCCGGGACCGAGAGCGGCACCGGCGGCCTGGCCGTGGTGGTCGGCGATGCCGCCGAGGGCTTCACCTACGAAGCCATGAACGCGGCCTTTCGGGCATTGATGGAGGGGGCGGCCTTCTATGCGCTGGCCAAGAACCGTGCCTTCAAGGACGCCGACGGCGGGCTCAGCATCGATGCCGGTGCTTTCGTGACCGCCCTGGAGTACGCGACCAAGCGCGATGCGACCCTGCTCGGCAAGCCTGCGGAGGCCTTTTTTGGGACGGCCCTGTCGTCCCTCGGCCTGCCTGCAGGTCAGGTTGTGATGATCGGCGATGATGCGGAAGCCGACATTGCGGGCGCCATGCACTGCGGCCTGCAGGGCATTCTGGTGCAGACCGGCAAGTATCGAGCGGGCGACGAATCGGGCATAACACCTTCGCCCTCGGCTGTGTTGAGTGATTTTCCCACTGCGGTAGAGTGGCTGCTCAAGGTGCACCGCAACGAGAAGGCTTAGGATTTCGCCATGCCCGCTCCGGTCGAGTTCTACTTCGATTTCTCCAGCCCTTACGGCTACTTGGCTGCCCGCTGCATCGATGAGCGCATGGCGGCGGTCGGCCGGGAGGTGAGCTGGCGACCCTTTCTGCTGGGCGCCGTCTACAAGATCGTCGGCGGGCAACCGCTGGTGGATATTCCTATGAAGGGCGAGTATTCGCGACACGATATGGTGCGCTCCGCGCGCCGCAACGGCGTGCCGCTCACCTGGCCGCGCCCCTTTCCCTACATGTCCGTCGCGGCCGTCCGCGCCTTCTACTGGCTCGACCAGAACAACCCGGACGATGCGAGGACGCTGGCCAAGGAAGTCTTCCGGCGGGCCTTCGCCGAAGGCCAGGACATGAGCGGCGTCACCACCGTCCTTGCCGTTGCGATGGACCTTGGCCTCGACCAGGACAGCTTGGCCGCGGCGCTGCAGGACCCGAGCGTCAAAGACATGGCGCGGGCGAAGGTCGATGCGGCGATCGGTGCCGGCGTCTTCGGTTCTCCCTTCTTCATCGTCGATGGCGAGCCCTTCTGGGGCCACGACCGGATCTCCGATGTCGAGGAGTGGGTGCGTGTCGGGGGCTGGTAATCCCTTGGGCCTGATCGGTCCCAGCGACTCGAACGTCCAGCTGGCGGCCGGCGAAACCCTTTTTCAGCAAGGCGACTCCTCGGACCGGGCGTACATCGTCGAATCGGGACTGGTCGAGGTGGTGGCGAAGACCGGTGACAGCGAGGTCGTGCTGGCGCGGCTTGGTCCCGGCGAAGTGGTCGGCGAGATGGGCTTGATCGCCGGCTCGGGCCGTTCGGCAACAATCCGCGCGATTTCCGACAGCGAGCTGCTGGTCATTTCCGCCGAGCAGCTTCGCTACAAGCTGCGCGATGCGGATCCGGTCGTGGCCCTGCTGCTCGAAACGCTGCTGCGGCGGCTGCGAGACATCCAGGGCGGAACGCGCAACACCAATCCCTGCGAGCCGTCGCCTGCCACGGATTTCGATCACGGGCCGATGTTGGACCCGCAGGAAGCCAAGAGCGTGCTGCGGACCGAGCGGCGCTTGCTTGACGCGGTCCAGTCCGGTGAGCTGCAGGTGGCTTATCAGCCCATCGTGCATCTCTCCGACGGCCGGCTGGCCGGGTTCGAGGCCTTGGCCCGCTGGCGCCATCCGGAACTTGGCAATGTCGCACCCAACCACTTCGTGCCTCTCGCCGAGCGGGCAGGGCTGATCGGCGCCGTCGACCGCAACACCTTCGATCAGGCCTTCTCCTTCGCCCGCGACCTGCTGGTGGCTCAAGGGATCGACGGGGCCAAGCCCTTCGTCAGCGTCAACCTCTCGGCCGTGCGCTTCGACGAGGAAGATCTCGTCTCCCACATCGAAGGCGGTCTGCGGCGGAGCGGCGCCGAGCCCGAGCAGATCAAGATCGAGCTGACGGAGAGTGTGCTGCTGGCCAACCCCACGCGAGTCGCCGAGATCCTGACCGGGTTGAAGTCGATCGGCGTGCGCAGCGTGCTCGACGACTTCGGCACCGGCTACTCCAGCCTGTCCTATCTCCACAGCTTCCCGATCGACGGCCTCAAGATCGACGCGTCCTTCATTCGCTCGCTGCTGAGCAACAGCAACAGCTACAAGATCACCCGCGCCATTGCGCAGCTCGCCGGCGCCTTGGAACTCGAGATCATCGCCGAAGGAATCGAAAGCGACCGGGAGGTCGAGGTGCTCCGCCAGCTCGGCTGCCACATGGGGCAGGGCTATCTCTTCGGCCGGCCCATGGCACCGGAAGCGGCCATCGAGCGCATTCCGGCCTTGTCGGGCGCAGCGCCATGACCATCCGGCCACTGGCCGCAGCCGACCATGCGTGGTTTCTCGATCTCAACCAGGCCTGCCTGCCGGCAGTCAGCGCACTCACGCCGGTGACGACGGCAAAGCTGATCGGCGAGGCCGGCTACGCCCGGCTGCTGCTCAAGGACGGGCAGCCGCTCGGGGCGCTGCTCGCCTTCTGGCCGGGGGCCGACTACGACAGCCCGAACTTCCTCTGGTTCAAGGCGCGCTACGAGACCTTCCTCTATATCGACCGGGTGATGGTCGCCGAGGAAGCGCGCGGACAGGGGATTGGCGTTGCCCTCTACAACGATCTCTTCGCCTTCGCCAAGGCGCAAGCCGAAGACGGCACGGGATGGGTCACCTGCGAGGTCAACAGCCGGCCGCCCAACCCCGGCTCGCTGCGCTTCCACGAGACGTTGGGCTTCGCGCCGGTCGGTGAGCAGGAGACCGAGGGCGGCGCCAAGGCGGTGATTATGATGGAGAAGCGCGTTTGAGCTTGGCTCCTCTGTGTTACATCCTCGGGGGTCTACCGGCGGCGGCGGCGGTTCTGTTCTGGGCCTCTACGAGCGCGGCGCAGGTCGACGCCTCCGGCTCGGCGGCATTTACCGACCTACGACAGAATTTGATGGCCGGGCGCTACCAAACGGTTTGGAGCGCCGCTGAGAACGCAACGCAAGCGGACGTGCTGACTCTGGGTGCCGACGCGGCGGCCTCCGAGGCCTTTTGTTCCGGCTATGGCGAAGAAGGTCGGCCGCTCATCGATCGCGCCATGGAGCTGTCCGAACGCGCCATCGAGAGCGATCCCGACCAGATCGAAGGCTGGTTGCAGTTTGCCCGCGCCAAGGGCGGCTGGCTGCAGCGCTATGCCTTCACGCCCGATTTGCTCGAGGTTTGCGTCGAGGGCATCTCGAGCTTCGTGCGTCTGCTCAAGCTTCCGGACCTCCTTTCGATCAAGGAGGAGGCGGCGAAGGTCAGCGAAGCTTTCGGCGAAGCGCTTCGCCTCGAGCCGGAGAACGGCGTGGCTCTCGTCGGGCTCGGCACGACGGAGCTGCTCGAGCCGCTGCATCCCTGCGTCGATGCCTACGATCAGCAGAACGCCGAGGCCGCCCTGCAGCGGATCAAGCAGGGCTTGGAGACCGAAGGCATGGGTCAGCTCAAGAGCTTCATCGCGGCCGACGCCTTGCAAGAGGCCCGCGATACCTACCAGCTTCCTGATAGCCTCTTCCGCAGCCAGGGCCTGGAGCTGGAGGCCCTATGGGAGCGTGCCGCGGAGCCCTGCGAGGAGGCCGCCTATTGCCAGTGCCTGGCGGCCGAGGCCCGCTCTCGCCTTAGCGACTAAGGAGTCGCCTGAGACGGCGCGGCTCACTCTTCGATCAGCACATCACGGAAGACGGCGGCGTCCACGTTTCCGCCGGTCAGCATGAGGCCGACGTTGCGGCCGGCCATGGCCTCTTTCTCTTTCAGCAAGGCGGCCAGCGGTGCCGCTCCGGCCCCCTCGGCCAGATTGTGCGTGTCGCTGTAGTAGATGCGCATGGCCGTCCGGATCTCCTCCTCGGAGACGGTTACGATCCGCTCGACGCCGCGGCAGATGATCTCCACGGCCTCGGGATCCGGCACCCGGCACGCCATGCCGTCGGCGATGGTCTGCGACCGGTTGCTGGAGACGGCGCGGCCGGCGTCGAAAGAGAGCTTATAGGCGGGGGCATCCTCGGCGACGACGCCGACGATCTTGGTCTTCAGGCCCAGCGCGTCGCGGGCGGCGACGGTGGCGCAGATGCCGGAGCCCTGGCCGATCGGGACGTAGACGCTGTCAAGATCGGGCACGGCCTTGAAGAACTCCATTGGATAGGTGGCGACGCCACGCACCAAGCCTTCGAGAAAGGGCTCGATCATGTGATAGCCGTGCGCCTCGGACAGCACGCGGCAGTGCTCCCGCGCCTCCTGGAAGTCGGAGCCGTGGACCTGCAGCTCGACGCCCTGCGCCTCCATGGCGGCGTTCTTTTC
>JANQIA010000169.1 GCA_028282405.1 Rhodovibrionaceae bacterium
CTGCAATACCCACACGCCGGTGCTCTTCTTCTCCAGCCGCGGCATGGCCTACGTCATGAAGGTCTACCGCTTGCCGCTCGGCACGCCGCAGGCGCGCGGTAAGGCTTTCGTCAACCTGCTGCCGCTCGAGGACGGGGAGAGCATCACCACGCTGTTGCCGCTCCCCGAAGACACCGAGACCTGGGAGCAGATGTTCATCATGTTCGCCACCTCGGCGGGCACTGTGCGGCGCAATCGGCTGAGCGACTTCACCAACGTCAAGGCCAACGGCAAGATCGCCATGAAGCTGGAAGAAGGCGCGCAACTGGTCGGCGCGCGAGTTTGCAGCGAAGAGGACGACGTGCTGCTGGCCAGCGCCGCGGGCAAGGCCATCCGCTTCCCGGTCACCGACGTCAGGGTGTTTGCCGGACGCGATTCGCAAGGCGTGCGCGGCATCAAGCTTGCCGCGGACGACCGGGTGATCTCCATGTCCATCCTCGGCCATATCGACGTCGAGACCGACGAGCGGGATGCCTACTTCCTGCGCGACCGTGACGAATCGCAGCTGACCGAAGAGTCGCTCGCCTTGAAGCGCAGCCTCGACCCGGCACGGGCCGACGAGCTGGCGGAGAAGGAAGAGTTCATTCTCAGCGTGTCCTCCGATGGTTTCGGCAAGCGCACCTCTGCCTACGAATACCGGATCGCCGGACGTGGCGGGCAAGGCATCGCGACGATGGAGCTGGGGCGGGCCGGCGGCGTGGAAGCACGCGTGGTGGCGGCCTTCCCGGTCGGTGAGAACGATCAGCTCATGCTGATCACCCAGGGCGGGCAGCTCATTCGGACACCGACCCATGACGTGCGTATCGCCGGGCGGGCGACGCGCGGGGTCACCCTGTTCCGCGTCGGCGAGGACGACCGCATCGTCTCCGTGGCCCATCTCGAGGACGAGAACGGGGCACCTGACGACGGAGATGACGAACAGGGCGAAGACGATCCCGGCGCAGGTGAGGGGCCGGGCGGAAACCAGGAGGAGGCCGGCTGAGCCTAGCCGGACGATAGGCCATGAGTGAGCGCATCGGCGTCTACCCGGGCACCTTCGACCCCATTACCTTGGGGCATACGGATATCATCAAGCGCGCGGCCCGGGTCGTCGATCACTTGATCGTCGCAGTGGCTCGGAACGACGGAAAGGGACCGCTCTTCCCTACCTCGGAGCGCGTCGACATGGTCAAAAGCGTGCTGAACGGCGTCGACAGCAACGGAACGCATGTTGAGGTGCGCGCCTTCGATGGCCTCCTGATGCATTTCTGTCAGTCGGCGGGCGCCAGCGTCATCGTGCGCGGCCTGCGCGCGGTCTCCGACTTCGAGTACGAGTTTCAAATGGCCGGCATGAACGCGCGGCTCGACCCGAAGATCGAGACCATCTTCCTCATGGCTTCGGAGCGGCAGCAGTTCGTCTCCTCGCGCTTCGTCAAGGAGATCGGGCGCCTGGGTGGCGACATCACCTCCTTCGTCGACCCGGTGGTCGCCGAGCGCTTGGGAGAGGCCTTCAGCCAAGAGCGTGCCCGGGCCCTTTGCGGCCCCGATGCGGGCCCCAAAGGCGGACCGGTCCGCGACCAGGCTGCGGAGTAGGACCTTGGGGGTAGGGGCTGGCGCTGTGCGGCGCGTAGGCAGCGATATTGTTAGCCTTCCTGTGGTTGACCGCCTACGGGCGCGTCCCTATCTTCCGCCGCGCGAGTGGGCCCGTAGCTCAGTTGGTAGAGCAACTGACTTTTAATCAGTGGGTCGCAGGTTCGAAT
>JANQIA010000173.1 GCA_028282405.1 Rhodovibrionaceae bacterium
CGTCGGCCTCGGCCTCTTCCCGGCGCTGACCATCGCCGCCGCCTGGCGGTTCGGCTGGCAGGGGCCGGCCCGCATTCCGCTGCTCGCCGCCGCCTGGGTGCTGGCCGAGCTGCTGCGCGGCTTCGTGCTGACCGGCTTTCCCTGGAACCTGCTCGGCACCGTCTGGGCCTTCCATCCCCTGCCGCAGCAGCTTGCCGCGGTGACCGGCGTCTGGGGCCTCAGCGTGGTGACCATCCTGGCCGCGGCGGCCCCGGCGCTGCTGGCGGACGGCGGCGCCCGGGCCACCGGCCGGCGCCGGAAGGCGCGCTGGGTGATCGCCGTCGCCTATGCCCTGCTGGCCCTGATGCTGGCCTTCGGCGCCCTGCGCCTGATGACCGCGCCCGCCGCGACCCTGGAGGGCGAGGGACCGCGGCTGCGGCTGGTGCAACCGAGCGTCCCCCAGGCCGAGAAGTGGGTCGGCTCGCTGCGCCCCGTCCATGTGGAACGGCAGATCGCTCTCTCTCAGCGGCCGGGCTTCGCCGACATCGATCTGGTGATCTGGCCGGAGACCGCCGTACCTTACTACTTGAACCGGGAGCCGGCCGTACGCCAACGCCTCGGGGCCGCGGCACCGCCGAACGGATTTCTCTTGACCGGCAGCATCGAGTTGGAGCGCACGGCGGACAGCACGGACGTCTACAACGCGCTCTTCGTCCTCGATCCCGTGGGCAACATCGTCGCCAGCTACCGCAAGTTCCACCTGGTGCCCTTCGGCGAGTACGTACCCTTCCGCGACGTGTTGCCAATGGACAAGATCACCGCCGGCAAGCAGGACTTCACCCCCGGGCCGGGGCTGACCTCCTCCCTCGCCATCGGGACGCTGCCGGCCGCCTCGGCGCTGATCTGCTACGAGATCATCTTCTCCGGGCGGGTTACCGCGTCCGGCGAGCCACGCCCCGGCTGGCTGCTCAACCTGACCAACGACGCCTGGTTCGGCCACTCCAGCGGGCCCTATCAGCATTTCGCCAGCGCCAAGCTGCGCAGCATCGAGGAAGGCCTGCCCCTGGTCCGTGCGGCGAACAACGGCATCTCCGCCGTGGTCGACGGCTACGGACGGGTGCTCGGCCGGCTCGAGCTCGACGAGGTCGACATTCTGGACGCGAACCTGCCGCCGAGCCTGACGCCGACGCCGTACGCCATGATCGGCCGCTGGTCCGTCGCCATCCTCTTGACCCTCCTGATCGTCTGGCACTTGCTCTTGAGGTCAAAACCGGAACGTTCGTGAGGTAAAGCGAACGGCATGCCAAGGTATGCAAGGCATGCGGGGCTGATATCGCAACCAATGACCGTTCAAATTAGCGACTAATTCGACTTTGTTCTTGTAGGGACACTTTGCAGCCCCCTACGATTGCGCCGGCTTTATCCTAAAGTACAACAAACCAACAAACGGAATGGTAGTGCTATGGCGCGCAAGGTAGCGGGACAACGGGGCAGTGGTGTGCCCAATCCAGTAGACGTACACGTGGGTGCACGCATGCGCCAGAGGCGCACGCTTTTGGGCATGAGCCAGGAAAAGCTGGCCGAGACGCTGGGCATTACCTTTCAGCAGGTTCAGAAGTACGAGCGCGGCGTCAACCGCATTAGCGCCAGCCGTCTCTACGACCTCTGCAGCATCCTGGGCTGCGACGCCAACTACTTCTTCGAGGACATGTCGACCGAGGTGGCGGCCCGCTCGCCGAAAGGCCTGCGCGGGCTCTCCGAAACCCAAGCGGCCTTCGAGGTCGAGCGGGACCCCATGGCGCGGCGGGAAACGCTCGAGCTGGTGCGCGCCTACTATCAGATCGGTCAGCAGCCAGTCCGCCGCCGCATCGCCGAGCTGGTCAAGAGCATCGCCGGCGACGAGCGCGAGTGACGGTCTGCCGCGGCCGCAGGTCGGCCGCCACATTTAGCCCTTCTGTAATCGCTTGAACCTTACGGTCGGCCTCGTCACATTATCGCCCGTTTCACACAGGCTGGACGAGAAGCGCGCGAGGCGCCGTCCGGCCGGTCTCGCCACATCAGAGGGAATTCAGACGTGCGCCGCGGCAGCTATCTCTTCACCAGCGAATCCGTTTCCGAGGGCCACCCGGACAAGGTCTGCGACCGCGTTTCGGATGCCATCCTCGACGCCTTCCTGACCCAGCAGTCGGACTCGCGCGTCGCCGTCGAGACCCTGGCGACGACCAACCGCATCGTCCTGGCCGGCGAGGTGCGCGGACCCGAGTCCATCACCAGAGAGCTGATGGAAGAGGTCGCCCGCGCGGCGGTCAAGGACATCGGCTATGAGCAGGACGGCTTCCACTGGCGCGACATGGCGGTGGAGAACCATGTGCACGAACAGTCGGCGGACATCGCCGTCGGCGTCGACGCCAAGGGAAACAAGGACGAGGGCGCCGGCGACCAGGGCATCATGTTCGGCTATGCCTGCAACGAGACCGACGTCCACATGCCGGCGCCGATCTATATCGCCCACGCCATCCTGAAGTCCCTCGCCGAGGCGCGCCACTCCGGCGCCGAGCCGCATCTCGGGCCCGACGCCAAGAGCCAAGTCACCCTGGAGTATCAGGACAGCAAGCCGGTGCGCGCCACCTCGATCGTGGTCTCGACCCAGCACGACGGCGCCATCGACCAGGACGAGGTGCGGGAGATCGTCCGCCCCCATGTGGCCAACGTGCTGCCCGAGGGCTGGATGTGCCCGGAAGAGAATTTCTACGTCAATCCGACCGGCCGCTTCGTCACCGGCGGTCCGGACGGCGACGCCGGCCTGACCGGCCGCAAGATCATCGTCGACACCTACGGCGGAGCAGCCCCCCACGGCGGCGGCGCCTTCTCCGGCAAGGACCCCACCAAGGTCGACCGCTCGGCCGCCTATGCCGCCCGCTATCTGGCCAAGAACGTGGTCGGCGCCGGCCTGGCCGACCGCTGCATCATCCAGCTCTCCTACGCCATCGGCGTCGCCAAGCCGCTCAGCGTCTACGTCGACACCCAGGGGACGGGTCAGGTCGACGAGGACAAGCTCTCCAAGGCCCTGCAGCAGGTCATGGATCTCTCGCCGCGCGGCATCCGCGAGCATCTCGGCCTCAACAAGCCGATCTATGCCCGCACCGCCGCCTACGGCCACTTCGGCCGCCAGCCGGACAGCGACGGCGGCTTCTCCTGGGAGCGGCTCGACCTGGTCGACTCCCTGAAGTCCGCCTTGTCCTAGGAGCCATCCGCGGCCTCGTCATGCCGGGCACTGACGACGGCGACAGGCCCCTTCCGCGAACCTTCGGACGCCGCCGCGGCCGCCCGCTGAGGGCAGGACGCGACCGCCTGGTCGAAGAGCGCCTGCCCGATCTGGCCATCGACCTCACGAGCGAAGGACCGCTCGACCCTCAGGCGCTGTTCGCGGTGCCGCGCGAGGCGATCTGGCTGGAGATCGGCTTCGGCGCCGGCGAGCACTTGGCCTGGCAGGCGGCGCAGAACCCCAAGGTCGGCTTCATCGGCGCCGAGGTCTTCGTCAACGGCGTCGCCTCCCTGCTGCGCCACATCGACGAGCGGCAGCTCGACAACGTCCGCATCCATGCGGACGACGCGCGGGCCCTGCTGGAGCGCCTGCCGCCCGGCTCGATCGCCCGCATCTTTCTGCTGTTCCCCGACCCCTGGCCGAAAGCGCGCCACAGCGGCCGCCGCTTCATCCATACCGAGACCCTGGACCGCCTGGCCGCCCTACTGCAGCCCGATGGGGAGCTGCGCATCGCCAGCGACGACCCGGGCTACGTCGCCTGGACGCTGGCGCATGCGATGCGTCACCCCGCCTTCGCGTGGACGGCGCGGCGGCCGCAGGACTGGCGGCAACGGCCGGACGACTGGCCCGAGACGCGCTACGAAGCCAAGGCGCGCCAAGCGGGCCGACAGCCCGCCTTCCTGATCTTTCGGCGGCGCCCCGCCCTAACCCTCCCTTGAGGGGGTGCGGGCCGGTGCCGGGAGCCAGCAAGTACATCGGCACTTGAAAAGTTCCCCGTTCCGGGACTATTTATCGGGTGCCATAGCGGAGCGTCGCCTTATGGGGGCGCTACCGCAGATTAAGATGGTGGGCTCGGGCCCGCCATTTTTCGTTTTGAGACAGCGTTTACGGAAGAGGATCACGGCGCTTGGTGCGCGAGCAACCCGAGGCGATCGGCATGGCCGGAACGGCTCCGGCAGGGGGCGAGCCGTCCCACACCAGCGAGGGACTGGCCGCCGTCGTCGAGCAGCTTATCCGGCCCAGCCTGCAGGACATGGGCTTCGAGATCGTGCGCGTCCTGCTGATGAGCGGCGGCCAGCGGCAGAAGCTGCAGATCATGGCCGAGCGCGAGGACGGCAGCCTGGGCATCGACGACTGCGCCGAGATCAGCCGCACGGTCTCGGCCTTGCTGGAGGTGGAGGACCCCATCGCCGGCGCCTATGACCTGGAGGTCTCCTCGCCGGGCATCGACCGGCCGCTGACGCGCCTCAAGGACTTCGTGCGCTACGGCGGTTTCGAGGCCCGGGTCGAGCTGCGGCTCGGCCAAGACGGCCAGCGGCGCTTTCGCGGGCGCCTGCAGGGTTTGGACGGCAGCGATATCCTGCTGCGCGACGGCGAGGGGCGCGACTGGCGCCTGCCCTTTGCCGATCTGGCGCGCGCCAAGCTGATCCTGACCGACGATCTTTTGGAGAGCCACGCCGCGGCGGAAAGCGCAGAGGCGCCCGCCGGCGAGGCCTAGGTGAACACACGCAAACGAAGCGACTGGAACCATGGAAACGGACACGCTTTTTAGGACTGAACTGCTGCAGGTGGCCGACGCCGTCGCCAGGGAAAAGAGCATCGAGGCCGCCGAGGTCATCGAAGCCATGGAGATGGCCATCCAGCGCGCCGGCCGCGCCAAGTACGGCCAGGAGCACGACATCCGCGCGACCATCGACCGCAAGACCGGCGAGATCACCCTGCGCCGGGTGCTGACCGTGGCCGACCCGGTGGAGGACGAGTTCACCGAGATCAGCCCGGCCGACGCCAAGGTTCAGAAGCCGGATGCGGCGATCGGCGACGAGCTGGTCGAGCCGCTGCCGCCCATCGACATGGGCCGCATCGCCGCCCAGTCGGCCAAGCAGGTCATCGTTCAGAAGGTGCGGGAAGCCGAGCGCAGCCGGCAGTACGACGAGTACAAGGACCGCATCGGCGAGATCGTCAACGGCATCGTCAAGCGGGTCGAGTTCGGCAACGTCACCGTCGACCTGGGCCGCGCCGAAGCGGTGCTGCGCCGCGACGAGTGCCTGCCGCGCGAAGCGCTGCGCAACGGCGACCGGGTGCGCGCCTACATCTACGACGTCCGCTCTGAGACCCGCGGGCCGCAGATCTTCCTCTCCCGCACCCATCCGCAGTTCATGGCCAAGCTCTTCGCCCAAGAGGTGCCGGAGATCTACGACGGCGTCATCGAGATCAAGGCCGTGGCCCGCGACCCGGGCTCCCGCGCCAAGATCGCCGTGGTCAGCCACGACAGCAGCATTGACCCGGTCGGCGCCTGCGTCGGCATGCGCGGCAGCCGCGTGCAGGCCGTGGTCTCGGAGCTGCAGGGCGAGAAGATCGACATCATCCCCTGGTCGTCCGAGCCGGTGACCTTCGTGGTCAACGCCCTGGCCCCGGCCGAGGTCAGCAAGGTGGTGCTGGACGAGGAGCAGGGCCGCATCGAGGTCGTCGTGCCCGACGATCAGCTTTCGCTGGCCATCGGCCGGCGCGGCCAGAACGTGCGCCTCGCCTCCAACCTGACCGGCTGGCAGATCGACATCGTCACCGAGGACGAGGCCTCCCGCCGCCGGCAGGAGGAGTTCCAGAACCGCTCGCAGATGTTCATCGAGGCTCTTGATGTCGACGACGTGATTGCTCACCTCTTGGTCGCTGAGGGTTTCACCTCGATCGAGCAGGTCGCCTACGTGCCGGTGGAAGATCTGGTCGAGATCGAAGGCTTCGACGAGGACATCGCCGAAGAGCTGCGGGCGCGGGCGCGCAACTTCCTCACCGAACAGGATCGTGTGTTTGACGAGAAGCGGCGCGAAGCCGGGGTGAGCGACGAAGTCGCCGCACTCTCCGGCCTGACGCCGGCCATGCTGGTGGCCTTGGGCGAGCAGGGCATCAAGACCCTCGACGACCTGGGCGACCTGGCCAGTGACGAGCTGATCGAGATGCTGGGCGATCTGGCGCCCTCCGAGGACGAGATCAACGAGATCATCATGGCCGCACGCGCCCATTGGTTCGACGACGAGCCCGAGCCGGCCGCCGACGCCCCCGAAGCCGACGCCCCCGAAGCCGAGGCAGCCGAAGCCGAAGGCACCGCCGAGCAGGCGGACACGGAAACGGAGACCCCGAACGCCGGATGACAGCCTTGTCGGAACAGCCCAGGGATATGACGCCGCCGGTCGAAGGACCGGACGCGCGGCCGGATCGCCGGACCGGTGGCGCGCGGCACAAGGAAGCCCGCCAGCGCCGCTGTGCCGTGACCCGCGTCCCGGGCACGCCCGACACGCTGCTGCGCTTCGCCGTGGCCCCCGACGGACGCATCCTGCCGGACTTGCAGGAAAAGCTGCCCGGCCGCGGCATCTGGCTGGTGGCGCGGCGCGAGGTGCTGGAGAAGGCGCTGGCCAAGAACCTCTTCGCCCGCGCAGCGCAGGGCCCGGTCACCGCACCGGCCGACCTCGCCGATCAGGTCTCGGCCGGCTTGCGGCAACGCTGCCTCGAGCTCTTGTCGATGGCACGGCGCGGCGGACACGCGGTTTGCGGCCAGCACAAGGTTCGGGCCTTGCTGGAACGGGGCGAGGCGGCCATCCTAACGCAGGCGTGCGACGCAGCGGATGGCGGCAAGCGACGGCTGGCGGCGCTCGGCAACGGCCTGTGCGACGGGCTTTTGATCGACGAGAGCTTCACGGCGGAAGAGCTGGGGCGGCCTTTCGGTCGCGGCAGCTCTGTGCATGTGGCCGTTGCACGCAGTGGAATTGCCGTTAAGTTGCTGGGCGCTTTGCGCCGACTGAGAAGCTTTGAAGAACCCGCCGCCCCTCCGGGTGGCCCCCGCAAGCGCCGGAACCAGAGCGGACCGCAACCGCGCCCGCAAGCAGCCGGCAGTGAATAGCGACGGTAATGACGACGACCAAGGATAAAGAGACGACCAGGAAGCCGCTGACGCTCAACCGGCCCAAGAAGCTGGAGCTGAGCAAGACGGTCGAGGGCGGCCAGGTTCGGCAGAGCTTCAGTCACGGCCGCACCAAGACGGTGCAGGTCGAGGTCAAGCGCAAGCGCACCTACAAGGCGGGCGCGAGCGGCCGCTTGTCGGAGGTCAAGGAGAGCGACAAGCCCCTCGTCGAGCCGGAGGTCGCGGCGCCGGAGGCACCGCCGATCCTGGATGCCAAGCACGACAACCTGACCAACGCCGAGCGCGAGGCGCGGGCGCGGGCCATCGAGCGGGCCGAGGCCGAGCGCGAGACCCGCGAGCTGGAGCGCGAAGCGCACGAGCAGCGGCTGGCCGAAGAGGAAGCCGAACGGCAGCAGCGCAAGGCGGAAGAGCAACAGCGCCTGGCCGAGGAAGAGGAGCGCCGCAAGTCCGTCGAGGCCGAGATGCGTCGGCGCGAGGAGGAGCAGGAGCGAGCCCGTGTCGAGGCCGAGCAGGCCAAGGCGACGGAAGAGACCCGCGCCAAGGCGCCCGACAGCGCGCGGGAGGCCCCGGCCGCCCCGAGCGCCAAGGCCCCCGAGGAAGAGGCGCCCGAGCGCAGCAAGCGCGGCAAGGGCGACGCCAAGCCGGCCGGCCGCGGCAAGGGTGAGCCGCGCCGCCGCGAAGGCAAACTGACCATCTCCCGCGCCCTGCAGGACGATGAGGACGGCGGCATCCGCGCGCCCTCCGTCGCTGCCTTGAAGCGCAAGCGGGAACGCGAGAAGCAACGGGCCCGTGAGGCGCTGCAGCAAGGAACCAAGGTTGTGCGTGATGTGGTCGTGCCTGAGGCCATCACCGTCCAAGAGCTCGCCAACCGTATGGCCGAGCGCGGCGGCGAGGTGGTGAAGACGCTGATGAAGCTTGGCGTCATGGCGACCATCAACCAGGTGATCGACGCCGACACCGCCGAGCTGGTGGTGGAGGAGTTCGGCCACCGCATCAAGCGCGTCTCCGAGCAGGATATCGAGATCGGCCTGAAGGGTGCCGACGACGATTCCACAGATATGCAGCCGCGGCCGCCGGTGGTCACCATCATGGGCCACGTCGACCACGGCAAGACGTCACTGTTGGATGCCATCCGCGCCACCGACGTCGCGACGCACGAGGCGGGCGGCATCACCCAGCACATCGGCGCCTATCAGGTGCGCCTGAAGTCGGGCGACCGCATCACCTTCGTCGACACCCCGGGCCACGCCGCCTTCGGCGAGATGCGGGCGCGCGGCGCCAACGTCACCGACATCGTGGTGCTGGTGGTTGCCGCCGACGACAGCATCATGGCCCAGACCGAGGAGGCGATCAGCCACGCCAAGGCGGCCGAGGTGCCGATCATCGTGGCGATCAACAAGATCGATAAGCCCGACGCCAATCCCGACAAGGTCAAGACCGACCTGCTGCAGCACGAGTTGGTGCCGGAGGACATGGGCGGTGAGATCATCTGCGTGCCGGTCTCGGCGGTCACCGGCGAGGGGCTGGAGGCGCTCGAAGAAGCCATCCTGCTGCAGGCCGAGCTGCTCGAGCTCAAGGCCAATCCCAAGCGCCGCGCCGAAGGGACCACCATCGAGGCGAAGGTCGAGCAGGGCCGCGGCTCGGTTGCCACGGTGCTCATCCAGCGCGGCACCCTGCGGCTCGGCGACATCTTCGTCGCCGGCAGCTATTCGGGCCGCGTGCGCGCCCTGCTCAACGAGCGCGGCGAGAGCGTCAAGACCGCCGGACCCGGCGAGCCCGTCGAGGTGCTGGGCCTGAGCGGCACGCCGGAAGCGGGCGACGAGCTGATCGTCGTCGAGGACGAGGCGCGCGCCCGCGAGGTCGCTGACTTCCGCGCCGAGAAGCGGCGCCAGGCCGATCTGGCCGCCTCCGGCCGCGGCACGCTCGAGCAGATGCTGAGCAAGATCAAGGAAGGCGAGGCCGTCTCCCTGCCCGTGGTCGTCAAATCCGACGTGCATGGCTCCCTGGAGGCGATCAACGGCGCCCTGGAGAAGCTCGGCAACGACGAAGTCAACGTCCGGGTGCTGCACTCGGCCGTGGGCGGCGTCAACGAGTCCGACGTGACGCTCGCGCGGGCGTCCGAGGCGCTG
>JANQIA010000193.1 GCA_028282405.1 Rhodovibrionaceae bacterium
GCGCTTTTCCCACTTGATGAGATTGCCCGGGCCGCCGTTGTAGGCCGCGGCCAGACGGAAGAGGTCGTCACCGGCGCTGGTGTACTTCATCAGATGCGCCAGGTAGTGCTGCGCCAGCTCCATGTTGACCGCGGGGTCGTAGAGATCGTCCAGCTTGCGCAGTTTCTTGTTGCTGCGCTTGGCGACGAACTTCGCCGTGGTCGGCATGAGCTGCATCAGGCCGCGCGCGCCGACGCCCGACTTGGCCCGCGGGTCGAACTGCGACTCCCGGCGCATCAGCGCGTAGAGCAGGGCACGGTCGACCTCGAAGCCGTTTTCCGGCTCCCAATGCGGAATGGGATAGAGCGCCGCCGTGACGGCCCCGTCGAGCTGCTGCTCCTTCGGGAAGTAGCTGGCCAGGCGCAGGGCCAGGGCCGGCAGTTGCGCACGGTCCGCCAGGAAGAGCAGAGACTTGCCGCGCTCCCGCACGTTCCAGTCGTCCAGGCTCATGATCTCCCGACCGGCCAGCTCGGACTGGCCGACCTGGACCAGCGCCGCGGCGCGGATCAGCCGAGGGTCTTCCTTCAGCGGGCGCAGCTCCTTGTTGGTCCAGCGCGACTTGCTGAAGCGCAGGTTGGCCGGAAGCCCAAGGGTCTGGCGCGCCAGAAGGCCGTAGAAGGTGTGCGGGTGGTCGAGCGCGACCCTGAGCCACTTGCTCATGCCGCTCGGATTGCGGCTCTTGAGCGCCGCCCGGCCGGCCCAGAAAGCTCCGGCGGAACGCTGCCATTCGTCGGCCAGCTCGGACATGGCGAGCTGCCCGAAATGGTTTTCGGCACGGGCCGGCTTGTCGGTCAGCCAAGCGGCCAGACCGGCAACCCAGTAGGCATAGGGATAGTCCTCGCCGGAGCGGGAAGCCGCGCGGTGCGCCAAGCGCTCGGCCTCGGCGAAGGCGCCGCGCTGGAGCTGCGCCCAGGCCACGCTGATGGCGAGCCGATCGCGCTCGACCTGGTCGAGCAGCCGCTTGGCCGCGCGGCTGTCGATGTAGCGACCGGCCTTGGTGAAGTCGCCGCGACGCACAAGGCCCCGCACCTTCTTCTCAAGGTCCCGCGCATGGCTCTTGTCCTGCGCGCTGCGCTTCATCGGCGAGCGATAGCGGTAGGGCGTGCCGCCGGCGGCCGGCGGCAGACCGGCAAAGGCGGAGGCCGGCGGCTGCGGCTTGGCAGCAGCGGAGGGCTTCCGCTTCATGGCCAGGCGGTAGATCTTGGCGGCACCCGGATGGTCGGCATAGTCCTCCAGCCACTCCGACAGCTCGTCGAAGCGGGAGACATGGGCCGTGGGATGCATGTAGCGCTGATAGAGCACGTGGCCCATCAGGCGCTTGTCGCGCAAGGCGGCGATCTCCCGATCGGCGGCCTTGAGGTCGCCAGCCTCCTGCAGCGCGAAGATACGGCGATAGCGTTCCGCATCCCGCGGTGCCAAGACCTCGATGGCCGAGCGTTCCAGCGCCCTCGGCAAGGACGCCGTCTCACGGCCGATCTCAAGCGCCGCTGCAGGCTGCAGCGAAGCCGTCGCGAACATCATCGTGGCAATGGCTGCGCCCGCCAAGCCGGCGTTGAGCAACCCCTTCGCGCGAACCACCCCCGATACGCGCGCAATACCTCGGCTCATCAAATCCAAAGGTAAGGCCCTCCATCACCTGGAACCGTTAACCGATTCCAGCCCTTTCGAACCTCCACTGTGTGAAACCCCTTAGCCGCAAGTTTCCGACCCATGCGGCTCAACCTTTTCAAAAGATTTTAGGCGAAAAGGGCCAAAATTGCGAGTCAGAAACGGCGCATAGCGCCTTCACGAAATGTGAACGCCTGAGCTAACCGCTTGTTTGAATTTGAGAAAATCCTGCCAGGCGAATCGCTTTTGAGCAGGCTGCCGGAGCAGGTAAGCAGGGTGCAACGTGGCTAACGCGGGGATAACTCTGCCACCTGGAGTCGTTTGGTAATCATACCAATGACCGCGTAACTTTAGAATGCCGCGGCTCTCGTGCAGCATCGACTTGGTCGCGATCCCGCCCAAGAACATTAACAGACTTGGTTGCATCAATTCGATCTGCCGGTCGATGAAGGGACGGCAGAGGGCAAGCTCGGCATCGGTCGGATTGCGGTTCCCCGGCGGGCGCCAGAACAGCACGTTGGTGATGTAGACGTTGCTCTCGTCGAGGCCGATCCACTTCAGCATCTCGTCCAGCAGGCGCCCGGCCTCGCCGACGAAGGGCTGGCCCAGGCGGTCCTCGTTGGCGCCGGGGGCCTCGCCGATCAGGATGAGCTTGGCCTCCGGGTTGCCGCGTCCGATCACGGTGTTCTTGGCCGAAGCCTTGAGCGCACAGCCTTCGAAGGCGCGGATGGCGTCGTGCAGCGCCTCGATGCTCTCTGCCGCCCGGGCCAGGGCCTCGGCATCGGCCAGCCCGTCAACGGGCGCCGCAAGGCTCTCCTGCGGCGGCGTCCAGACCGGCGGCGGTTCCGGCGCCCGAAAGCTGCTGCGCGGCTCCCGGGCCGGCTCCGCCGGGCGCGGCCTTTCAGCCGGCAGCGCAGGCTGTGCGGGCGGCTGGGCCAAGCGATTGACGGGCTCCCGCTCCAGGGCCTCGTCAGCCCCGTTCTCGACCAGCCAGGTCAGGGCCGCCAGGGCCTCCCGCTCGCTCATGCTTGCCATAGGGTTAATCTAGGGCCTTGTCCGGCCAGGTGGAAACACTTCCGCTTCCAACCCGATATGCGCTGCATCACTCCCTGTCACCCCGGAGGAGCCTCGCAAGAGGCGACATCCGAGGTCCATCTGGAAGCCGGGCGCGGGCCTCGAAATGGTTCCCGGCTCGCGGTCTGCGCTGACACGCAGCCCTTGGCCGGGATGACGTTCGGAGAGGAGCCGAAGACGGTGCCTTCCCAAAGACTGTCACCCCGGCCAAGGGCGTGAGCCCGCGAGCCGGGGTCCATCCATCGGTCCGCACGGGTTTCTCCATGGACCCCGGATGTCGCCTCTTGCGAGGCTCCTCCGGGGTGACGACGGGAGGTAAGACGCATCGACCGTGCCACACCACAGAATGTCACCCCGGCCTTGAGCCGGGGTCCATTTCGCGGCCTGCACGAGATGTGGTTGTTCAGTACGGGTGTTGCGGCCGTGCGCCGTCTCATTCCGCTGCCCGAGCCCGGCTTTGCCATGCCTTCGGCAACTCGCTATCGCGAGCCCGGACACGCGGGCTTCGCCCGTGGCCGGGATGACGTTCGGAGGGGCCGCCGACAGGGGATGCCGATCGGCGGCTAGACGAGACGCGCGATGTAGGCCGGCAGCGCGAAGGCCGCGAGATGCAGCTCCGGCGTATAGTAGTAGGCCTCGAAGCCGAGGGCCGCGAAGCGCCCGCGCAGGGTCTCGAGGTCCGCGTCCTGCCGCGCCGGGCCGTCGCTGGCCCAGCAGAACACCATGGGGCCGACGGCGAAGAGCGGCACGGTGGTCACGTAAGGCGCCACATCGCCGAAGGACTGGCGCAGGGCCTCGACCGGCTCGCTCAGGGCTTCGGGAAAGCTGAAGGGCACCGCGTTCTGCGTCACCACCGCGCCGCCCTCGGCGAGGCAGCGTTTGCAGTCGGCATAGAAGGCGGCGCTGAACAGCACCTTGCCCGGCCCCACGGGGTCGGTGGAATCGACCAGGATGAGGTCGTAGCGCGCATCGGTCTCCTGCACGAAGCGGGAGCCGTCGGCGATGGTCACGCTGATCCGCGGATCCTCGAAGGCCTGGCCGCAGAGCGCGCCGAGGTGCTCGCGGCTAAACTCGATCACCTCCGGGTCGAGCTCGACCAGGGTCACCACCTCGACCGAGGGATGCAGCAGCACGTGCCGCAAGGTGCCGCCGTCGCCGCCGCCGATGATCAGCACCCGGCGCACGGCGCCGAGCGTCAGCATCGGCAGGTGCACCAGCATCTCGTGGTAGCTGCCCTCGTCCCGCTCCGACGTCTGGAAGATGTCGTCCAGCATCAGGACCTTGCCGAAGGTCGGATTGGCGAAGAGGCGCAGCCGCTGGAAGGCGGTCTGCCGCTCCTGCAGCAGCTCGCTCTCCAGCAGCGAAAAGCGCGCGCCTTCGCCGATCTCTTCGACGGCCCAGCCTTGGCTCTCTGGCACCCCGGCCATGACGCGGGCTAGTACCGGGGTTCCGGCGCCGACTGGCCGCGCAGCAGCTCGTCGACCGCGCAGTCCTCGGCGGCGAAGGCCTCCTTGAGGATGGTCACCGCCCGCTGCGGCTCGGCTTCACCGCACATGAAGACGTCGAAGGCGGCATAATCCCGCTCCGGCCAGGTATGGACGGAGATATGAGACTCGGCCAGCACGGCCACGCCCGACACGCCGCCGTTGGGCGTGAAGTGGTGCAGGTGGATGTGCAGGAGCGTTGCGCCGCAGGCTTCCACGCAGCGCCGCATCACCCTTTCCATGTAGTCGACGTCATCGAGCCATTTGGCCCCGACGAGATCGATGATCAGATGCGTTCCGGCGAAACTCTTGCCGTCGCGCTCAACGAAGAAATCCTTGCGCTCGGTCTCTTCCTCGTGAACCGAGTGCGAAGAAACCCCTTCCGTTTGGGTGGTGCTTGTGTGCGTTTCCGCCAAGTCCATC
>JANQIA010000375.1 GCA_028282405.1 Rhodovibrionaceae bacterium
TTCATCTCTTCCTGGCGATCTTTCCCTGGCTGTCGGAGATCGATCGCAACATCTTTCACTTCGCCAGCTTCTCGCTGCTCTGTGCCGTGCTTTTCCCGATGGCGCGCCGCCGCTGGTCGGCGACCAGCCGTCTGGGCTTTGCCATCGATCTGACCATCGGCCTCACCACAGCCCTGGCTGCGACCTACCTCGCCTTCGCGCTCAACCCCATCTACGAGCGCGGCGTGCGCCTCAACACCTTCGATTGGATCGCAAGCTGCGTCGTCATCCTCGGTGCGATCGAGCTCACTCGGCGCGCGGCTGGGCTGGTCATTCCCATCCTTATCGTGCTCTCGCTGACCTATGTGGTGGCCTGGGGCAGTTGGATTGACGGGGTCTTCTCCTTCCCCGGCCTGTCGTGGGAGACGATGCTGTTCCGCTCGATCTACGGCGACGAAGCGCTGTTCGGCACCATCGCGCGCATCTCCTCCACCTACGTCTTTCTCTTCATCATCTTCGGCGCCTTCCTCATCCACTCCGGCGCCGGCGAGTTCGTCATCGACCTCTCGCGGGCCATCGCCGGGCGCCTGGTCGGCGGGCCAGGCTTGGTCGCCGTGGTCGCCTCGGGCCTGACCGGCACGATATCCGGTTCGGCCATCGCCAACACCGCCTCGACCGGCGTCATCACCATTCCGTTGATGAAGCGCGCCGGCTTCCAGCCCAAGTTCGCGGCCGGCGTCGAGTCCGCCTCCTCCACCGGCGGGCAGCTCATGCCGCCGATCATGGGCGCCGGCGCCTTCGTGATGGCGAGCTTCACTCAGATCTCCTACGAGCACATCGTCGTGGTCGCCGCGCTCCCGGCGCTGCTCTACTTCCTCTCGGTCGCCTTCTTCGTGCGCATCGAGGCCCGGCGCCTCAACCTGCAGCCCATGGCCAACGAGGGGCGCACCCTGGGGGCTGCCCTGCGCGACGGCGGGGCCAGCTTCATCATCCCCATCACCGTGCTGATCGCGCTCCTGGTCTCCGGCTTCACGCCGACCTATGCGGCAGTCATCGGCATTCTGACGGTGATCGCCTCGAGCTGGCTGACCAAGCGGCCCATGGGCATACGCGGCATCCTCAAGGCCTTGGACATGGGCGCGCGCAACATGGTGACCTCCGCCGTGCTGCTCTGCTCGGTTGGCCTCGTCGTCAACGTCATCGCCACGGCCGGGGTGGGCAACACCTTCAGCCTGATGATCGCCGACTGGGCCAACGGCGTGCTGCTGATCGCCATCGTGCTGATTGCGCTGGCATCCCTGGTGCTCGGCATGGGCCTGCCGGTGACGGCCGCCTACATCGTCCTTGCCACGCTCTCGGCCCCGGCGCTCGCCGGCATGATCCAAGACTTCGTGGTGATCGAGGCCATTGCCGCCGGCACCCTGCCTGAGACAGCCAAGGCCGTACTCATGCTCGGAGCGCCTGAGGCGATAACTATGCTCGCTGGACCGGTGCCCGCGGACCAGGCTTCTGCCCTGGTTGCCAGCCTGCCCCTGGAGGTGGCCGCGCCCCTGCGCGACCTCGTGGTGCCGCCCGAGGCAGCCATGGCGGCTCTGCTGTCGGCCCATATGATCATCTTCTGGCTTAGTCAGGATTCCAACGTCACGCCACCCGTGTGTCTGGCCGCCTTTACTGCTGCGGCCATCGCCAAGTCGCCGCCCATGTCGACTGGCGTGCAGAGCTGGAAGCTGGCTAAGGGCCTCTACATCGTGCCGGTGCTCTTCGCCTACACACCGATTCTCTCGGGCGATTGGGCGGCCGCCTTCCAGGTCTTCGCCTTTGGCGTTATCGGCATCTATGCCCTGGCGGCCGGCATGCAGGGCTGCATGGAACGACCGCTGGCCTGGCCCATTCGGATCCTGGCGCTGGCTGCCGGTGTCGCCTGCCTCTGGCCGGGCGACTTGGTGATCAACATCGCCGGCGTTGCCGCGACCTTCGCTCTTCTCGCCGTCAACCTGCGCTTCGGCCGCGTACCCGAGCCGGTCACTCCGCCGGCATGAGAATCGTCTTGCCTACGCGCTCTCGTAGATCGGCAACACGATAACTCCGACCTCGAAGGCGCTTCCCTTTTTGTAGTGAACGATTTCTGCGACCTGCCAACGCGTGTCATCGACTTCAATTTTCTCACCGACGCGTGGGACCGTTTCGAATTCATGCGTTGTTGGCTTTTCACCGGGTGATTTGACTTCGATTTTGATGGACATGAGACCTCCTGCCCAACAGGTGAGCTCTCTGAAGGCAACATTTAACCATAGATAGCATTCAATGTCGCGTAAAATTCTGTGGTTTATGTCCTTCTTGAATCGTTTGCCTATGGATCGGCAAAAGTAAACGGCGGCCAAAGGGCCGCCGTTCGTGCGATTGAGCTGTGCTGCGGGCGCTATCCGCGGCGGCGTCTCCGCTGGGCGATGGCAATGCCGGCGAGGCCAAGACCGAAGAGCGCCAGGGTCGCCGGCTCGGGCAGACCGACGTTCACGTCGATGGCGACGCGGCCCTGCTCGGTACCGTCAAGCACCGAGGCGGTCAGGATGTAGCTGTACTGGCCGCGGGCGTCGGGGTCGAAGGGCCCGAAGGCTGGCGGCGTTAGTCCTATATCGGGAAGCGCGAGGAAGCCGAAGAGGTTGTTCTGGCTGCCTTGAGATACCGTGCCGGGCAGAAAGACGAGGTCGATCGTTCCGAGTTCGGACTCCGGTGTGTCGAGGCCGGGATCGAAATCGTACCTCAGGGTGAAGATGAAATCCTCGAGGACCTGTCCGGTCGGGGCCTCGATGTAGACGTTGAAGTTCCACAGGGCGCCGAGGGTCCCGCTAAAGCTGCCCGGCGTGCCGTCGTTGAAGCCGGGCTCGGCGGAGTAAGTTCCGGCTCCGTTGTCGCCGACGGGAGGATTGGAGAAGCGCTCTGTCGCGCTCAGCGCCAGAATACCGGTTCCCTGGAAGCTCGACTGCGCCACCGCATCGTTGGGAATGCCGCTACCGCCGAACATTGCCTGCGGCAGCGGGCCGAAGGTGTCGAAGGTCGGCGTGGCCGACGCCGTGGCGGCAAAACCGAATGCGGCCGCGGCGAAAACTGCCGCCCGGCTCAAAGCACCCAATTCGCGCAAGAACGATTGCTTTCGCACCATCTGAGGCCCCCCTCTCAGCATTAATCCATTAGCAACCTCTGCGTTACACCAACTGGCGACGTCGCCTGTCAATCACTGCGTCGCCTGCTCGGCGGAGACACCGCGAAAACTTGGGGATATTAACGTTTCAGGGCCTTGAAAGGCCGTTTTCGTTGTCCGGCTAGGGATTGCAGGCGACCACGACCTCCTCGCAGGCACCGCCGCCTTGGTCGATGCAAAACTCGATGGCGGCTTGCTCGGCCCGGTCCGGCTTGCGGGCGATGCTGAGCCCCGGGCGCCCGATCTCGCCGGGTGCGATGCCACCGCAGTGGCCTGGTCCGAAGGCAAGCACCTGGACACAGTCTTGCTCCGCGCAAGCCTTCACGGCGTCGCGCCGGGCGGTCTCCGGGTCCGGACGCTCGGTCGCCATGCTCCAGCGTCCGGTCTGGTTGGAATAGGCGATGGCGCCGTAGAGACCGGAATCGCTGACGACGCCGTCTTCGTCTTCGAAGAGGGCGCAGCCGGCCAGCATTGCGAGCAGGGCGAGGAGGCAGAGAGCCAGGCGTGTTTGTCTCTTGGTCATTCTCGGGCGTTTCGTGTGTTAGCCACTATGCAGTATCGATTGTTCCCAAAGCCCCCGAAGTATGACAAGCCGGCGGCGACGCGAAGGTGCATTTGGGCGCAGTCTGCCCAACCTTCCATAACAGCTAAGGGAGACGCCAGGCATGACGCTGGAGCTGAACAGCCGCGCCGATTTCACCTTGGATGGGGCGCGTCGCGTCGCGCTCGGGGGCGAGGGCGTGATCTTCGGCGAGGCGGCCGTCGCGCGCATGACCCGCTGCCGCGAGAGCTTTATGCGCCTGCTCGACGACCCGGAGGTGGTGATCTACGGCGTCACCACGGGCTTCGGCCATTTTGCGCACAAACGTCTGACGCCGGAGGAGCGCCTGGCCCAAGGCGCCCGTGGCCATCACGCGCCGGCCACATCGTTCGGCGAACCCTTGCCGGAACGCGTGGTGCGCGCTGCGGCTCTTGCCCGCCTAACGAACTACATTGAAGGACATGCGGCCGTCTCGCCCCATGTGGCGATCAAGGCGGCGGAGATGCTGTCTTGGCCGGAGCTGCCGCCGGTGCCGGCGCTGGGCAATGGCTCGCCCGGCGAGATCCAGCCCTTGGCGCATCTCTATGCGCCCTTGATGAACGAAACGCCGCTGGCCGAGAAGGACGGTCTGGCCCTGGTCAACGGCAGCCCCTTCGGCACGGCGTTGCTGGTCGACGGCGCCTTTTCCGCCCGCAGGCGCTACGAGCTGGCACTCAAGGTCTTCGCCTTGGCGTGGGAAGCGCTGATGGCGCCTCTGGCCCATATCGACCCCGCACTCGATAGCCTCTGGGAGGACCCCTTCGAGGCGCATGTCCTGCAAAGCCTGCGCGCCTATCTGGACGGCGCACCGACGGAAGGGCGGCGCTACTATCAGGCGCCGGTCTCCTGGCGCAACGTGCCGCGCACGCTCGGCTATGCCTTCCGTGTCGCACAGCAGGTCGAGGAGGCGGCGGAAATCTCCTTGCGCGCGGTCTCGGACAACCCTGTCTACATTCCGCCGGATGAAGCCAACCCGGACGAGCCTTTCGGCCGGGTGCTTTCCAACGGCGGCTATCACAACGCCAAGGCTTACCCCCTGCTCGACGATCTCGCGGCCGCCAGCGCCGACCTTGCGCTGCTCTGCGAGCGGCAGGTCACCAAGCTTCTGGACGGCAACATCTCGCGCTTGCCGCACAACCTGGTCGAAGAGGCCGGCGTCTACATCGGCTGCACCGCCTTTTCGACGGTGGCCTATGCCGAACAGGCGCGCTATGCGGCGCAGCGTACCTTCCTGCCCGGCGCCGAGGGCGGCGGCTTCGGCCAAAACGACGTGGCCGTGCCGACCTTCTTCGCCTGGCGCAAGGAAGGCGAGGCCGGGCGCAGCCTGGACTCGGCGCTGGCGCTCTTGGCCGTCGTCGCCAACCAGGCCCTGCGCATCACCGGGCGGGAGGCGCCGCCGCGGCTCAAGGATTTCTCGGCCGAGATCGACCGCCATTTTCCGCCGCTCACCGAGTCGCGTCTGATGGGGCCGGACCTGGAGCGCCTTCAAATACATTTCACGGAGAGCCTCTATAGCTGAAGGCTTTGCTGCAAAGAGGGGAGTGGTCGAGGTCGTGAGTGGCGGAAGCAATGGGAGCGCGCGGGAGGTCTTTCTCGCTTTCCTGCAGCAGGGCTGCGTGTCCTTCGGCGGGCCGGTCGCCCACTTGGGCTACTTCCGCAAGGAGTTCGTCGAGCGTCGCGGTTGGCTGAGCGAAGGCGACTATGCCGGCCTTGTCGCGCTCTGCCAGTTCCTGCCCGGGCCGGCCTCGAGCCAGGTCGGCATGGCGCTCGGCCACCGGCGTGCCGGCTGGTGGGGCGCATTGGCGGCCTGGGTCGGCTTCACCTTTCCCTCGGCGCTTCTCATGTACCTCGCCGCCGTCGGCCTGCCGCTGGTCGGCGCGGGCGGTGGCTGGCTGATCGGCGTCAAGCTGGTCGCCGTCGCCGTGGTCACCCAGGCGGTCTGGCAGATGGCGCGCAACCTGGCGCCGAGCGGTCTGCGGGCCGTGATGGCCTTGTCCGCGGCCGCCTTCTCACTGCTCATTCCCGGCTTCGCGGGGCAGATCGGTGCCATCCTGCTCGGCGCCCTGGCCGGTTGGCTCTTCCTGCGCGAGGCCGAGGCGGCCAAAGCGGACGATGGCGAGGCGAAGGGCTTCGTCTTGCCGAAAGTCGCCTTGGCCTGCCTTGTCGCCTTCGCCGCGTTGCTGCTGGCCGCCTTCGCATTTTCCGGCGAGGGTGCCTTCGGCCTCTTCTCCTCCTTCTATCGCTCCGGCGCCCTGGTCTTCGGTGGCGGCCACGTGGTGCTGCCTTTCCTGGAGGCCGAGAGCGTCGGTCGCGAGGTCATGGAGCGCGACACCTTCATCGCCGGCTATGGCTTGGCGCAGGCTTTGCCGGGGCCGCTCTTCGCTTTCTCGACCTTCCTTGGCACGGCACAGGAGGTTTCGCCGGGCGGCACGCCCTGGGGGCTGCTTGGCGGCCTTATCGCCCTGGTCGCCATCTTCCTGCCTGGTGCGCTGCTGCTCTTCGGCGCCTTACCGATCTGGGACTGGCTCAAGGGGCGGAGCCAGGTGCGGGCCGCCCTGGCTGGCGTCAACGCCGCCGTGGTCGGGCTGCTGCTCGCGGTGCTCTATGACCCGCTGTGGACCAGCGCCGTCACCACGTCGCTGCAGTTCGCCGTCTTCCTTGGCCTCGCCGCACTGCTCTTCGTCGTGCGCTGGCCGGCCTGGGCCATCGTGTTGGTCGGTGCCGCGGTGGGTGCGGTTATCCTCTGACCGCTTTCAGGATCTGGCCGCTGACGGCGAGGTAGCCGGGCGCCGTTACCTTGAGTCGCGGCTTGAGGACGTCGTGCGCCTTCGGCAGCGCATGGAACGGCAGGCCGGGGTAAGCGTGGTGCTCCACGTGGAAGCACATGTTCCAGCAGAGAAACCGCAGCAGAGGGTTGGTGTAGGTGGTGCGGGTGTTGGCGTACATGTCCGGCACCTGCGGACAGAGCGTATGCTCGGCCAGGAGATAGAGCCGCAGGAAAGGCTGCCCCAGCAGCACTGGCACGACCCAGTAAATCAGCAGCGCATCGCTGCCGGCTGCGACCGAGCCGGCAGCAAGCAGCGCATAGGCCAGCAGATGCCAGCGGGCTCCCCGCACGATGGCGGCCTTCTGAGCGTCGGGAATGAATGGGGCTTCGACCCGCCCTAGGGCGTGCTGCAGCATGGCCTTGCCGTTACCCAGCCAATAGGGCGCGCCGCTGACGTGCCAGAGCCACTGGCCCAGGCTCGCCGGCTTGGGAGTCGCCAGCTCCGGGTCGCGCTCCGGATCCTGGGTGTAGCGGTGGTGGGCGAAGTGGAAGAGGCGGAAGTAGTCGGCCGGTAGAAGCAGCAGAAAGCCGGCGATCCGCGCCACCGCCTGGTTGAGACGGCGTGACTTGAAGGCGGTGCCGTGGATGGACTCGTGCAGCGGCGCGAAGAGAAAGATCAGCACGACGCCCTGGAACAGCATGGCTGGCCAAAGCCAGACCGTTCCGTCCGCCGCGGCGATCAGCAGCGTGCCGGTGGCGATCAGGGCCAGGTGGACAATCAGATGACGCAGCCCGGCGCGGTCGCTGGTGACCAGCAGGCCGCGTAGCGCCGCGCGTTCCTCCTTGCCGAGCTTGCGCTCGCTGTCGCCTATGGTCTCAGCCAAGGCCACGCCGCAACCTCCGCTAGCCCGCCAGCGCTGCGTGATGATGGCGCAGGTGGTCTTCCATGAAGCTGGCGATGAAGAAGTAGCTGTGGTCGTAGCCCTCTTGCATGCGCAGGGTCAGGGCCTGGCCGACGTCCTTGCAGGCGGCTTCGAAGAGCTCGGGCCTTAGCTGCGCTGCCAGGAAGCTGTCGTCGCTGCCTTGGTCGACCAGCAGACCCGCCTTTGACGGAGTTTTGCGGACCAGCGCGCAGGCGTCGTAGTCCTGCCAAGTCGCCTCATCGTCGCCGAGATAGCCGCGGAAGGCCTTCTGGCCCCAGGGCACCTGGGTCGGCGCGACGATTGGGGCAAAGGCAGAGCAGCTCTTGAACAGCTCCTGGTTCTTCAGATGGATGGTCAGCGCGCCGTGGCCGCCCATGGAATGGCCCATGATTCCCATACGAGCCACGTCGCCGTGAAAACGCGCCTCAATGATCGCGGGGATCTCTTTGGTCACATAGCTGTACATGCGGTAGGCCGAGGACCAGGGCGCTTGCGTCGCATCCAGATAGAACCCGGCGGCGCTGCCAAAGTCGTAGCTCTCGTCCTCACCGGGGAAGCCCTGGCCGCGCGGCGAGGTGTCGGGCGCGACGACCAGAAGACCGAGCTCGTTGGCCATACGCTGGGCACCCGCCTTGACGGTGAAGTTCTCCTCCGTGCAGGTCAGTCCCGAAAGCCAGACCACCACCGGCACCATCTCGCCGTCGACCTCCCGCCGGGGGCGATAGACCGACAGACGCATGGTCCCGTTGCAGGCCTCCGAGTGATGGCTGAACACGGTCTGCACGCCGCCGAAGGAGCGGTTGGCGCTGACAGGCTCGAGCGCGGTGATATCGGTCATCTGGACTTTGCTCCTTCGGGCTCAGGCTTGGGAGGATGGCATGACGACAATTTGGGTCAAGCTGACATGCCTTGGCTGGCTGACGGCAAAGACCAGGGTGCGGGCGATGTCTTCCGGCAGCAGGCAGTCGTCGTAAGAGTCATAGAAGGCCTGCCCGGTCTCGCGGTCGCCCCAGCGGGTCTCGGCGAAATCGGTGCGCACCACGCCGGGCAGGATTTCCAAGACCCGGATGCCGGCATCGAGGTAGTCCAAGCGAAGCGCTTGGCTGAAGCCGTGCACGGCGAACTTGCTCGCGTTATAGGGCGCGCCTTTGGCGTAGGCGGTGATGCCGGCGATGGAGCCCAGGTTGACGATGTCGCCGCTGCAGCGCGCGATCATCTGCGGCACCACGGCCCGGGTCAGGCGCATGAGGCCGATGACGTTGGTCTCGATGATGGCGGCCCACTGCTCGCTGGCGCCTTCATGGAAGGGTCGGCGGCCGCCGATGTCATGGCCGGCGTTGTTGACCAGGATGTCGATCGCCCGCCAATCCTCCGGCAGGCGATCGAAAAGGTTCTCGACCGACGCCGGGTCGGTGATGTCGAGCGTTGCCGGGAAGGCCCTGTCGCCGATCTCCTTGGACAGCGCCTCCAGCGGGTCCGAACGGCGGCCGCTGCAGATCACGCGATAGCCGGCCTCGGCGAGAGCAAGGGCTGAGGCCAGACCGATACCCGTTCCGGCGCCGGTGATCAGGGCTGTTTTCATGGCGCATCCCTCTCAAGCAGAAGGGGCGCCCGAAAGGAGAGCGCCCCCGCGATGTCCACGCTGCACCGCTGCGCCGTCTAGTAGACCACGACGCTACGGATGCTCTTGCCTTCGTGCATCAGGTGGAAGGCGTCGTTGATCTGCTCCAGCGGCATCGTGTGCGTGATCATGGGGTCGATCTCGATCTTGCCGTCCATGTACCAGTCCACGATTTGCGGCACGTCGGTGCGGCCGCGGGCGCCGCCGAAGGCGGTGCCGCGCCAGCTGCGCCCCGTGACGAGCTGGAAGGGTCGGGTCGAAATCTCCTGCCCGGCGCCGGCAACGCCGATGATGATCGACTCGCCCCAGCCCTTGTGGGCGCACTCCAGCGCCTGGCGCATGAGGTTCACATTGCCGATGCATTCAAAAGAGTAGTCCGCGCCCCCGCCGGTCAGCTCGACCAGATGAGCGACGACATCGCCGTCGATCTCCTTCGGGTTGACGAAGTCGGTCATGCCGAACCTCTCCGCCATGGCCTTCTTGTCGGGATTGATGTCGACGCCGACGATCTGCGTCGCACCTACCATACGGGCACCCTGGATGACATTGAGACCGATACCGCCGAGGCCGAAGACGACCACACTGCTGCCCGGCTCCACCTTGGCCGTGTTGACCACAGCCCCGATGCCGGTGGTCACGCCGCAGCCGATGTAGCAGATCTTGTCGAAGGGGGCGTCCTTGCGCACCTTGGCCAGGGCGATCTCAGGCAGCACGGTATAGTTGGCGAAGGTCGAGCAGCCCATGTAGTGATAGAGCTTCTCGCCCTTGCGGGAGAACCGGCTGGTGCCGTCCGGCATCACGCCTTGGCCCTGAGTCGAGCGGATGGCTTGGCAGAGATTGGTCTTGGGATTCAGGCAGTACTCGCACTCACGGCATTCGGGCGTATAGAGCGGAATGACATGATCGCCGACTTCGACGGACGTCACGCCCGGCCCGGTCTCAACGACCACGCCAGCCCCTTCGTGGCCCAGGATGGTGGGGAAGAGGCCTTCCGGGTCCTCGCCGCTCAGCGTGAAGGCGTCGGTGTGGCAAATGCCCGTTGCCTTGATCTCGACCAGCACTTCGCCGGCCTGGGGCCCCTCAAGCTGCACCGTCTCGATCTCGAGCGGCGCACCGGCGTTGTGGGCGACCGCAGCGCGAACGTCCATGCTTCCCTCCCTGTTTTCTTACCTGGCAAAACGTTCGATAAGCGGGCGCAGTTTTGCAGGTCGGACAAAGCAGGGTCAAAGGCAAACTGTCGCTGGGAGAGGTCGCATCCCTGCGCGCGAGCAAGGCAGTCATGAAGGCGTCGCTGAAAATGATCTGGTCTCTGCTGATCTTTGTCCTCGT
This sequence comes from Rhodovibrionaceae bacterium, assembly GCA_028282405.1. GTDB lineage: Bacteria > Pseudomonadota > Alphaproteobacteria > Kiloniellales > DSM-21159 > JANQMX01. The sequence goes on from JANQIA010000375.1 coordinate 10,399, forward strand.
GACCTATGCGGTCATCATGGTCGGGCTGTTTTTCATGCAGCGGCAGATGATCTACCAGCCCGACCGGCGGGACTTCACGCTCGCCATTCCGCCTGAGCCGGGCTACCAAGTGATCGAGACCGAGACGGCGGACGGCCTTACGCTCCGCCACCTCTGGGCCCCGCCCGAACGCGCCGATGCGCCGGTTTTCCTGGTCTTTCACGGCAACGCCGGCAACGTCAGCCATCGTCCGGGCAAGTTCACTTTCCTGGACGACAGCGGTGCCGGCATTCTGCTCACCGAGTACCGCGGCTATGGCGGCAATCCAGGCAGTCCCGACGAGAAGGGTCTCTACGCCGACGCCCGCTCGGTCTTGGGCTGGTTCGCCAACGCTGGGGTCTCGCCAAGCCGCATCGTGCTCTACGGCGAGTCCTTGGGAAGCGGCGTTGCCACCAAGATGGCGGCAGAGCTGACCGAGAAGGGAACGCCACCGCGCGCGCTGGTCTTGGAGGCGCCCTACACCTCGGTTCCTGCCGTGGCGCAGCGCCGCTTCTGGTGGCTGCCCGCCACTTTACTGACTTTGGACCGCTTCGACAGCCTCTCCCGCATCGCCGATATCGACACCGAGATCCTCATCCTCCATGGCACAGGAGACCGGGTGGTGCCTTACGACATGGGGGTCGAGCTGGCCGAGGCGGCCGGCCCGCGTGCCCGCTTTCTGTCGATGGAGGGCGCCGGCCATATCGATTTGCTGGACATCGACGAGGTCAAGGCGAGCCTACGCGATCTGGCAAAGGGCAGTGCTCTCCCCGTTCCCGGCGGCGACTAGAGCGGAATCATTTTAGGTGGAAGCATAGCCTGAGTTTCTGAAGAAGGCGGCGCATTCTTTGGGTTGGAAGCGGTCGAGGGTGCGCGCGATGGCTT
>JANQIA010000321.1 GCA_028282405.1 Rhodovibrionaceae bacterium
CAACCTCTATGTCTGGCTGGTGATCGCCTCGGCGATCTTGAGCTGGCTGGTTGCCTTCAACGTGGTCAACACGCGCAATCAGTTCATCTACATGGTCGGCGACTTCCTGCACCGTATCACCGAGCCGGCGCTGAGACCGATTCGCCGCTTCCTGCCCAATCTCGGCGGCATCGATATCTCGCCGGTGATCCTCATTCTGGTGCTGTTCTTCGCCCAGCGCCTGCTGCAGAACGTCCTCGTCTCGCTCTGACGGCGAGCCGGGCCGCCGGCTCGCATCGACAGCACGTAGCGGATGTTCGCTAGGCTTCGGGCGTGAGCCGCCTTTGCTGGGAGGATTGCGATGTCCGACGAAAGACAGGTCAGAAACGACTTCAACGGCCGGCTTCAGACTCTGTTCCAGGACTTCTTCTTCAACTGGGTCTTCTCTTCGGCGATGAGCGACCAGGAGATCATGGACAGGTATTTCACGCCCGATTTCTCCGCTCACATCGACGGTGTCGATCTCGACAAAGATCAGTTCCAAAGCCGGGTCGGCCGCATGCGCCGCGAAGCGATCGTCGAGCACCAAGAATTCATCGAGATGATGGAGGAGGGCGATAGGCTCTTCAGCATGCACAGCGTGCGTGGCCAATCGCTCGCCAGCGGACAGCCCTTCGAGACCCGCGCAATCGCCTTCTTTATCTTCAAAGGCGATAGGATCGAATCGGCCTATCTGAACAGCGCCACCAAGGGCGCGCCCGAAGACGCCGACATCGCATCGCGATCCTAGGCAGCGTCTCAATCCGGCCGAGGGGCTTGCAGGAGCGCCTTTGGCTGTGGTGGAAGACTGCCGACCAATAGGGGGCCGGCAGGGTCGGTCGGAAGGCCTTTGCCGCCGTTTCCAGGCAGGCGCGTTCGCGGCCTGTGGCGATGCTGCCGACAACGGAAAAAAGTGAGGGAAGGGAAGGGCATGAGCCAAGCGACAGCGCCCGTCGGGCGAGCTCAGGTGATCGACGGAAAGGCCTTCGCCGCGGGCTTGCGCAGCCGCGTCGCGGAAGGTGTGAAGAGCCTTCAGGCCAGCCACGGCGTGACGCCGGGCTTGGCGGTGGTGCTGGTCGGCGAGGACCCGGCCAGCCAGGTCTATGTGCGCAACAAGGGCAAGCAGACGATCGAGGTCGGCAAGAAGTCCGTCGAGCACAAGCTGCCGGTCGAGACCGAGCAGGCGACGCTCCTGGCGCTGGTGGACGAGCTCAACAAGGATGCCTCCATTCACGGCATCCTGGTGCAGCTTCCCCTGCCCAAGCAGATCGACGCCGAGGCGGTGATCAACGCCATCGACCCGGCGAAGGACGTCGACGGCTTCCATGTGGTCAACGCCGGCCGGCTGGCGACGGGCCAGAGCACCATGGTGCCCTGCACCCCGCTCGGCTGCCTGATGATGCTGAAGCACCATCTGGGCGATCTGAGCGGCGCCAACGCGGTCGTCGTCGGACGCTCCAACATCGTCGGCAAGCCCATGGCCCAGCTTCTGCTCAAGGAAAGCTGCACCGTCACCATCGCCCATTCCCGCACCCGCGACCTGCCGGCGGTCTGCCGCGGCGCCGATATCCTGGTGGCCGCCGTCGGCCGGCCGGAGATGGTGCGCGGCGACTGGGTGAAGCCCGGCGCCACGGTGATCGACGTCGGCATCAACCGGCTGGAGCCCACCGAGCCCGGCGGCAAGGGCCGTTTGGTCGGCGACGTGGCCTACGAGGAGGCGGCCGCGGTGGCCGGCGCCATCACGCCGGTGCCCGGCGGAGTCGGCCCCATGACCATCGCCTGTCTCTTGGCCAACACCCTGACGGCCGCCCATCGCAGCCTGGGCTTGCCCGACCCTCAGCTCTGAGCGCTGTCGTCGTCCGGCTCTGTGGTTTCGGGGGCGGTCTCCGGTAAGGGGCGCGGCAGCGACAGGCGGATGACGCCCTTGACCGGCACGAAGGGGTCCACCGGCTTGCCTTTGCGCAGGATGGAGATGCGGCCCTGGCGGGCGAGAAACAGTGCCTGTTGCCGCACCCCGGTCATGTAGCGCCGCCAGAGGTCGGGCGGATCGTTTTTGCGCGCCCGGCCCTCGGCGAAGGCGCGCGCCGCTTCGCTGGGGCAGATCGACTTGTCTGGCCCACGCTGCCTCACCAAGTGCAGAATGATCTCGGCCAATGGGTCCAATGTCTCAGGTTGGGACGAGGTGGGCTGTTCCATCTAAGAAGATCCGGTTCAGAGAGAGGGGACATGATTGGAAGCCTGAATGCGCTCCTCGCGGCAAGCGTTCTCTTTGTCGCCTCGCATTTTCTCCTGTCCTCCCGTCCCTTGAGACCGCGCCTCAACAGCCTTTTGGGCGAGACCGGCTTTCGCATCCTCTATTCCGCCGTCGCGCTCGGCTCCTTCGTGTGGATGGCCTATGCCTACGGCGCCGCGCCCTACTACGAAGTCTGGCCGCCGACGCCGGAGCTGCGCTGGGTTCCGGTCTTCGTCATGCCCTTCGCCTTCATCCTGGCGGTGGCCGGGCTGACCACCAAGAGCCCCACGGTGCTCGGCGGCGAGGCCCTGGCGAGCTCGCAGAACCCGGCGCCCGGGATCCTGCGGGTGACGCGCCATCCCTTCCTTTGGGCCGCCGTGCTCTGGGCCGCCTCCCACCTGCTGGCCCAGGGCGATCTGGCGACGCTGGTTCTCTGCGGCGCCATCATGGTGCTGAGCCTGGCTGGCATGCGGCATATCGATATGCGCCGGGAGGCCGCCTTGGGCTCGGCCTGGGGGCCGGTGGCGATGAACACCTCGCTCATCCCCTTCGCCGCCATCCTCACCGGGCGCAGCAAGATGGACTGGGCCGGCCTCGGGGTCTGGCGGGTGGTCGCCGGCGTGGCAGCCTACGTCATCTTCCTGCACCTGCACGGCCCTCTCTTCGGCGTCGCCGTGCTGCCGAGCGGTTGAGGCCGCAAACCCCTTCGCGGTGGTTGCTCCGCAAGCCTCATCCTCCAAGGGGAGGGCGTGGTGGTGCACGGCATGGTCGTTCAGTTCAGCGATGTCACCCTTGGGCGAGCCACGCAGTGGCGAGTTCCGAGGGTCCACGATCGGGTTCCGTGCGGGCTGGTGAGTGGATGCTTAGGCCTTCGCCAAGGCTTCGGCCCACAGGCGGAACTCGACCCCCCTTGGATTACAGGGGCCTGACGGCCCAGTGGGCCTCGCCCAAGCATGACAACAAGGGGCACTGCGTCATGCGTCACAAGCTGGAAACTAGTGCGCGGTCGCTGAGTTGACCCGCTGCGCCTACTCCGGCTTGCGGAAGGTCATCATTCGGGAGAAGTAGGTCACGTCGACCTCTTCCTCGACCAAGCCGGCGTCGGTGAAGAGTTCGGTCAGATCGCAGGCCACGTAGCTGCTGTAGTAGGGCTCGTGGAAGGCGACCGGGAAGTACTCCAAGAGGCCGTCGTATTCCGGCCGGTCGCCCTGCTGGATCGAGTCGATCAGGATGAACATCCCGCCGGGCTTGAGCAGGCGGGCGATCTCCTTCGCCACCGCCGGGCGCACCCGCGGCGGCAGCTCGTGGAAGAGATAGACGCAGGTGATGACCTCGAAGGAGTTGTCGGCCAGGCCGGTCTCCTCTGCTGCCGCCTGGACGAAGTCGACGCCGCGCCAGGGCGCCAGGTTGCGCTCGGCTTCGGCGAGATAGTTGGGGCTGAGGTCCAGGGCGGTGACCGCCAGGCGCGGGTAGTTGGCCTTGATGAAGGTCAGGAAGCGCCCGGTGCCGCAGGCGACGTCGAGCAGGCGGGCGCCGCGGCTCGGCCGCTCGGTGAAGAAATGGTGCAGCGGCACCAGGGCTTGCCGGCGCATGGCGTCGGCGCCGCCGCCGAACAGCACCTCGACCTGATGGTCGTAGAGCCTGGCCGAGCGCTCGCTGAGCCAGCCGTCGCTCTGGAAGTGGAAGTTCTGCAGGTAATAGCGGGGATAGCCGTTCTCGGTGTCCTCCTGCTGCCGCACCTCGTCGTGCTGGCGGCTGTGCCGCCGCCGCTCCACCTGGGGCAGATCGCGGAAATAGGCCTCGGCGCCCAGCAGCGCATCGACCGCGTCGCGGCCCAGGTCATGCGGCGCCCGATAATAGCCGGCCTCGATGTTGGCCATGTCCCGCTGCATCAACTGGCGCAGGTCCTCCAAGATGTCCGCCGTCTTCGGCGTCGCGCCTTCGATCGGCCGTTTTGGCTGAACCGGCTTGGTCAGCCGGGCCGAGAGCCAATATTGACCGAAGTAGAGGCCAATGCGGGCGGCCTGCGACAGGGCGTAGCTGCTGCGGAGTATCGGGTTCATAGAGTGAGAATTGAGTTTTTCGCGGACGCCGTCAATTGCCTCGGGCAGACTGTCGCGGCCGCACTTTCCTTATGGTCTTGTTCTCATTTCTCACTGCGCTATGACGAAGGCGAACACTCCCGCTGGGATGGTCTCGCAAACGGGCGAAAAGCCGCAACAAGGAGGCAGAGATGGCGCGCTTTAAGACATTGGATGACCTTTCGCCGGCCGGGAAGACCGTTCTGGTCCGGGTCGACTACAACGTTCCCATGAAGGACGGCCAGGTGACCGATGCGACGCGCATAGAGCGGTCGCTGCCCACCCTCAAGACGCTGCTGGAAGGCGGCGCCAAGGTGGTGCTCCTGTCCCACCTCGGGCGGCCGAAGGGCCAGGTGCGCGACGACATGAGCCAGCGGCCCCTGGTCCCGGCCATCGAGGCGGCCCTCCCCGGCGCCAGCGTCCACTTCGCCTCCGACTGCATCGGCCAGCCGGCCCAGGATGCGATCGCCGCCGCTGAGCCCGGCAGCCTCGTGCTGCTGGAGAACCTGCGCTTCCATCCGGAGGAAGAGAAGAACGACAAGGCCTTCGCCGAAGCCCTGGCCGCGTCGGGCGATCTCTACGTCAACGATGCCTTCTCCGCCGCCCACCGCGCCCACGCCTCGACCGAGGGCCTCGCGCGCCTGCTGCCGGCAGCGGCCGGGCGCCTGATGCAGGCCGAGCTCGAGCATCTGGCGCAGGCGCTGGAGAGCCCGAAGCGCCCGGTGGCGGCGCTGGTCGGCGGGGCCAAGGTCTCGACCAAGCTGGCGCTGCTCGGCAATCTGGTCGACAAGGTCCAGGTGCTGATCGTCGGTGGCGCCATGGCCAACACCTTCCTGCTTGCCCAAGGGCACGACGTCGGCAAGTCGCTCTGCGAGCGCGACATGACCGACACGGCCGCGGACATCCTCGCGCAGGCCAAGGCGGCCGGCTGCGACGTGCTGCTGCCCGAGGACGTGGTAACGGCGCCTGCGCTGGATCCGGGTGTGGCGACGGCGGTCTGCGCCAACGACGCGGTGCCGGCCGACAGTCTGATCCTCGATGCCGGGCCGAATGCGACGGCGAAGATCATCGCGCGGCTGGGCGAGTGCCGTACCCTGGTCTGGAACGGGCCGCTCGGCGCCTTCGAGGTGCCGCCGTTCGACGAGGCGACGGTGAAGGTGGCGCAGGCCGCCGCGGAGCTGACGGATCAGGGCCGCCTGCTGACGGTGGCCGGCGGCGGCGACACGGTGGCGGCCTTGAGCCATGCGGGTGTCGCGGAACGCTTCACCTACATCTCGACCGCAGGCGGCGCCTTCCTGGAGTGGTTGGAAGGCAAGCAGCTCCCCGGCGTCGTCGCGCTGGAGGAAGCGGCTTAGAGCTCTTCCGTATCACGCGCTTGTCGTTAGCAAGGCAACCCCCCTCCCTGTCCCTCCCCCTCAGGGGCGGAGGGGACGCAGCCGCGAGGCCCGTGCCTTCTGTCGGTTGATGGATGGTCAGCCTATGGCGCCGCATTTCTCGTTGTCATCCTTGGGCGAGGCCCACTGGGCCGCCAGGCCCGGGGCCGAGTTCCGAGCATCCACGGCACGGCTTGGCACAGGCCGAGACGTGGACCCTCGGAACTCGCTGCTCCGGCTCTACGAGCCTGCGCAGCTCGCCCAAGGGTGACATCTGGGGAGAGACGGCCGATGCCGTGATCACTAAGCCCTCCCCCTTGACGGGGTAGGGTTGGGGTGGGGGTGAAAAGGAGGCCGCTTAGAGCGGCAGCGCGGCGAGGAGGTCGGAGCCGCTGACCCGCACCCAGGTGACCAGCACCAGGGTGGCGAAGCCGGCGGCGACGCCGAGCAGCAGGTTGCGCCGGGTG